>JBKJQB010000201.1:0-19892 GCA_046594105.1 Thermoanaerobaculia bacterium
GGTGCGCGGAGCATCGAAAGGGGAGGGGTTGGGCAATCAGTTCCTGGCCAACATCCGGGAGACCGACGCCATCCTGCACGTGGTGCGCTGCTTCGAAGATCCGAACGTCATCCACGTTGAGAACAGCGTCGATCCCGGTCGCGACATCGAGATCATCGACACCGAGCTTCTCCTGGCCGACCTCGAGGCGCTGACCAAACGCATCGATCGGGTCAGCCGTCTGGCGCGGTCCGGCCAGAAGGAAGCGATCGAGCAGATGGAGGCCTACAACAAGGCCATGCAGGCGGTGGAAAAAGGCCTGCCGGTCCGCGGCGTCGAATTCGACGAGGGCGAACAGAAGCTCATCGACGAGCTGAATCTCATCACCATCAAGCCGGTCCTCTTCGTAGCCAACGTTGCTGAGGACGACCTCGAGGGCAAGAGTCCACTAGTGGCCGCCGTGCGCAAAATCGCGGAAGAGAAGCAGGGAGAGATGGTCACCATCTGCGGCGAACTGGAAGCGCAGATCTCGCAGCTTCCTTCCGTCGAGCGCCGCGATTTTCTCGCGGAGATGGGACTGGCCGAGCCCGGCCTGGACGTGCTGATCCGCGCTGCCTACCATCTGCTGGATCTGGAGACCTTCTTCACCGCCGGCCCGAAAGAGGCGCGCGCCTGGACCATCCATCGCGGGTCGAAGGCGCCGCAGGCAGCGGGCAAGATCCACAGCGACTTCGAGCGCGGCTTCATCCGTGCCGAGACCACCGCGTTCGCTGACTACATCTTCCACAAGGGCGAAGTGGGCGCCAAGGCTGCGGGGAAGGTCCGCAGCGAAGGAAAAGAGTACGTCGTGCAGGATGGCGACGTGCTGCTGTTCCGTTTCAATGTCTGACATCGCGCGCAGCTTCGCGGCGCAGAGACCTTGATGACCCAGTTCACCATTCCATCGGCCGAGGGCTTGACCATCCAGGGCGATCTCGACGCGCCTGAGGGAGCGCGCGCGCTGGTGGTGATCGTCCACGGGTTCAAGGGATTCAAGGACTGGGGATTCTTCCCGTGGCTCTCTGATGGACTGTCCCGCGATCGCTCCGCCGTCTGCCGCTTCAACATGTCCCGCAGCGGGATCGGTGAACGGCCTGACTCGTTCGATCGACTCGACCTTTTTGCTGATGACACCTACACCACGCAGATCGATGACCTCCGCCGCGTGGTGCGCTACTGCCAGGCGCGCCTGGCCCTCCCGACGTTTCTGGTGGGCCATTCCCGGGGCGGCGGAATCGCGCTGCTCGCAGCGTCGGGCATGGACAATCTCTGCGGCGTCGTGACCTGGAGCGCCATCGCGCGCGCCGACCGCTGGGACGAGCCGACCAAAGCCCTGTGGCGCCGCAACGGCTCGATGGACATCCTCAACGCGCGGACCAACGACGTCATGCGCATGTCCACCCGGATCCTCGATGACTACGACGAGCACCGCGATCAGCTCGACATCCAGGCCGCCGTCTCCAGGCTCCGGAATCCGATGCTGGTCCTGCACGGCGGCCGCGACGAAAGCGTGCCGGTGGAAGAATCGCAGCTCCTCGCCAGCGCCGGCCGCGACGTTACCCGCGTGATCATCCGCAACGCCAGCCACACCTACGGCGCGATCCACCCGCTGGTGCACGAGCCGGCGGAGTTACGGATGGCCGCAGCAGTCACCGCGCGGTTCATCGGCGCGTACCGGTAGGGAACCGGCGAGGGCCTGGTGTGGTGCGGCCGTCCCGGTCGCGTCCCAAAGCAGCAGGGGCGGCCGATGACGGCCGCACCACACCAGCAACCGCAGCGAGGACTGCTTTTAAGATCCTACGTTTCGTCGCCGCCGAGGTGTTTGCCGCGATTGCCGGGGAGCTCGGTGGCCTGGCGCGGGGCACCGCGACGGCGACGGCGACGGCGCGGGCCGCCGTTGCCGGGAGCGCCCCGTTTTGCCACTGAGCCGGCAGACGCCGGAATCGTCTCGTCTGCCAGCGTCTCTTCGTCCGGTCCATCCGGATCGTCACCTGCGATCGACGGGGCGCGGTCGGCGAGCTTGTTCTCATCCATCAGCCAGACCCACTGCGGCTCCGCCGTTTTGGCGGCGACTGCAGGAGTGGCGGCGGGACGGTTGCCAGCAGGTCGATTGCCGGCAGGGCGGTCGCGGCGAGGAGTCTCCGGACGGGCGGGCTCGGGCCGCGCCGTGCGGTCGCGCTGAGGATTCCGCGCCGCCGGACGCTCGGTCGACGGAGTCTCCATGCGCCGAAGCCGGATCAGCACTTCCTCGCTGAGCTTGCGGTTGACGGCGATCAGGTCGGCCACCAGGCCGATCAGCAGCGTCTGGAATCCCGCAATCAGCAGGATGGCCGCGAGGATCAGCGACTGGATGTGCCCGGCGCGGTCCCCCTGCGCGAACTCCAGCAGGAAGCGGATGCCCAGGCCGGTGCCGACGAGAAGCAGCAGACCGCCGATGGCGAAAAAGGTTTTGAGCGGTTTGTACGTCGTGTAGATGCGAAAGATCGTTGCCACAGATTTTCTCAAGTAAGTACCCAGTCCTCGATACAGCCGTGAAGGGCGGGTCGGAGCGTTCGTCCGGATGGGAACGCTGACCACACCAAGGTTTCGATTGCCCGATTGAATGATCGTCTCGAGCGTGTAAGTAAAAGGATTGAATACGTTGAGCTGCAGGGCGGCTTCGCGCGAGAAAGCGCGGAACCCGCTGGTGACGTCGCTGACTCGAAGCCCGGACGCCAATCCCACCGTCCAGCTCCCAACGCGCTGCAGCATTCTCTTGACCGGCGACATGTGCGGCGACCTCGCCACCTGCCGGTCCCCAATGACTACCTCCGCCGTGCCTCGGAGGATCGGTGCGACCAGCGCCGCGATATCTGCCCCTTTGTACTGATTGTCGGCATCCGTGTTGACGATGATGTCGGCACCGAGCCGCAGGGCCTCGTTCATGCCGGCCACGAACGCAGCCGCCAGACCGCGATGCGTCTTCAACTCGACGACATGATCCGCTCCCGACTTCCGGGCAACATCGACGGTGCGGTCGCTGCTGCCGTCGTCGATGACGAGGATCTCGATCGAGGAGATGCCCTCGATCCTCCTGGGGATGTCTCGCAGTGTCTGGGCCAGCGTGGCCTCTTCGTTGAAGGCCGGGATCTGCACGATCAGTTTCATAGTCTCAGGCCGGCACCGCCGGCATTGTTGGTCGGCCCAGTCACGACCGCGATTGCTTCATGCATCGACTCTTCTCTGGATCTTCGAGTGCCCGAAAGCGGGGTGTACTACTGAGTGCGCCCGAAAAGCGGCGGTTCGCCCTCACAATGGCGAATGGATGCTGCACTCGTTGAAAGTCTCCGTAATCATGCCCGTCGAGCGGCTCGGTGGCGATGCTGAGCGTGCCATCGCCTCAGTGTTCCAGCAACAAGCGCCCTTTGCGTTCGAGCTGATCGTCGTGTCTGCCGCTCCGTTGGTGCTGGCGGCTCCGCTGGCCCCGACGAGTTCCTTCCACACGCCTTTCGGGACCTTGTTCCAAAACGTCGTCGAGCCGGATCGTAATCCCGCAACTCGAAGAAATCGAGCAGTTTCCGAGGCGAAGGGAGAGATTCTCGCCTTTCTGGATGACGATGCCACCGCTTCGTCGGGTTGGCTGGCCACTGCCGTCGAGTATCTGGAAGCTCATCCGGAAGTCCTCGCTCTGGGAGGTCCTGATCCCGCTCCAGCGGACTCGACCGCGGCGGAGTTGATCTCCGAGACGCTGCTCTCCACCCGCCATATCGGAAGCGGAGTGGCCGCGCACGAGGGGCGGCGGGGTGTGTTTCCCGTTCGCGCGCCGGGAGACGTGGCCCTGGTCAACCTGTTCGTGCGCAGGAGTGCGTTTCGCGGCTTCGATGAGTCAGTCGGATACATCGGTGAGGACACAGCGTTGATCGAGGGCCTGATGCCGGCGGTCGTCCATCACGACGGTGTGATCGTGTTCCACAGACGTCGCGCGTTTCCCGGGCCGTACCTGCGGCAGCGTTGGCGGTATCGGGTCAAGACGGGCCGGATGATCGTCCGTGGAGCGCCGGCGTACGCGAAGAATCCTCGGATTTGGGCCTTCCTGGCAGCCGGCGCCGCCGGGCTGCTGACCTTTCCGCTGGCATTTCCGGTCTATTACCTGTTGACCTTCGTCCTCGGTGCGCGGACCACGCGGCTCCCGGCACGCTACTGGCCGCTTCTGCCTCTTGCCTTCGCCGCGCATCACCTGACGTACTGGTGCGCGATCGTGTGGGGGATGGTGGTAGAGGGGGTGAAGCCGAAAGGCAGATAGCCGGCGCAGCCTGCGAGAGACCGCAGTCCCCGGCTTCAGCCGGGGGAACGCAGCGGCCCGAGGCAGCGAAGCCCGCTTCAGCGGGCGACAGAAAGGGTTCCGCATCATCTGGCGAACCACCGAGGAGTCCATCCGTTGTGCTGTCGCCCGCTGACGCGGGCTCGCGAATGGGAGTTTGTCGTTTTCCCCGGTTCGCGCCGGGGGCTACCGTCTTGCGCCGGGCTTCGCCGGCTCTTCGCTCCACGCGCAACCTCCCAGCTGCAATACCTAACTCCGTGAGCGGGTTGATCGAACACGGCCGATCTGCCAACCTTGTGACCGATGAAGTTCACCGACAAACTGCAGTACCTGCGCTACCTCGTCGACAAGCGAGGCATGAAGCCGGTGTACCTCATCCTGGGGCTGACTTACGATTGCAACTCGTTCTGCCGCACCTGTTTCAACTGGGAGCAGCTGCGCAAGAACAAAGAGCACGAGCTGTCGTTCGAGGAACTGGAGAAGACGTTCTCTTCGCTGGGCGACCTGCTGTTCGTGGTCATGAGCGGCGGCGAGCCGTTCCTGCGCCGTGACCTCCCCGATGTCTGCGAAATGCTGGCGACGAAGAATCACGTCAAGCAGATCACCATCCCCACCGGCGCCATCGTCAGCGACCTGATCGCACGCTCGACGGAGGCTGCCTTGCAGCGCTGCCCCGACACCCAGATCGTGGTCAACCTCTCCATCGATCACATCGGGGAGAAGCACGACTGGATCCGCGGCGTGCCGAACAACTACGAGAAGGCGAAGAAGACCTACGCCGCGCTGATGCCGCTGAAGGAAAAGTACGACAACCTCACGGTGAACGTGCACACGTGCCTGTGCACCTACAACGCTGAGGATCTGGACGAACTGATGGACGGCGTGCGCCGCGATTTCCCGCTGATCTCGTTCCATTCCTTCGAGATGCTGAGAGGAGACCAGCCGGACAAGAACATCCAGCCCATCACCACGCAGCGCTATCGTGAGCTGCTGCCGAAGCTGGAGGCCTACTGGAACGGCTTCTCGCACTACGACAGCTTTCTCAAGTTCATGAAGGTGTACACCCGACGCATGGAGCTGGCCATCCTGGAGCAGGAGACGCAGGTCAACCCCTGCCACGCCGGGCTGGTGTCGGGTGTTCTGGACGCTCGCGGCGAAGTGAAGATGTGCGAGCTGCGCGATGCGGTGGGCAACGTGAAGGACGTCGGCTACGACTTCAACAAGCTGTGGTTTTCGAAAGAAGCCGACGCGCAGCGCACCTCCATCCGGGCCAAGGAGTGCCACTGCACGCACTCCTGCTTCATGTCCTCCTCGCTCGTTTTCGACGTGAAGACCTGGGGCGCCTACCTGGCCTCGACCGTGGTGAATTTCCTCTCGGCCGCATGATCGCCAGCCGCGGGTCCAAAAAAACGAGCCGGCGATGAGGAAACGCGTCGTGATCGTCGGGCCGGTCTTCCCTTACCGGGCCGGCATCGCCTACTGCACGACGCGTCTGGCCCTGGAGCTGGCGAAATCCTGCGACGTGACCATCCTGTCGTTTCGCCGGCAGTATCCGAAGCGGTTCTACCCGGGTGGCGATGATATCGACGAGACGCTGCGTAACCAGACGCCGGACGATGCCGAGTTCGCGCTCGACATCCTCAATCCCTGGACCTGGTTTCGTGAGGCAATGCGACTGCGGCGCGAGGCGCCTGATGCCATCGTGCTGGTCTGGTGGATCTGGATCTGGGCCATTCCGTATCGGGTGCTGACCTCGCTGCTTCCGCGCTCCACGCAGGTGATCGTTCAGGCCCACAACATCACCGACAAGGAGCCGGCGGCCTGGAAGCGCGTGCTGGCCAATGCGCTGCTGCGCCGTGGAGATGTGATCGTGGTGCACGCCGGGAGCGAGGGGGAAGAGGCCCTGCGCAGGCTGCCGAAGAAGCGCGTGGTGCCCACGTACCTGCCCGTACACGAGTTGGGAGGGGCGGTTCCCTCGCGCGAAGAAGCGAAGAGCCAACTCAACCTGGCAGGGCGGGAGGTCGCACTCTTCTTCGGCCACATCCGCCCGTTCAAGGGTCTCGATCTGGCCATCGAAGCATGGAGAGAGGTGACCCCCGATCTTTTCCTGCTGGCGGCGGGGGAGGCGTGGTGGAAGGGTGGGCAGCACTACCGCGCTCTGGCCGACGGTCTGGCCAATGCGCGGATGGAGTTCCGCTACATCCCCGACTCGGAGGTTGCCACCTACTTTGCGGCGGCCGACGTGGTCCTCGCTCCCTATCGAACCGAGGCGCAGAGCGGGGTCGCGTTGACCGCCTTTCACTTCGGCAGGCCGGTGATTGCGACGCGCGTCGGCGGCCTTCCGGAGGTCATCGAGGACGGAGTCAACGGACTGCTGGTGCCCTCGGAGGATCCGAAGGCGCTGGCAGCGGCGGTCACCCGATTCTTCACCTCCTGCGATCGCCCGGCGATGGAGGCAGCGGCCATCCGGACGGCGCGGCAGTGCTCGTGGGAGGATTACGGCGCGCTCTTCTCCCGTTTGGTGCAGCGAACATGACCCTCATCCCTCGACGCATCAAAGTCGGCTTGGAGCTGACCTCCAAGTGCAACCTGCGTTGCGGCATGTGTCCGCTGCCCGTGCTGCGCCGTCCGTACGAGGACATGGAGTGGTGGGTGGTGGAGAAAGCGGAGCGGGAGATCCATGGCGCCGGCCTGAAGTTGAAGTGGCTGCATGAGATGGGGGAGCCGCTGCTGTATGCGCGGATCGATGACGCCATCCGCCTGTTCCCCGAAGCGAGCGTGAGCACCAACGGTCTGGTGCTCACCGAGGCGGTGGGCGCGAAGCTGCTGGCGTCGCCGCTCAAACGGCTGCGCATCTGCGTCGACTCCGTGCAGCCGGAGATCTATCCGCAGCTGCGCACCGGTGGGGATCTCGACAAGCTCATCACGCTGACCCGCGCCTTTCTGCGCCAGGCCAAAGGACATCCCATCCGGATCGAGATCCAGAAGATGCGCTCGCGCCTGACCTTGAACGAGACGGTGGACGACTTCAGGAAGCTGTTCGACCTGAAGGAATTCAAGAACGCGCGCGTCATCGAGAAGACCTGCGAGGCGCTCGACGTAAATGAAGAGACTGATCTGCACGGCAAGTTCTATGGTTGCGTGCAGGGCGCCTTTTTTACGTGGGTGGTCATCTTCGCCGACGGACGGGTCACCCATTGCTGCTACGACGCGCACGGCGATCAGGTCCTCGGCGATCTGAAAACGCACTCTCTCACCGAGATCATCGACAGCCCGCGCTTCGCCACGATGCAGGAGGCCTTCGCCCGCCGCGACTTCGCCACGCTCCCGCGCTGCGGCGAGTGCTTCAAGCACGGCGGCGAGTCGAGCGCGTTCAACGACGTGCTCACGCGAGTGCAGAACCTGCCGGGCGTGGCCAAGGACGTCGTGCGGAAAGTCATCGACGTGCGCTATAGGACCTGACCGCCCGCGTTCCCGGAGACGACGAGCCTCTTGCCCGCCCCGAACAGAGGACGGGTTGTCCTCGACTGCTGATTGTCTGGATCCGCCTCCGCAGTCGTGAGCGAGGAGAGGGGAGTTGAGGGCCGGCGCTGGAGCTCGATCTCAAAGCCGAATTTCCTCTCGCACCAGAATCGTTATTTTCAGCGCCCGCCCATGTTTGAGAGTCTTTCAACAGCAGCCGTTTCCGTGCGGACCGCAGGGATCGCTTCTTGCTGACGTTCGCCACAAAGGGCGGGCCATCCGCTTAAGGAGAACGTGATGAGCAAGACGCTGATGCTTTCCAGTCTGACCGCACTGCTGATGGTGGCGTGCGCCACAAGCCCCACCGCTTCAACCGTGGATGTGCGGGTAACGGCGCGAGAGCAGTCGAATTCGAAATTCGCCGAGAACGTGCGCAGGGAGACGGTGAGAGCGCTGGGCCACTACGCCGCGCTTCCTCCGGGAGTCAGCGTCACGGCGACCGTCGAGGAGATCGTCGGTGCGCCGTACCCGACCGCGTTTACCCCGGCAACCGATCCGGCACGCCCGGTGCGGTCGACGGGCGATCCGGTCGTCGAGGGCTCGCAACCGATGGTGGGCGGGAGCAGTGCCGACACAACGAGGGCAGGCCAGCACGTCCAGTCCGCCGTGGTCCGCGGGACGTACGAGATCACGGATGCGTCGGGTCAGAAGCTGGAGAGTGGCCGGCTCAACGCGAACGTCGAGAGCGCGCCGCTGGAGCCGCTGACGTCGCTGACACGGAGCACCGGAGAGTTTCTGGCGTCGCGAGTCGCTGCCGTCGCACCGCGCGCGCGGTAATCGAAGTCGGGCGATCGCGGACAGTGATACGGAGCGGGTGCCGCCCGCTCCATTCGCCGCCCGTTTCGCGCTCCCCACTCGGTCGGCCGCGTGGATGCAGCTTTCTCCAGCCCGTTCCTCGATCGTCGTGTGCAAGGCCCTGATCATGCGATACCGTACCGCGGCCGGCCTGACCGATGATCCTCTTGCTCAACATTTTCTTAGGATGCTTCCCGACGTTCGCCCTGGCCTGGTCCATGGCGGCGGATGAGCGCAAGCCTGTGCCCGAACGAGTGGCTGTCAGCGACGACGATCGCAGCCGGCAGCGGACCATGTTCCTGCTCGTGTACGGACTGTGGGCGCTGACGCTGGCGATGTGGAACTGGATGCGTTCCGCGCCACTGGCATGGATCATCCTCTGGGCAGTGGCGGGGCTGATCGCATTGGGAATCTGCTATCGCTCGCGACGAAGATCATAGAATCAAGGAACGTCGGTGCTCTTTCTGAAGGAACCTCGCTCATGAAACGTCAGGCAGTCACGACCGCACTGGTGCTCACGCTTCTCGCAGCAACGGCAGGGGCACGAGCGAATCGTGTCAGCGCCGGGGATCTCGATGCCATCCGCACCGTTCTCGGCGATCAGGCCGCGGCATGGAACCGTGGAGACATCGACGGCTACATGGCCGGATATGCGCGCAACGAAGAGACGATGTTCGTCGGATCGGAAGTGACGCGCGGATGGACGAAGGTCCGCGACCGATACAAGGCGAAGTACGACTCACCGGCGAAGATGGGCAAGCTGGGCTTCTCGGACCTCGCGCTGCGTCCGCTCGGAAACGACGACGTAATGGTGACCGGCGCCTGGGAGCTGATCCGCGCGACCGACA
This sequence comes from Thermoanaerobaculia bacterium, assembly GCA_046594105.1. Classification (GTDB taxonomy): domain Bacteria; phylum Acidobacteriota; class Thermoanaerobaculia; order Gp7-AA8; family Gp7-AA8; genus JBDSGC01. The sequence continues at coordinate 9,484 of JBKJQB010000201.1, forward strand.
AGCCGCACGGCCGCTTTACGGTGATCGTCCACCGCACTCCGGTGGGTTGGCGCATCGTGTACGACCATTCGTCGTAACGAGCGTACCGGCGCGCCGTCATCTTGAGGCCGGGAAACGGCGCGGGGCGCCGTGGAAGCGGTGATGACAAACTCTCCCATCGAGAGTCCCTCTCCCCGCCGCGCGGGGAGAGGGTGCCGCGAAGCGGGGGTGAGGGGCTCTGTTGGATGGGATCGACCCCTCATCCGGCCTACGGCCACCTTCTCCCCGCTGCGGCGGGGAGAAGGACTCTCGACGTTGGCCCGTGGGCCTTCAGGCTGTGTCATTAGTGCCGTTCGCCTCCAGCGAGACGCTTCGCGCGAAAGTTCGCCGTCCTCACCGGAAGCTGATGGGAATGTCGTCCATCGTGAGCACGCCCGGGCGGGCGCTGATCACGCGCGGAATCGAGTTCACCACCATGGCGGCGGTGGCCCGGTCACCATGCACGCCGCCCTTGATCACCATGTCGACGTCCGGCACGCCGTGCACGATCACGCGATCGGCGGCGACCTCTTCCGCGCCGACGTACATGCGCAATTCCAGTCGGACGTTGATGGAGCCTTTTCCGTCGATGGTCTGGTGCACGCCAGCGACCTGGCCGGGCTGAACCTTCAGGTACTGGGTGACCACTTCGCGCTCGGCGACGATCGGCTGGATGTTCTCGGCGCTGACTTCGGTGAACTCGACGCCGAGGCCGGAGCCGACCATCAGCAGCGACTCGCGGAGACCCATGTGCTTGATCTTGCCGGCATCGACGGCGGAGCGGAACTCCTCGACGGTCATGCCTGCGCCGACCTTGCGCTGCAGCGGCTCCCGTCGGGTGGAGGCATTCTGGATGCGGATGATCTCGATTGCGGTGATGCTCTGGCAGACCGAGGTGATGGTCAGCGGCAACTTGTCCATGACGAAGCCGGGATTCACGCCGGTGCCAAGGAGCGTGACGTTGTGCGAGCGCGCCGCCTCGGCCAGCTGGGCGCGGAGTCTCTGGTCGATGGGGAAGGACAGTTCCTCGCACGTCGAGACAACGTGGCAGCCGCGCTCGAGCAGCGTGGTCAACTGGCCGGCGACATCCTGCAACCGTGATCCCGTGGAATGGCAGACCACTTCCGGATTGCCTTCGATCTCCTTCGTGACCTTGACGCCGACCTGCCTACCCAGTCCGATCACGTCGCCAACGTCCTGCCCGATTTTCGCCGGATCGATGTCCACCGCAGACACGAGCTTGACCCACGGCTTGCTGAGCAGCAGCCGGGTGATCTCCGCCCCGATCGGACCGATTCCGTACTGCGCCACGCTGATGGGTTTCGTTGGATTCATCCGGTTGCCTTCCCCCTGAAAAGTGGCGCGCATTGTAACGGAGCGCTGCCGCAGCCGACCGGCATAGACAGGAGTGTCCGAGACACACCGGCGTCGCCGATCAAGCACTTCGTCAAGATCGAGGTGCTGCCCTGCGTGTGACCGCTTCGGTCAAATCTCGAAGACGGTGACTCACATGCGATGGTGACGTCAGCTGCGGTGGTGTGCCACAGACACTCCTGTCCAAATGACATCGCCGATGCAGAGTGCATCGCGGGCCTGGATGGAGCCGGCAAGGCCGGCAGAAGACCGTAGCCCCCGGCTTCAGCCGGGGGAAGGCAGCGACCCGATGCAGCGAAGCCCGCTGAAGCGGGCTCGCGAATGTGAATTCTCGGTTCCCCCCGGCTGAAGCCGGGGGCTACAGTCTCTCGCCGGCGGCGCCGGCTGAAATCTGCTGGAGGGGAGTGTTTTCTACCCGGTGCGGCACCGGTAATCTCGTCGAGCTCGAGCACCACAAAGCGGCGCCACGCTTATCACACGCTTACGAACAGAGAGAAGAAGGTTGAAACCGCATCTGGATGTGCTCCGCATCGGGCACTTCACGAAAACAAGGCAGGCTCCTCCGAATCTCCCGGGGCACCCTCGTCCTCTTCTACGAAATTCGACAGACCGATGCCCGCGAGCCGATACCGCGTGCCCTCGCCGAAGGCAAAACGCGACAGCAGGTCCACACCGATCGCGGCCAGCTCCTCGCCGTTCGCCGGCGGTGCGGGCGGCGTGAGCCTCCGCGTGGCCGTCTCGAATTTTCCGTTGCGCAGCTTCACCGTCACGGTGCGCCCTACCAGCTCGCGCGCGCTCACCGATTCCCACAGTTTCAACGACTGCTCCCGGATCCACGCGCCCACCTCGTCGATGGTGATGTCGGTGGCGAAGGTGTTCTCACTCGACCACGACTTCCGTTTGTGGGACGAAATCACCGGCCGCTCGTCGATCCCGCGCGCGAGCTGAAAGAGCGTCGCGCCCCATCGGCCGAATCGTCCGATCAGTTCCTCCTCGGAGAAGCGCAGCAGATCGTCGACGGTGGCCACGCCGAACTCCGTCATCACCTTTTCCGTCGCCGGTCCGACACCAGGGATCTTCCGGATCGGCAGTCCGACCAGAAACGCCTCCACCTGATGCGGCCGGATCACGAACTGGCCGTCCGGCTTCCGCCAGTCGGAGGCGATCTTGGCCAGGAACTTGTTCGGCGCCACCCCGGCTGACGCGGTGAGATGGATCTCCTCGCGGATCTCCCGGCGGATCACTTCAGCGGTCTCCGTCGCCGTACCAATGCCGGTCAGCTCCTCGGTCACGTCCAGATAGGCTTCATCGAGCGAGAGCGGTTCCACCAGTGCCGTGTGCCGCTCGAAGATCTCGCGGATCGCCCGCGATGCTTCGCGATAGCGCTCGAAATCGGGAGGGATGAACACTGCCTGCGGACAGAGTCGCTTGGCCCGGGAGGCAGGCATGGCGGAGTGAACCCCGAACGTGCGTGCCTCATACGATGCCGCGCATACCACGCTGCGCTCGCCGGCCCAGCCGACGATGACGGGCTTTCCCCGCAACGCCGGATCATCGCGCTGCTCGACCGAGGCGTAGAACGCGTCCATGTCGACGTGGAGAATCTTGCGGGTCATCGCTGATGGCGGGGGTTGGGCTGGTGGTGGTGCGCTCAATTCCGGGCCACGGTGGATGCCGCGCCCGATGGCAATCTCGTCAGCCGTTTCCCTCAGTTGTATTCTGCCCCTCTATGTTGAACCTGACCACTCCCGCGCTGCTCATCGACCGTTCCGTGGTGCAACGCAACTGCGAACGCATGCGCGAAAAAGCGGCACGATCCGGCGTGGTGTTCCGGCCGCACGTGAAGACGCACAAGACCCTCGAGATCGGTTGCCTGCAACACGGCGGCGGCCGAGGCCCCATCACGGTTTCCACGTTGGCAGAGGCGGAGTTTTTTGCTGACGGCGGTTTCGAGGACATCACGTACGCCGTGCCCATCGCTCCGGAGAAGCTGCCACGCGCGGCAGCGCTGGCCAAGCGAATCTCGCGACTGAATCTGCTGATTGACTCCGAGCGCGCTCTACAGCAAGTGGAGGCGCATGTGCGCGAGACTCGAATCCAGGTCGGCCTCTTTCTGAAGATCGATTGCGGCTATCACCGCGCTGGGGTGAATCCACTGGATGCCGCCAGTGTCCAACTCGCTCTGGCCATGGCGCGGTCGCCGGCCATCCGTTTTCACGGAGTGCTCACCCACGCCGGACATTCCTACCACGCGAAAAACGTAGAGGAGCTGCTGCGCATCGCAGCGGAGGAAAGCGCATCGCTGACGCATTTTCGTTCCCTGCTGGGCGACGCGTTGCACTCCCTCATCCGGAGTGTCGGATCGACCCCTACCGCCTCGGTGGTCGATCGCTTCGACGACTGTGACGAGGTACGTCCGGGGAACTACGTGTTCTACGACGCCTTCCAGTCTGCCATCGGGGCATGCCGCCGTGAAGACATCGCTGTCTCGGTGCTGGCCACCGTGGTCGGCTGGTACCCCGATCGCGGCGAAGCGATCATCGATGCCGGCGCGCTGGCACTCTCCAAAGATCCCGGCCCCGAACATGTCGACCCCGAATGCGGATTCGGCGCGGTCTGCGATCTTTCGCTCCAGCCGCTTCCGGTGAAGCTCGTTGCGCTGTCGCAGGAACATGGGAAGCTTTCCACGACCATGGAGCTCCCGGTGGGGACGCGGGTGCGCGTGATTCCGAATCACTCCTGTCTGACCGCTGCCATGTACGATCGCTACTACGTCCTGGGAGAGCGGGATGAGGTGGTAGGGGAATGGCGTCCGGTGCGAGGGTGGTGAAGACCTCGGCGCAACCCGCTCAGGCTGCGGGGCGCGGATCGTTTCCCAGACCGGGATGTGCCGGCGTGATAATGACGGGAGTCTGCTGCTGGACGAGTGGACCATCCGTTGCAGTTCCAGGGGGTTGCCATGACAACGAACGATCGGAAGAGCGAGCCACAGAGCTACGGGAGTCAGGCCGAATGGGTTCAGGGAAAGACGCCGCAAACCGTCAATCCCGGACAAGGACCTTCCGCCTCTCCGCAGAGCGAGTTCTACGATTCCCGCCGCGACAGTGAGGAGAACGGCCCGGAGCAGGGAGGGCTGGTCTCCCCGGTTCAGGCCGGCGAGATGGACGCACCGGCACCGGCGCCGGGCCTGGTGACGGAAGACGATCCAACCGTCCGCAAGGTGAATGGCGAAGACGGCGGTGCGAAACGAGGGTCCTACTTCAAGGATCGCGATTACCGCCCATAGGCCGGCACGGCCGGCGGCGCTGGTTGCCCAAGGCTCCGCCAAGATCACGCGCCAAGACGTTCTGCCGCGCAGGCTCCTAGGCCGGCCGTGCCGGCCGTAGCCCGTCCGGGGCCAGGCCGACGACCACGCGTCGCGCTTTGTTTTCGCCCGATACCTGGTTCCCTTCGCAGCAGCACGACCATGCTGATGGCTCAGCCCTTGCTAATTCCGTGAGTTGCATAAGGAGAAGAAGATGAAAAAGTCGCTGGTATTGATGGCAGCCCTGGCGCTGGTCGTTTCGCTGGGATGCAAGAAAACGGAAGAAGCGGTCACCGGTTCGGAACCGACCGCCACGGCTGCAAGCACGCAGGAAATCGCCGGAACAAAGTCGCCCAATGATCTGAATCCCATCCAGGCGCAGTCGTTCATCGACGACGTCACCATCGGGCATGAAGTGGGAGCTGATGGAACGATCCCGACCGGAAAGACGGGAGACGACTTCGCGCCAAGTTCCATGGTTTACATCGCCATGAAGGTGAAAGACGCCCCCGCCACCTCGGCCGTCAAAGTCGTGTTCAACGGGAAGGACAACGCCAAAGTTGGCGACGAGACGAAGCAGGTTCCTGCCGGCGCCAAATTCCTGAGCTTCAGCAAGAGCACCAAGGGATGGCCGAAGGGCGACTACAGCGCGGACATCTACATCGGCGACGAGAAGGTGAATACGCAGCACTTCCAGGTTGTCGACGCCAAGAACGCGGGGAAATAGCTTCCAGCTCCTGACGGCCACTCGAGAGGGTGGCCGTCAGTGATTCGGGACGGCGAGGGAACGGTGGGATGACGTCGGAGCCGCAGAAACGCGTTCTTGTCGTAGACGACGACGGCGACATCCGGAATCTGCTGGGGGCGGCGCTGCGTGCACGCGGGCTTCTGGTCGATGAGGCACGGGATGGCGCCCAGGCCATCCGGCTCCTGCGCGAGAATCACTATTCGGTCATGCTTCTCGACCTGCTCATGCCTGGTGTGGACGGTTTCCGCGTGCTCGAACGGATGGATGGTCCGGACGTTCCATCCCCCGCAGTGGTACTGGTCATCACCGGCGCGGAACGAAGGGAGCTTGCCAGCCTGAACGCGCAGAAGATCCATGGCATTGTGAAGAAGCCATTCGATGCAGCGGAGCTGGCCGATCTGGTGTTGGCCTGCGCGGAGTTGCGAAGCAGAAATTTTGGGGCGATGGCCATCGCCACGATGATCGCCGGAACGCCGCTGCTGGCGATCCTCAATCGGCTGGCGCACTGATTTCTTCGCTGGCGTTACATCAGTCGCTGACGGAGAAGATCGGCCAGAAGCAGAATCATCGGGCCGCTGGTGCACAGGACACTGCCGAGCGATCCCCCCTCGCCAAGCCCAGCGCACTGTCTGACCGAAGCCAGCAGGGTCTCGATCTCGAACGGCTTGCTGATGATTCCGCAGATTGCGAACGCTCGCGCCCGCGCCATGTCCTGCTGCGTCAACGCCGCGGTCACCACCAGCGTGCGCCGGAGCAGCTCAGGGGAGGCCTGCTGCAGATGTTCGAGGACGGCGAATCCATCGGTCTGCGGCATGCGAAGGTCCAGGAGGATCGCGGCGTATTGACGGGTCTGCAGTTTCTCGATCGCTTCCTGTCCGTCGCGGGCCACGTCGATGGCAAACTCACGCTGCAGCAACGCCATCATCAGCGTACGAGTGGCCTCGTTATCATCGGCCACCAGTATGTGAGGCTTCTCTACTCGAGACATGGCGCCGGGACCCTCGCAGTTTCCAAAAGTGGATGGTGTGCAGTCTACACTGCGGATAGGCTGGGCGCTATGTCTGACTGGCTCGAAAGAGGGAGTGGACCGCATTGAATCGACGAGGACGAGGACCACACCCTGTCAACCGGCAGCCTGGGCGCGGCCAGAGCAACGACGCCACCCATCAGAGCGGTCGCGAACGGGCGGTGCGCACCGAGGATCTGTTTGAGCAGGGCGAGTGGACGGTGCCTCATTCGGCCGATCTGGCCATCGTGATCGGACTGACCAAAGCGCGATGCCGGGTCTTCGACGGGACGCAGGAGCGGGAGTGCCTGATCCCCCCGCAGATTGCCGTCCGGCAGAAGAGTGCCCTGGCCGTGGGCGATCGGGTTCTCACCGAGATGGCAGAGGGTGTCTGCCGGCTGGCGGGCATCGCTGCCAGAAAGACTGTGCTGTCGCGCCCCGATCCGATCAACGCGCATCGACAGAGATTGATCGCTGCGAATGTCGACCGGGTCATTCACGTGGTCTCCATCAAGTCGCCGCCGCTGCGGCCGCGATTGATCGATCGTTACCTCATCGCCATCCAGCGCGGCGGGGCGGAGCCGGTGATCTGCGTGAACAAGATCGATCTGGTCGACGAGGAAGAACGGCGGATCCAGCTGGCCGTCCTCGATCCCTATCGCCGCCTGCCGGTGCCGGTGGTCGCGGTCTCCACTCGGAGCGGAGAGGGGCTGGATGAGCTGCGCGATCTGGCTCGCGGTCATTTCTGCGCGCTGGTCGGGCACAGCGGGGTCGGAAAATCGTCCATCCTCAACGCGCTCGATGAGCGCCTGCAGATTGCCACCGGCGAGCTTCACCGCCGCGGTACCGGGCGCCACACCACCACCTCTTCCACACTGCATGACCTCGGCGACAACACCTGGATCATCGACACGCCGGGCATCCGCGAGTTCGGGCTGTGGGACCTCGACCCCGCCACTCTCCGCGATTATTTTCCGGAGTTCGCCGAGCCTGGGGAGTCGTGCCGCTTCAACGACTGCACGCATCTGCACGAGCCCGGCTGCGAGGTGAAAGAACAGGTCGAAGCCGGTGCGCTCAACCGGGCGCGATATGACACCTACGTGCGCCTTGCGGAAGATCTCGCAGAGGGTCATCGTTAGCGGCTGCATGGATCGAAAGCGCCTGCTCCTCGCCGCCGCCATCGTCGCCGCCTCCGGATGTGTTGCCAGCCGAGGACCACGGCCTCCGCAGCCGGGACCGCAACCGACTGCGGCGATCAACGTCGCTCCCGCTGCAACGGAAACCGCGCGGCCTTCCGCACTCCCCGAAATCCGGAAAGGAAGCTTCTAAAAGGTTCCCTTCACCGCTCTTTCGATTCGCGAACCACGTCCTGCGGCAATTTGAGCGGAACTCCCACCGGTACAGCGCTCGGAAAGTCGTAGCCGTTGATCTTGGCCACGGCCTCGGCGTCGTCGGCTCTGCCCGTGGCACGACGGGCCAGCTCATCCCAGCGGTCGCCGCTGCGCGAGGTGACCACACGGATGCGCGGAGGTTCCACCTCGCGCGCTCTGGCGCGATCGAAGCGCAGGTCCCGGAGAACCCCGAACAACCCCTCACCGCGGGTTTGAGCCTGGGAGATCTGCAGGAAGATGATCGCGCTGTCCTGCTCCACCAGCTGGGTCGACTCCACCGTCACCTGACCGCGCTCGGTGTTCCCTCTCCACAGATCGACGGGCAGCTGTTGCCCGCTCGAGGTTCTGGCGACGCCGCTGTTCACGAACTGCAAGCCCATCTGCTGGAGCTGCGTCCTCACCGCCGTCTGCGCGGAGCCGAACTGCTGCAGTCTCTGAACGGGGACCTCCTGAACCACGAGGCTTTCTCCCGTCGATCGCTCCGGCGACATCACAAACATCGCGCCCGGCTCCGTGGTCACCATCCAGCCGCGGGGAGGAGTGGCGATGATGCCGTAACGCCGGTTGTAGGCGACGTTGTCCCGGATGGTCGTCTCCAGCGTGCTCGCCCCGGTGATGACGCCGTCCAGGCGGGCGACCAACCCGCGATCGAGAGGCTGCGTGCCAATCGTCGCGCTGCGCTCCTGCAGGCCGGCGATCTCGTGGCGGACATCCTTGACCCGCTTCACAGGATCCGGATGGTCGATGAAGTAGCGCTCCAACCCGCCGCCCTTGCCGTTCTCCAGCCGCTGAAGGGCCAGCAGCATGTTCTCTGCGCCCTTCGGATTGAATCCCGCCTCGGTCATGTATGCAGTACCCAGTAGATCGGCCTGCGTCTCCTGCTGCCGCGAATAGCGAGTGAAGAGCAGGCCCGCGCCGAGCTGCACCAGGCTGCCGTACGCCTGCGATGCCGCCGGGCCCGCGGCGATCGAACCGACCACCATGCCGATCTGCGCCAGCTGCTGCTGCGACATGCTGCGCGCAGAGTGACGCGCAGCCACATGAGAAATCTCGTGCGCGATCACCCCGGCCAGCTCGTCCTCCGAGTTCAGGTGTTCCATGATTCCTCGGGTCACGTAGACGTATCCGCCTGGAAGAGCCATGGCATTGACGATCGGCGAATCGAGAATGGCAAAGTGCCACTGGAGATTGGGCCGATCGGAAACCGCCGCCACCTTCCGCCCGATTCTGTCCACGAGTTGATTGAGCTCCGGCTTCTCGTTGTAGAGCCCGTACTCACGCAGGACTTCCACGTTGCCCTCTTGCCCCATGGCGATTTCCTGCTGTTCGGAGACGAGGTTGAACTCGCGCTTTCCAGTGACCGGATTGGTGGCGCAGGCGAGGGTGCTGGCGAGCAGAACGAAAAGCAGCAGTGAGCGGCGCATGAGCAACTTCAGTGCAAAAGTCAGGCAAGCCGGCACGGCCGGCGGCGTTGGTTGCCTAAGGCTCGGCCAAGATCACGCTTCAAGACGTTGCTACCGCGCAGGCTCCTCGGCACAGAGGCCGCCAGCCCCCAGTTGGGCCTCGAGCCGATGGCTGGAACCCCTATCATGCGCCGGTGACCGCGTCCGACCTCATCATCAACCCGCGGGAAGCGGGATTCGTCGCTCTCGACTTCCAGGACCTCTTCGGAAACACGAATCCGGTGGTGCTGGAGATCGGCTCGGGCAAGGGGCGCTTCCTGATCGGAACGGCGACCGAGGATCCTCAGCGCAATTTTCTGGGGATCGAGAAGTCGCTGCACTACCATCGGCTGATCGGCGAACGGGTCACAAAACGGGGACTGACGAACGTGCGTCTGATCAATCACGATGCCTTTCTGGTGATGCAGAAAATGATCGCCGACGCCTCGGTGACGGAGCTGCACATCTACTTTCCTGATCCCTGGCCCCGCAAGCGCGAACAGAAGCGCCGCATCATCCGCATGGAAGCGCTGGCGGAGATGAAACGGGTGCTGGTGGAAAGTGGGAGCGGGGTGTACGTAACCGATCATCAGGAGTACTTCGAAATCGCCGCCCCTCTGATCGCCTCGGTCTTCCGCTCAGAGACGCGGGTGCCGGGCGCCGAAGATCCCCCGCGCACAAACTATGAAGCGAAATACCGGGAAGAGGGACGGCCGATCTACGAAGTGAGGTTTTGGAAGTAGCCGGCACGGCCGGCGGCGTTGGTTCGCCCAGCGTCTGCCACGATTTTTCGCAGCAGTCGCGTGCACGGACGCCTTTGATTGCAGATGACGCGCGGGCGCGTCAATTAGAAGGCCGGGCACTGCGCGAGGCGCAGCCGTTGATGGTGAGAAACGGGAAGCTCTCCCGATCGAGTTCCTTCTCCCCGCCGCAGCGGGGAGAAGGTCCGCGAAGCGGGGATGAGATACTCCGTTGGCTGTCAAGGCTGAAGTGCTGTGGAAACCTCGGAAATCGCAGAAGGCGCGATTCCCGACGTTCCCACAGCACTTCAGGCTTGACAGCCAACGGAGTATCTCATCCCCGCTTCGCGGACCTTCTCCCCGCTGCGGCGGGGAGAAGGAACTCG
>JBKJQB010000204.1:0-14213 GCA_046594105.1 Thermoanaerobaculia bacterium
AGCCGCAGAAGACAACCCGCAGCTGCGCATCGTTCATCGCCGCGAGCCCTTCCGCCTGTTTTCCGAAACGGACGAATTCACCGACGCGCTGGCCGGGGCCGCGAACTACGCGGCCGAGCAGATCGACGCGAAATTCATCGTCGTCTTCACCCAGACGGGATTCGCAGCGCGGTTGATGTCGAAGTTCCGCCCGCGCCAGCCGATCATCGCCCTGACGCCCTCGAGCTGGGTGGCCCGGCGGATGAACGTGTTGTGGGGTGTGCAGCCCTTCGTGCTGCGCGAAGTGGGAGAGTTCCACGAGCAGATCGTGGAGCGCGTGGATCAGTTCCTCATCGACCGCGACATCGTCGTCCCCGGCGACCGCCTGGTCATCCTGATGGGCTCCCCGATCTACCAGCGCGCCAAGACGAACCTGTTGCGCGTGCATCGCGTGCTCGAACTTCCCCGGCGCACGCCGTAAGCCATCCTCCGCGCCTCGGTCGTCAGATCGGCTTGCAGTGCCACTCCGTCCTTGACCCTGTGGATCGAGCGACAGGAACGCGAAGGGAACGCAACCGGCCTGTTTCGGAAAACTCACGGTGAACCTATCCGCCGTCGAGATCGTTGGGGATCGTCAGTGTGCGAGTCCCGGGGAATCTCGACACTGCCGTTGGTCCAGTGCCAGGGCCGTTGCGATCAGGAAGTGAGTCCGGATCGACCTCAGCCATGGCCCGGAAAGAGGGGAGGCAGTTCCCCTGTTCGATGGTTTGACTGAACTTCCGCGTGTCCCTACACTCGCCTGTGCAAAGGAGGGAGCCAATGCGCCGCGTTCCTGCGTTCGCGTTTTCTTGCGCCATCGTGTTCATGGCTGCCCCTGCGCAACCTCAGGCCGCGCTTCCCTCCGTCGTTCAGGTGATGGGCAGCGTCAACAACGCGGCCCGCCCGGTGGGCAGTGCGCTGGTCATCGCGCTGAACCTTGCGAGCCTCGAGGTCATCCAGACCTTCACCGCAAGCGACGGAACCTTCTCGCTGCCGGAGCTCCCCGCCGGCGTCTACAAAGTGATTGCCCTGAAACACGGATTTGCGCCCGCCATGGCCATGGTCGTTCCCACGCGACGGGAACATCGGCTGAAGCTCAGCCTGGATGCGGAAGACGTAAGCCGCTCCGGCTCCAGCCAGCAGATGTGGGAGATCCGGGGTTCGGTGCCTCCGGACATTCTTCGGGAGATCGACCGGGTGATGCTGGCTCCACAGATTGCGTTGTCCACGCCCTCGTACGACATTCCCCGGTTCAAAGGCGAGATGATGTCGATGACCGGGGTGGCTTCGCAGGCCGCCTCACCGACGTACGCACAGACCGCTCTCGGAGTGCAGAGCCGCATCGGCGAAAACTGGCAGCTCGGTTTCCGCGGGAATTTGCATCGGGTCGATGATCCCTCCGACGATGCGCGATTCGGCTCCTCCATGGCCGAGTCCAGCGCCATGCAGATGGAGTTGCGCTCGTCGCCCACCGACTCCTACAAACTTGCTTCCACGAAATCCTGGTGGCGCTTTCGCGATGCTGCCCCGGTCGACCAGCAGGAAGCCGGAATCCTCTCGCACAACTTCGAGTGGGAGCATGGCGCCAACAAGCTTCAGGTGCGTTACCTTGGTCAGCAGAACCTCTTCTCGACCACTTCAGGCTCTGATCTGATCGAGGTGGCTGGCAATACCACCATTCTGCAGACGCGTCACAGCGACATCGGCGTCACCTTGCGGGTGAGTCAGGAGAGTCTGCGTCACACCGCGAACGCCACCTACCGGACCGCCGATCTTACGGCGAACGGAAAGGTCGAAGTGGTTCCCACTCTCACGCTCAACTACGGCATGTCCAGCCGGCTGGGGCTGTACGGAACGGAATGGGCACCGCGCACCGGTTTCGAATGGAAGCTGGCAAAGGACACCTCCTTCGTCGCCTCGGGGCTTTACAAGGTCTACGATCAGCAGCGGTCGAACGCCCTTCCCAGCGTGGTGGTCTGGTCCGACGAGTCGCACCTGCTGCCCCGCTATTCGTATTCGTTCGGACTGGTGGCGGGCGATCCGAAGCACGACCGCTTCTCGGCGATCGTCAGCGTGAGCGCGACCGATTCGCCGCTGCGGGTGGTCTTCAGCGAGGGATCCGAGCACTTCTGGGATGGCTTGTTCATCGATCGTGGAGATATTCGCCGCGATCTCCGCGTGGGTTTCCGCAAAGAGCTGGGCCGGTGGGTGCTGGTGGACATCGCGTCGAGCGCGGGGATGGCAACGCCGAGAACGCAGACGCTGTTGAACTCGCAGAAGATTTACGTGACCAGCGATGTGGAGTCCACCTTCTTTCCGACGCGCACCACGCTGGCGGTTTCGTATCGCCGGATGCAGCAGCCCCAGACGGGAGGAACAGGACCGAGCTACCAGACCCGCCGGGTCGATGTGCGCTTAGCGCAATCGCTTCACCTGCCCGTCGACCTGAAGCTGCTCCTCGGGCTGGAGCTGGGCCGCGCCACGAACTCGCCGGTGCTGCTCGACGCCTTCGACCCCATCAACGGCACCCGCAAGTACATCGGCGGCGTCGCGGTCAACTTCTGAGGCCGGCACGGCCGGCGGCGTTGGTTCGCAAAGCGGCCGCCAGAATTTCCGCCTCAGGGTCGTTCAATCGGCCGCCTTCGATTGCGGAAGACACGCAAGCGCGCCACGCGGGAAGTCAGCGGTCCCCGCCCAGTCCCGGACGGAGCTCGTCGACCAGCTTCTGGAAGCGAAGCGAGATCCCCTTGGTGACCACGATCTGCTTGAGGTAGTTCAGCGAGGTGATCGCCGCAGGCAGGCCGGACATGGCCGTGGGGATGGAAGCGAGACGTGTGGCCAGCTGGATGGTCTTGTCCATGGCGCTGTAGTTGGTCGAGAGCAGATCGGCGCGTGCTTCGCTCTGGTAGGCCAGGGTCAGCAGGTAGATGTCGGCCACCAGCTCGCGGAACCGCATCTCCGCTCCCCAGGCAAAGCAATCGCCCTTGCGGATGTTCTCCAGAAACTCGTGGACCGTCTCGCCTTTCGACACGGTGTGCACCTTTGCCACGTGCTTGAGGGTGTGCGCGTCGGAGCCGCCGACCATGGAGATCCGCCGGCCGTGGCCCTGCACCGTCTCCACCAGTTGCTGCACCATCCGGTTGTGAAAGGAGGCCATCGCTCCGTTCATGACCTCGAAGATGTCGAACATCTCCAGCAGCTCGGCGATGTAGCGACCGGCGACATTCTTCATCCGATAGTTCTGGAACAGATGGTTGATGCCGAAAATCATCCGCTCCGATTTCAGGTAGGGGACCAGCTCGCGGATGTTCGGGCGGAGGCGCTGGATCTCGCGATGCTGCGCTTCGTTCAGTCCCCACACACCGATGTGGATGCGCTGCCCCGTCTCCGGAAAGTAGGTCTCCACTTCCTCTCCGATGAAGAAGTCGTTCATGTCGGGGTATTTGTTCAGCAGGTACAGCGCGCCGTCGATGGAGTCGTGGTCGGTCAGGGTGACGTACGACATCCCCCTTTCCTTGGCCAGGCGATAGACATCCTCGGGCGGGTTGTAGCAGTCGCGGGTGTTGGCGCGGCGGAAGTACTTGAACACCGAGAAGCGGGTGTGACAATGCAGATCGGCCCGCTTCAGCTCCGGATCGGAGAGAACGTTGGCAGCCTCATTCATGGATTGCAGAGGTGGGGAATGATTGGTCAACTGGGGTCCATTTTCTACAATTCGCGTGCCCATGCAGGCGGGCTTTCAGTGTAACGTGAACCGCGAGCCGGGTGTAACGGGAAAGCAGCTGCCGTCGATCACTCCACTCATCACGAAATGGCGACTTCCAATCGAAAGAATGCCGGCGCTTCCTCGGAATGGCTGGATCAGGAGATCCCCAGCCGTCTGCCGATCATTCCCCTTGTTTCCTCGGTGCTCTTTCCGGAAGGGGTTCTCTCGCTTCAGGTGGGCATCGATCGCAACGTGCGGTTGCTGAAGAGCCTCTCCGATGATCAGAACATGATCGCCGCCTTCTGCCAGAAGAGCGGCGACAAGGAGAACCCGCGCCCGGAGGACCTCTCGCAGATCGGCGTGCTTGCGGCCATCGTGCAGCGGCTGCCGCTCTCGTCGGACCGCTATCAGGTCTTTCTCCAGGGACGGCAGCGCGTCGAGCTCGTGCAGATCACGCAGACTGAGCCCTACTTCGAAGGGATGCTCCGGGAGATCGCACCGAAGCCGATTCCCAAGACGGTGAAGACGGAGCACCTGATGACCAAGGCGCTCTCCCTGTTCGAGAAACTGGTGGAGAGCGACTCGAAATACTCCAACGAGCTGCTGAACATCCTGCGGATGAACATGGTGGAAGGGCCGGACCAGTTCGCCGACCTGCTCTCCTCCTTCGTCAACTTTCCGCTCGAAGAAAAGCAGTTGCTGCTGGAGACCGTGCATCCCATCGAGCGGCTGGAGATGCTGGTCGAATGGATCCATCGCGACCTGGGCAAGGCCACCTTCGACCGCGAGCTGCAGCGGCAGATTCAGACCTCCATCAATCGGAGCGAGCGCGACACCTACCTTCGCGAGCAGCTGCGAGTCATTCAGGACGAGCTGGGCGACACCAACGGCTCCGAACGCGAAGCGGATACCTATCGCGACCGCGTGGAGGCCCTTCCCCTGGCGGAGGAACACAAGCTGACCCTGCGTCGCGAGGTCAACCGCCTCGGTCAGCTCTCGCCGTCGTCGTCCGACTACGCCGTGATCAAGGGGCATCTGGACACCGTATTTCAGGTTCCCTGGACCGAACACACCGAGGATCAGCTCGATCTCAAGAAGGCAGAGGAGATTCTCGACGCTCGCCATCATGGGCTGGAGAAGGTCAAAGAGCGCGTGCTGGAGTTCCTGGCGGTCCTCAAGCTCAAGGGTCATCTCAAAGGCCCCATTCTCTGCTTCGCTGGCCCGCCGGGCGTGGGCAAAACCTCCCTCGGTTCCGCCATCGCCGATTCTCTGGGGCGCAAGTTCGTGCGGATGGCGGTGGGCGGTGTGACCGACGAGTCGGAGATCCGCGGGCACCGCAAAACCTACATCGGCGCGATGCCCGGGAAGCTGATCCAGAGTTACGTGCAGGTCGCGGTGAACAACCCGTTGATCATGATCGATGAGATCGACAAGATCGGGAAAGACTTTCGCGGCGACCCTGCCTCGGCGCTGCTGGAAGTGCTCGACCCGAAGCAGAACCACGCCTTCGTCGATCGTTACCTGGAGATTCCGTACGACCTGTCGCACACCCTGTTCATCGCCACGGCCAACGTTCTGGACAACATCCCCGCAGCGTTGCGCGATCGCATGGAGGTCATCCGTCTGGCCGGCTACACCGAGAATGAGAAGCTGGAGATCGCAAAGAAACACCTGATCCCGGAGCTGCTGGAAAATCACGGGCTGGAGAGCGCACACGTCACCTTCGAGGACGATGCCATTCACTCGATCATCCGCGACTACACAGCCGAGGCGGGCGTTCGGAACCTGGAACGCAAGCTGGCCACGGTTCTGCGCAAGATTGCCCGCAAAGTCGCCAGCGGCGAGGCGGAAGAACAATTCATCGTGAAGAAGTCGGACCTGGAACCTCATCTCGGCCTGCCTGCGTACGAGCACGAATTTGCCGAGCGCCATCCGGAGATCGGCGTGGCTACCGGCCTGGCCTGGACCCAGTACGGCGGCGAGATCATGTTCATCGAAGCGACCCGCATGGCCGGCAGCGGCCGCACCACCGTCACCGGGCAGCTCGGAGATGTCATGCGCGAGTCGGTCACCGCGGCGTACTCCTACGTGCGCTCCAAAGCGGCCGACCTGGAGATTGAGGACCGCTTGTTCACCGAGAACGACATCCACATCCACTTTCCTGCCGGGGCCATCCCCAAGGACGGACCTTCCGCCGGCGTGGCCATTGCCACCTGCATCGCATCGGTGATGGGGGAGCGGCCGGTGCGGCATGACGTGGCCATGACTGGGGAGATCACGCTGCGCGGCAAGGTGCTTTCGGTGGGAGGGGTCAAGGAAAAGGTGATGGCTGCGCAGCGCGCCAACATCAAGACGGTGGTGCTTCCGGAGGGCAACCGCAAGGATCTCACTGAGGTTCCGGAAGACGTGCAAGCAGGACTCTCGTTCCTCTTTGCCGAGCGGATGGAGCAGGTCTGGAAGGAAACGTTGATCCCGCTTTACCTGGCCAAAGCGAAAGATCGTCGATACGACGAGGCCGAATACAAAGCGGAGCACCCGAAGGGCGACCGCCCCGAGGCGCGATGAAGCGCGGCTGTCTCAATCACCTGCTGTTCACCGCGTTCGTGGTGGCGTTGTTCGGCTTCAGCACCTACCTCTGTTTCAACTTCTTCATCCGCGGGAAGTCAGTCTCCACGCCGAACCTCATCGGGCGCACCCTGGCAGAGGCCAGAGCGATGTGTTCGGACCTCGGAGTCGGTCTGGTTGTCGATCCCGAGCACCGCCGCAACTCCGATCGCATCGCCGCCGGCAACATCGTCTGGCAGAATCGCACCCCTGGAACCACGAGCCTGGTCAAGCGGGGGACCGACATTCGCGTGGAGTTGAGCGCAGGCCCGCTGGTGCTCACCGTTCCCGACCTCGAGGGACAGTCGGCCAGAACTGCGCTGCTCCGGCTGGGGCAGCAGAATCTCAGGCTGGGCAACGTGGCGTACGCGGAAGTGCCGGGAAAACAAGGGACGGTTTCCGAAGAGCCGTCCCGGGGAACGGTGGTGCCGGCGCAGACGGGCGTCTCCCTGCTGGTCTCGGTTGCGCCGGTCCCTCCTCCCTATGTGATGCCCGACCTCATCGACCAGCCGCTGGAGAGCATGCGGATGGCCATGGATCACTACGGGCTCCACCTCTCCAACGTCAACTTCGAGTCGTATCCCGGCATTGCCGACGGCGTCATCATCCGCCAGTTTCCGTTGCGGGGCTCTCCGGTCAGCGGGCGTGATCCGATCACCGTCGTGGTCAGCCGGCAGGACAAGAGCGGGATGATCGAGCAGCCGCTGGCGCCGGCCCCCAACCCGCTTCCTGCTCCGACAGCCACACAATGAGGTTCCGCTGCGCCTTGCGGTACTGGAGCGGGGATCCGGCGATCCTCTGTTCCTCCTTTCATCACCAGAAGACTCCGGCAATCATCCGGGCTAGGATGTCTGCTTCAGAAAGCCGGCCGAGCTCGTCCGGATCCTCTCAAAACCTATGAAGATTCGCATCGCACCGTCGCTGCTCTCCGCCGACTTCTCCCGGCTGGCTGAAGAGATCGCTACCATCGAGGAGAGCGCTGACCTGCTTCATCTCGATGTCATGGATGGTCACTTCGTTCCCAATCTGACCATGGGTCCGGCGATCGTGAAGGCATGCAGGGAGCGCAGCCAGCTGCTTTTCGACTGTCACCTGATGGTCGAAGAGCCGCAGCGCTACATCGACCAGTTCCTCCAGGCGGGGGCCGGGATGATTTCCGTCCATTGCGAGGCGGAACGTCACCTCCAGCGAGCGCTCGAGCAGATCCGGCAGGGTGGGGGGCAGGCAGGTATCGCCCTCAATCCCTCGACGCCCGCGGAATCGTTGAGCACCGCCATCGAGTTCTGTGACTTTGTTCTGGTCATGACCGTCAACCCAGGGTTCGGTGGTCAGAAATTCATCGAACCGGTGGTGGCCAAGATTCGTCACATTGCAGGGATGATCGAGCAGCGCGGACTGGCAGTTGCGATCGAAGTGGACGGGGGGATCGATCCGCGCACGGCGCCGCTGGTCTGCCAGGCCGGCGCGAGCATTCTGGTCGCCGGCTCCGCGGTGTTCGGTCAGAAGGACCGGCCGGCGGCCATCGCAGCGATCCGCTCCGCCATCGAGGGTTCCACAGTACCGAAGTGACACATTCCACGCCGCGGCAGTGTTCCGGCAGAAGTTCCCACGGAGGCATTTTTGAAACGTACGCTGATGGCCATGATCGCGCTGGCCGGCATCCTCACCTCGGCCGCTGGCTGTCGTCATCAGCGCGCGGCCCAGAGACCGAGTCGTACCGGAATCGATCTGGAGATGATGAAGCTCTCCAAGGAGCAGCTGTTCCAGCGCGGAGAGGAGCAATTCGCCAGAAAGAAGTTCGCCCGGGCCCGGTCGTATTACACGCACCTTTACGAAAACTATCCCAACGATCCGCTGGGGCGCCGGGCGCTCCTGCGCATCGCCGACGCCTTCTACGAGCAGGGAGACGCGGTGAATCTGGTGGAGGCTCAGTACAAATATCGGGACTTCATCAACCGCTATCCCGGAAGCGATCGGGCGGACTACGCGATGCTGCAGATCGCCATGTGCTCTTACAAACAGATGGAGCGACCCGATCGCGACCAGCAGAAGACGCGTGAGGCGCTGGAGAAGTTCAACGACATGCTGAAGACCTTCCCGCGCAGCGAACTGCGGCCGGAAGCGGAGAAGCGGCAGCAGGATGTCCTGGACCGGATGGCCCGCCATGAGCACCTGGTGGTCAAGTACTACATGAAGCGCAAGAGCTGGGGAGCGGCGGTCCAGCGCCTCAATGGGCTGGTGGAGCAGTATCCGAACTACCGGGAGCGGGATTCGGTTTTCTACGACTTAGGGACTTCTCTGACCGGCCTGGGGCGAACCGCCGAGGCCCGCCTCTATTACGAGCGTGTGATCAGCGAATTTCCCGGGAGCACCTGGGCAGGGAAGGCCAAGCAGAAGCTCGAGCATCTGAAGGTCGCATGAAGAAAGCCGGCATCGTTCTGGTCGCCTTGGCGCTGACGGCTTGTTCCACGGCACGTTCCGGCCATGAGTCCGATCCGCCCTCTCTGGTGCCGCCTGCTGAGACCTCGGCGAGCGCATCCGCGGTGAGTGACGCGCGGCTCTCGGAATTGCAGACCTCCATGACTGAGCTCCTCGAGCGGCTGGACGTGCTCAACGCGCGGATCGCCCATCTGGAGGCCGGTCCGTCCCCGGAGCCTCGCACCACTACAGCGTCCGGATCGCGTGCCGAACCCCAACCTGCCCAGCCGGCGATCTCTCGCGCGGCTGCGCCGGTGTCGGAGGCGGTCGCCGAGTCGCGCGCCCCGGAAATCTCCAGCCCGGCCCCGCGCGCCCTCCACTCCGCGGCGATGGCGGATGCCTATCGCAGCGCCCTGATGCTCTACGGAAAAGGCCGCCTGGCCGATGCCCGGACAAGCTTTCAGCAGGTCTTTGACGCGGAGCCCTCCGGCGAGCTGGCGGACAACGCTCTCTACTGGATTGGTGAGACCTGGTTCGCCGCGGGAGACTACGCCACGGCCATGAAGTTCTATCAGCGGGTGATCACCGAGTACGGGGAGACCAACAAAGCGCCCGACGCAATGTTCAAAACAGGCGTGGCATTTGAGAAGACCGGCGACCTGGGGATGGCCCGCAAGACCTTCGAGGAATGCATCCGCCGTTACCCCTACTCCACGCCGGCTTCTTCCGCCAAACTCGAACTGAAGCGCATCAGGTACTGATCGAGTGTTGATGGCCCCCGCTCGCATAGAATAGGTCGCCCATGGCCGAAGAAACAGAAACCGGTGCCACCCTTCTCGCGCGCAAGGAGTTTGCGCGCGCCATTCCTCTGCTCAAGCATGACCTGGATAAGTACCCTTCCAATCCGCGCGTCCGCCTGCAGTATGCCGATGCCCTGGCCGGCGACGGAAAAGCCGACGAGGCCTTCGAACAGTACGAGCAGACTGCGAAGTACTACGACGACAATGGTCTGACTGTGCAGGCCATCGCAGTCCGCAAGAAATCGGAAAAGTTCCGCGGCCAGACCGCGGCCACCTCCACTACCTCGAAGTCCGAGCCTGGGAAAAATGAGCCGCTGTTCTCGCGGAAAGTTCCGAAGAGCCCCCTGTTCGAAGTGCTGCAGGATGATGAGCGGGAAGCGCTCGTTGCCCAGATGGAGCTCGAACAGCACGAAGAGGGCGGCGTGATCATCAGCGAGGGCGAAGCGGGAACCTCGATGTACGTGATCGCCAATGGTGAGGTGAAGGTCTACACGCGCGGGACCGGCGGCGCCGGCAGCGTGTATCTGGCAAAGCTCGGCCAGGGAGAGTTTTTCGGCGAAGTGAGCGTGCTCACTGGCAAGCCGAGGACCGCCACCATTACGGCGTCCCAACCCACCGAGCTGCTTCGCCTGGACAAGGAAAAGCTCGACAACGCCCTGTCCAAGTTCCCCGGCATCCGCAAGGTTCTCGACGAGTTTTACAAAAAGCGGGCGAAGCACACCGTCGAGGCCATGATCGAAAACCTCCGCAAGCGGGCCTGATCGGAGCGCCCGTGGCAGTCCTTCCCATCCGAAAATACGGTGATGACGTGCTCCGTCAGCCCACGGAACTGGTCACCGACATCGACGGTCCGCTCCAGACCTTGATCGATGACATGGTGGCCACCATGTATGCCGCGCCGGGCGTCGGACTCGCGGCGAACCAGGTTGGCGTCAACAAGCGCGTCGCGGTGATCGATCTGTCTGTGGGAAAGCGGCCCCGGGAGTTGATCGTCCTGATCAATCCTCGGATCCTGGAGACCGAAGGAGAGCTCACGGAAGACGAGGGATGTCTGTCCATCCCCGATTTTACCGAGGTCGTGCAGCGGCCCGCGCGGGTCCGTGCGCACTATCTCGATCGCCACGGAAAAGAGCACGTGATGTGGGGCGAGGGGTTCATGGCCCGCGCCCTTTCGCACGAGACCGACCATCTCGATGGCTCGCTGTTCGTCGATCGGCTTCGCGGCCTGAAACGGGATCGCATCCTCAAGAAGATCCGGAAGCTGGACCGTGCGGGCATGTGGTGAGGGTGGGGGCCAGCTTCCGAAGCAGAGCGTGACCGGCTGGCCTCCTGCTCCGACAGCAATCGCCGATCACACGGCAACGTTGAATCGTCGATCGGCAGCGCCGCCCCCTCTCCCCTCCCGTACAATCTGCCCAATGCCCTTGCACGCAGCGACGGTTACGGAACTTCAGGAGCTGGCTCCCGGCGTCGTGCAGATTACGGTCTCCGTCCACGACCAGGAGTTCCGATTCGAACCAGGGCAGTGGGTCAATTTCCGGTTTCCTGACGGCGTCTCCCGGCCGTACACCATTGCCTCCGCGCCGGAGCGGCCGCAGGCGGTTCAGCTCTGCGTTCGAGTCGGTGGCGCCGGCAAGGGGGCCACGGCCCTTCGCAAGCTCGAAGCCGGGGCCGCAGTGACCATCGAAGGTCCATTCGGGGATTTTCTCCTGCCTCCCGGCGGGAACGAGATGGTGGTGTTTCTGGCGGGCGATACCGGCATTGCCCCCGTGCGGAGCATCGTGCTGCACATGCTTGCGTCGAAGGATCCCCGGAAGATCGTGGTGCTGTACGAACCCGATCAGCGGCAGATTCTTTACTCCGGCGATTTCGATCCGCTGGCGCGCGACGGCGCGATCGTTCATGAAAGCGGAAAGATCGAGGCGCTCATCCAGCGCAACCTCCGCCTGCTCAACGGCGCGACGGTGATGGCGGCGGGATTCGATCCCTTTCTCGAGCGGGTCGATGCGGCCATGCGCGAACAGGCCATCAAGCCGGCGGGGTTTGTCTCCGAGACTTTCGGCCCACAGCCCTGAATCGTCAGGACCGCCCAGCTCCGGCCAGCTCCGAGCGCTGATCTCGTCAGCGCCCTCTTCGACCGTCCGCTTTCAACGTAGCCAGCCGGGCAACACTCCCTGCCGGCGCGCGTCGTCGCGGAACTGATCGAGAGACCGACGGGCTCGAGCGACCTGCAACTCCGCACGAGGGAGCGAGTCGATGGCGAACTGCAGTTCCGAGGTCTGGTAGGAGAACTGGTTCGGCCGGTAGCCCAGGGAGATGAAGGTCAGGATCTCATGGCGCAGTCGCTCGACGCGGTCGCTTAGCAGCTGCACCTCTTCCTCTGACTGGCGCACCGCATCCTCGTAGCTTCTCGCTGCCTGCCTCCAGCTCCATTCGTCGCGATTGCTGGCCGGTTCCACGCTCTCGCGCTGGACGGGAGCCGATTGGAGTGGGGGAGCTGCCGTGCCCGAATGGTTCTTCTCCAGCTCGCGCAGAAGCCGATCCCTCTCCTCTTTGGATTTCTTGAGCCGCATCCGCTCGTCGCCTCGAACCATGGTGACGTTCTCGGACACGGCGCGGGTGCGGTCGAAGTCGACTTCGGGCAGCGGAATCGAATAGAGCACGCCGTCGGCCCGAAAGATGACTCGCCCCTGCTCCTGGCGGATCGGCCCGTCCACCTCGATGCGCTCTCCGCTCCGAAGCACCAGGCTGGTGGCGGGGAGGGCGAGGGCAACGGTCATCAGGAGAGTCGCGAGAGTAGCCATGATCAATGATCGCACCTCAGGGGCGCACCAGAAGAACAGCCCGGCCTGGATCCGCGTTCCCGCGCCGCCGGTTTCGTTCCCGTTTCGTCCAGCTCGCGTGATGCGAACGACTAAAAGGCCGGCATTCCTGCTCGATTCCGTGACCGCGCCGGCTCGCTCGGCCTCGCTTCGTGTATCGTTCGCCCGATGCCCAACTGGCTCTACCTGCTCGCGAATGCTGCGTACCATCTCGGACTGGCGCTCTGGATCGGAGGGGTGGTGGTCCTGGGAGCGCTGACCGCTCCGGCGCTGTTCCGCGCCCTCCCTCGCCCCGAGGCCGGAGCGCTGTTCGGCTCGATTCTGCGGAAGTTCGCCAGGCTGCGAGCGGTGGCTTTCCTGCTGGTGGTGGCCGGCGCGGCAGCGAAATCCATAGTCTGGGAAAGCCACGCGGCCACGCCCTGGCTGGTGATCCGGTGGCTGTCGATTGCCATTCTGGGGGCAACCATCGTTTACGAAATCGGTGTGCAGGAACGCACAATGGAGCGCCTGCGGAGGGATCTGGACCCGAAAGCGGGAGAGGACGACCCGGGCAGGCGTGAATTCGGCAAGCATCATCGTCGCGCTGAGCGCTTGATGAAGGTTTCGCTGTTCGCTGCGGCGACGGCGTTGTTTTTCAGTTGATAGAATCCCGCGCCATGCCCGCTCATGGGAAGTAGTCCCTCACACGCTTTCTGGGTCGCGACCACGGTCGCGTGCGGACTGCTTTTCCTGATCTTCGACGCCGTCCGTTATTTCGGGCAGCAGGTCAGCGCGGTGACTCTGCGGCGCTGGAGTGGCGATCCGGAGTTCGCTCAGAGCAGGCGGTGGTTCCACTATGACCACCGCAACCTTCAACTGGTCAGCGGCGCTCTGCTTCAGATCGCTCTGGTCGGTGCCGTGAGCGCCTCGGTGTTGCTCTTCGATCAGCCTCTCGGACGGACCCTCGCCTTCTGCGCGTTGGGGTGGGTCGCCATCATCGTCGTGTGGAAGGTCTCGCTGGCGTTTGTTCCGGACGATATTGGCGAGACCATTCTTCGACGTTTCATCCCGGTGTCGTACCTCTTCTACTACCTCTTCTGGCCCCTCCTGTTCCCGTTCCGCAAGGTGTTCGAGCGGTTGGCTAGGGAAGAGGAGGCGGAGACGGAAGACGAGGAAGTCACCGACGAGGAAGTGCAGGCCTTCATCGACGTCGGCGAGGAAGAGGGGATCCTCGAAGGAGGCGAAGGGCGCATGATCCAGTCGGTCGTGGAGTTCGGCGACCGCGTGGCCCGCGAGCTGATGACGCCGAGGATCGACGTGCTGGCGGTCGAGGACACCACGCCATTTCAGGATCTGGCCCGGATCTTCAGCGAGTCGAAGTACTCGCGCATCCCCATCTATCAGGGAAGCGTCGATCGCATCACCGGCTTCGTGCACATCAAGGAAGTCTTCGAGGCCATTGTCCGCAATGCCACTCCAGCGGTGAGTGAGCTGGCCCGCCCGCCCTACTTCGTCTCGGAAACCAAGAAAGTGTCCGAGCTCCTTCGCGAGTTTCAGAGCGAGCATCTCCAGGTCGCCGTGGTTGTGGACGAATACGGCGGAACCGCAGGAATCATCACCATCGAGGACGTGGTCGAAGAGATCGTGGGCGAAATCGCTGACGAGCACGAAGAGGGTGAGGCCACCATCGTCGATCTGGGCAACGGGGAGTACCTGGTCAGCGGCCTGCTGCGCGTCGAGGCGCTGGAGAAGGTGCTGGATGTCGAGCTGGAAGGCGAGGACTACGAGACCGTGGCCGGATTGATCTTCACCACCCTCGGTCGAGTCCCCAAGACAGGAGCCGTGGTCAAGAAAAACGGATTTCAG
>JBKJQB010000255.1:0-6489 GCA_046594105.1 Thermoanaerobaculia bacterium
GACTGGATGGTTTCCACCTGCGTGACCTGCGCTTCGACCGGTGAGGCACTGTGCTGCCCGAGCACGATGTAGGTCGAGTAGCTCTTCTTCGGGTAGCCGGGTGCGGTGGCCTGAGGGTTGGCCAAATCATTCTTCTTGATGTAAGTCGACTGGCCCATGAACCCAAACTGCGTCTTCCATGTCAGGCGCGAATTGTTCGATCCTGTCCCCGCCGTCAGATTGTTGCCGTTCGCCTGGTAGGGCCAGTTGTTCCCGTCAGGGATGGTGCTGGCGCCTGCCGTGTGCACATTGTCTGCGCTCGTCTTGCCCCAATAGCCAGTGATGTCGCTACCCGGCTGGCGCGCACCGCCAGCATCCTGCTGGTCCAGGGTCTGCGTCAGAACGATTCCCATCGTTGCATCACGAGTGTTGTTGGGAGCAGTGATGTTTCCGTCAAGCCACTCCTTGACGTAGGGGACCGTGTTCAGAACGTTCCAGGTAAACGGGCTGGAGAGCGTGATGGCGGTGCTGGCCGCGTTGGTGCTGGTGAACTTGTAACGGTCACCCCAGGCCGTGCCGTTGATGCCGTCGAACCCCTGGCCATCGATATTCAGCTCGCCGTACGGAGCGCGGGAGTCGTCGTTGAACACGTTGACGCCCGCCGCCGGAGAGGCCTGATCGATGTCGTAGTTGATGGCATAGAGAGGATGGTCGCGGCCTGTGGAGAAAACCCAGTCCATCGTCACCGGGATCGTGTGGCTGCCCGAGGCGTTCGTCGAACAGTTCCGCGGATAGTTCTGCGTGAAGCGGAAGATCGCGTGGTGCCGCCCCTCGAAGATCCGCTGCCAGCTGCCGGCAAAGAACCCACCCAGCGGTGAGTCGTCGCCGACGCAGTTCCCGGCGTTGGAGTGGTTGACGACGTAACCGAACCCGAGGTAGCCGGCATTGAGGTACGTGGTCACGGTGGCCACGCGCGTCGATCCGTTCGACAACTGATAGCGGAACTCGCGCAACGCGCCACCCTGGGAGCCACCCGGTCCCGCAACAGTGTCGTTGTGCGCCAGCACGGCCACGCGTGGCCGGTTCGAGCTGTCTTGCCAGGTGAAACGATCGCTGAGCATGGAGGCGACCGTCACGTCGCGTTCGATCTGCATGATGCTGACGGCCTGGGCGGCCGGTTGGCCCACCGTGACGTCGTCGATGTACATCGTCTGATTCGGATCGGCAGCGGCGCTACTGTCGTATTGCAGGTCGATCCGATCGAACTGCAGATTGGCAGAGAAGGGTGCCTGCCGCAGATCGATGGTCGCCTCGCGCCAGACTCCCGCGGCGAGAGCGCCGCCGGCGATGTAGGTGTTCAGCGCAACGCTCGGCAAGGGCAAGGGCCCCCCGTTAAGGCTCACGTAGAGTCGCAGCGGCTGATTCCCCGCCGTCCCCCCATGCACCCAGAAGCGAAGGATGGGATACGTCGCTACGCTGATGGCGGGAGAGTGAAAGAAGGCGACCGCGTTGTAATTGTTCCCGACAAACGAGATCGAGTTCGCGCCGGTGTGGGTGGGCGTCACGTTCCCAAAGTTCGAGCCGCCGTTGGGGCTGGGGTACGAGTAGTTCTGAAAGCTGTTCTGGAGCGCGTCGTCGTAAACGGTCAGGACCTGCGCCTGACTTGCCGCAGCGACGAGAAGCAGAGAAACGAGGAGCCAAAACGGTACGCCCATTCCTCGTGCAGTAATCGACCTTTGTGACTGATGTGGGTCCGGCATTTCGTCCTCGACTCGTGGTGAGAGATTGTCGCTGGAAGATCGCGGTGCAAATGCACGACTGACCCAGACGAGAGCGACGGCTGTAGCGGCTCCGTGAGCAGACGTCTTAGACGATTCTTCCAGACACGATCATACAGGTCAGGAGGATCGCAGGCCCGTGATCGGGCCATCCGCAGCGACGTCGTCTCGATCCTGGAATTCGAAGACCAGCCTGCTCCACTCGGAGCTGGAGCAAATCCGCCGCACGGGCAGCTGGCTCAAGATACTTATTGTATGAATTGAAATCGGCACCTATACTAAAGCGTTTTTTGTCCGGGCTGAAAGCGTGGTGGGCCCGCAGGGGCGCAGACACCCACGAGTGACCTGTGAACGATCAAAATCCCTCCCTTCTCGACTCATTCCTTCTCCGGGTTGGCGCCGCGCGTGTCGCGATTCTGTTCGCGTTCCACGCTCTGATCTTCGCCGCCTGCTACATCTCGGCGTACATGGTCAGGTTCGAATTCAATATCCCCGCCGAGTACAGTGCAACATTCCGGTGGAGCCTCCCGGTGGTGGTGGGCATCCAACTCCTCGTCGGAATCGGCTTTGGTTTCTACCGTGGCTGGTGGCGCTATGTCGGCCTCGCAGATGTTGTTCGACTGGTGTTCGGTCTATCAACGTCACTGCTGATCCTCATTGTGCTCTGGTATGTCGGCCCGGAGTTCGGAGTGGCTCCGCGCTTCGACAAGTCGCCCCGCGGCGTGCTGCTGGTCGACTGGGCCTTTTCGCTCCTTTCTCTTTTCGGCATACGAGCACTGATCCGTCTGGGCCGCGACCGCTTCCGTCCGAAGGAAACAGAAGCTCCCGACCGGAAGCGCGTGCTGATCATCGGAGCCGGTGATGCGGGCGAGACCCTGGCCCGTGAGATCGAGCATCGTCCGCAACTGGGCATGAAGGTGGTTGGATTTGTCGACGACCATAAAGCCAAATGGGGCTCTCACATTCGAGGAATCAAAGTGTTCGGCCCGATCCCCGAAATTGGCCGGCTCTCCGACGAACTCAACGCCGATGAAGCGCTGATCGCAATCCCCAGCGCCTCGGGCAAACGTCTTCGCGAGGTGGTCACGCATCTTGCGGCTGCCGACTTGAAGTTCAAAACCATCCCGGGGATCGACCATCTTGTGAGTGGACGGGTGCATGTCTCCCAGCTGCGACCGGTCAACGTCGAGGACCTCCTGCGCCGCGAACGGATCAATCTTCCAGGCGATCCGGTTCGGGAGCTATTCAAAGGCAAACGCGTTCTGATCACCGGCGCCGGAGGAACCATCGGGTCGGAGCTGGCTACTCAAGTGCTGCAGCTGGAGCCAGAAAGCCTCTCGCTGGTCGAGAGATCGGAGTACGCACTCTATGAGGTGCGAAAGCGCCTCTCGCGCGAAGCGGGATGGGTCACCTCGAAGATTACCTCGAACCTGGTCGATATCTGCGACACCGACGTCATGGAGCGGCTCCTCGCTCGCGAGCAGCCCCACATCGTGCTTCACGCCGCCGCCCACAAGCACGTACCACTGGGTGAAGAAAACCCACCGGAGTACCTGCGAAACAACGCTCTGGCGACGCGGCAACTGGCTCAACTCTGCGAGCAGAGCGGTGTGGTCAGGTTCCTCTTCATTTCCAGCGACAAGGCAATCAACCCATCGAGCGTGATGGGAGCGACCAAACGGGTAGCGGAAATCCTTTTGCTCGATGCGGTCCGTGAGTCAGACATGAAGCTGACGATCGTCCGTTTTGGAAACGTCATTGGCTCTTCTGGCAGCGTCATCCCTCTCTTCATGGAACAGATCGCTGCGGGGCAACCGGTGACGGTCACGCATCCGGAAGTGACCCGGTACTTCATCCGCACATCGGAAGCGATTGCCCTCGTGCTTCAGGCAGCGACGCTGGGAGGCGGCGGCAATGTGTTCATGCTGGATATGGGCGAGCCGGTGAAAATTGTCGATCTTGCACGCGATCTGATCCGCCTCTCGAATCATACGGAGGACGAGATTCCCATCACCTTCAGCGGCCTCCGGCCCGGCGAGAAGCTGTTCGAAGAGATCCAGCTGGAGGGCGAATCCGTTCGCCCGACCATGCACCCTCAAATCGTCGTCACAGAAGCCCCCCAACCCTCACCGAGAGCGGTATCGAGCTGGCTCGCACGCGCATCCAATTCCGCAATGCATGCAAAACGCGAGGAGACCGTCAGTCTGATTCGCGAGCTCGTCATCGAGTTTGTCACTCCCGAACCCCCGACCGATACACCGCAGTTTGGCGAGTCCAGCGCCACCCTTCAGGAGATCATTGTCCATTGACGCCCTTCGGGGGTCCTGAACACCCCTCGGGGGGACCGGCGACTGTCGCGCTTCGGGCCGATCGAACCGCCACCCTTTCTCGTTCAGCGCGACGAGTTCGACAACCGCTTGATGAGACTCGTCAAGACCCGCGCTGGAGTCGGTCTACTGGTGCATCTTCTCGTACCAGGCGATGGTCTTTGCCAGTCCTTCCTCGAAGGAGGTCCGCGCGCGAAAGCCGAATTCTCTCTCTGCTCGTGAGACGTCCAGCAAGCGTCGCGGTTGTCCGTTGGGTTTCGTCCCATCCCAAATGATCTCGCCTTCGAAGTGGGTGCGGTCTCGAATCAGGCTGGCCAGATCGCTGATGCGAATCTCTTCGCCACGACCAAGATTCACCGGTTCAGCTGACTCATAAGCTTCTGCCGCTCGTACGACGCCATCGGCCGCGTCCTCGACGTAGAGAAATTCGCGTGTCGGGCTACCGTCGCCCCACAGCGTCACGGAGCGATCGCCTCGCTCCTTCGCCTCGAGAAACTTTCGAATCATGGCGGGAATGACATGGCTGGACTGGAGATCGAAGTTGTCGCGTGGCCCGTAGAGGTTCACAGGCAGGAGGAAGATTCCGTTGAATCCGTACTCCTCTCGATAAGCCTGCAGCTGCACCAGCAGCGCCTTCTTGGCTATGCCATACGGCGCGTTCGTCTCTTCGGGGTAGCCATCCCATAGCTGCTCTTCGCGGAACGGAACGTTCGCGAACTTCGGGTAGGCGCAGATCGTACCCAGTTGCACAAATTTCTCGACGCCGGCGAGCCGAGACTCCTCGATGAGGTGAATGCCCATGATGGCGTTCTCATAAAAAAACAGGCCGGGATGAAGCAGGTTGGCTCCGATGCCTCCGACGACGGCGGCAGCGTGGATGACAAGATTGGGTTGATGGGCGGCGAGGTAGGCGCGAATCGCGGAAGCATCGCGAAGATCAAGTTCGGCTGCACGGGGCGTCAGGATGGCGGCGGGTCGTTCGCGGTCGAGTCGCTCGCGGAGAAAGCTGCCCAGAAAGCCCCCACCGCCCGTGAGCAGGACTCGCCTGTCGGACCAGAATTCGCTCAGCGGACAACCTCCGCCCGCGCCTCTCCGATTGCCAGTGCGACGTCGGCGTCGACCATCATCTCCATGAGCTCGCGGAAGGTGGTGCGAGGCGCCCACCCGAGCTGACGTCGCGCCTTGCTGGCATCCCCGAGGAGCAGATCGACCTCGGTCGGACGAAAGTAATGAGGATCAATTCTCACCAGTGCCCTGCCACCTTCATCAACGCCCTGCTCTGCGAGTCCCTCGCCTCTCCAGATCAGCTTGATGCCTACGCGATCAAACGCCACCTCGCACATCTCGCGGACGGTGTGCGCCTCGCCGGTGGCGACGACGTAGTCTTCGGGCTGCTCCTGCTGCAGCATCCGCCACATCGCGTCGACGTAATCCCTGGCGTAGCCCCAATCACGTCGCGCGTCGAGGTTTCCAAGGTAGAGACAGTCCTGAGTGCCGGTCTTGATCCGGCCGATTGCCCGAGTGATCTTGCGCGACACAAAGGTCTCCCCTCGGCGAGGCGATTCGTGATTGAAGAGGATGCCGTTGACGGCGAACAGACCGTACGCTTCCCGATAGTTCACGGTCATCCAGTACGCGTACAACTTCGCTGCACCGTAGGGGCTGCGCGGATAGAACGGGGTGGTCTCCCTCTGCGGAGTCTCGAGAACCTTGCCGAACATTTCCGACGAAGAGGCTTGATAGATGCGAGGCCGGATTCGTAGTTCCCGGATCGCTTCCAGCAGCCGGGTCGCGCCCAGGCCTGTCACGTCACCGGTGTATTCCGGAGTCTCGAAGGACACGCGGACATGGCTTTGCGCTCCGAGGTTGTAGATTTCCTCTGGGTCGACGATGCGCAGGATGCGATTGAGCGACGAGGCGTCGTTCAAATCGCCATAGTGCAGGATCAGCCGGCGATTCGCTTCGTGGGGATCCTGGTAGATCTCGTCGAGTCGTCCGGTATTGAATGAGGACGAGCGACGGATGATGCCGTGGACCTCGTACCCTTTTTCGAGCAACAACTCGGCAAGATACGAGCCGTCCTGACCGGTGATCCCGGTGACAATCGCTCGTTTTCGCGCACTTCCGCTCATGGAGTCACTCCAGTTAACCACGGGAGAGCGTCAACGCGCTCAACCCTGGAGCGCGGCTCCGATCGGGGCAATTCGCTTCGTAGCGCGCCGCAGGGACACTGGTGCCGATCACAAAGGGTTACCTCGTGGCTCCAACCTTGTAGTAATCGGTATACCACCGCACGAATGCAGCGACCCCCTGCTCGATCGTCGTTTCGGGCCGAAAACCAAGGACCTGCTCGAGCTCGCTCACGTCCGCCATCGTCGACGGCACGTCGCCGGGCTGCATCGGCA
>JBKJQB010000117.1:0-6521 GCA_046594105.1 Thermoanaerobaculia bacterium
GTCGCCTCCGCGCCGAAGGCGTACCCGAAACGGTGAATCGTTCTGACGATGGTGCGGCCGTCATCGCCGAAGGCTCGCCGGAGGTCGGAGATCAGGTTCGCGAGATTCGCGTCGCTCACGTAGGTGCCGGGCCAGAGCTGCTCGTGGAGCTCCTCCTTGCTGAGGGCGTCAGGCCTTCGTTCCAGGAGGATCTGCAGCAACCGGTAGGCGAGCGGCGTCAGGGGCACCGACTCGTTTCCACGAGCGAGGTGGCGCGCCTCGGTGTCGAACCGAAAGCCTTCGAAAATCGTGATCATGACGAGACCTCATCCTAGCCCATCGTCCGGTAACAAAACGGTAGAACTTTGGTGAGACTTCGCCGCCAGCAAAGGCCATGATTCGCCTCGGTCCGCATCCCCACAATTGAGCGCACGACGGTTCACTCCCGGTGAAATCGCCCTCGAACTACCTACGTGTCACGTCGTGCTGTCTTCATCCTTCGCGCGCAGAAGTGCGCAATTTCATGTTTGCTGAGAGGTGCAGTCGATGAGATCTCTGATCCGTGTCGTCAGTCTCGCTCTGGTCTGTTTCGGAACGTTCATCTCGGAATCCGTGGTGGCCAACGTAGCGCCGGCAGGCGCCAGTCAGACTCCTGCCGGTCGGGAGCGCGTACGGTCGCAGCTCTCGAACTATTTCAAGGATATTCAACGGAACTCGCCGACGGTCCTCGGAGGGCTGGCAAAGTCCCCCGACGCCATGGCGGCGATCCAGGAGCGCATCGCCCGGATGGACGATGCGGAGCTCACACGGTTTCAGAAGCTGATGGCCGAAACGCCGGACTGGAAGGTGGCACCTGAGGCATTCGCCGGTGCCTTTCCGCCCGAGGTTTTGAATCAGGTTCGTGCCGTGGGCGCTGATTACGCCGCGCAGGTGCCGAAGGGCAAGATCATGCGCGACGATGTGCGCTCCCTGGTCAGCGTCCTCAGGATGCTTCCCGAGGGCAAGTTCAAAGAGCTGGGCATCGATCGGAAGATGATCGAGTCCCTCGACGCCACGTTCGCCGGCATGACGCCGCTGCAACTGGCCATCCTGCAGAAACGCGTCGACGAGAGCAGCCCGTGGCGCGAGAAAAGCGCCGCCGCCCTGCAATCCATCCCGCCTGCGCTGGAACGCGGCGCCGCAGCGCTGGCCGACCATGGCCCGCTGACGGAAAAGGATGTCCGAGAGCTCAGCGTGTTCCGCGCCGAGCTGCTGGGACTTCTCAACCGGCTGGACAAATTGCCACCGGAAGCCCGAAAGAAATTCAAGCAGCTGGACTCCAGCACATTCGCCGCGCAACTCGAACAGCTCAACCAGGCATCTCCCGATGTCCTGTTCATGATGCGTCACACCATGCCGCAGGAGATGTTGCCGGCGTTGCGCCGGAACGTGGCGTTTCTGGAGCGGGTCTCGACCTTCAGCAAAGAAGAGAGCGCGGACCTCGAACGGTTCCGCGGCAGCCTCACCCAGGCCTTCCGGCAGGTCAAAGCCGAAGGACAGGGAGAGTGGCAGGGCGCCGATGAGATGATGGCGAAGCTCGGGCCGGAGCATCTCTTCATCCTCCAGAAGCGGATGGAGTCCCTCGGCGGATGGCAGGCAGGCCTGCCTGCCGTTTATCAGACACTGGCCGCCCCGGAGACGGCCTCCCGCCTTCGTGCCATTCAGGGATTGACGCCGGATCCGGTCGCCGTCCTGGCACTCAACTCGTTCCGCCAGCAGGCGCTGTCCTACATCGAAGCGGTGGGACCCACCTCGGGTCTGACCCCCGCATTCCTGGCCAGCGCACGCAAGACCGTGGAGACCGTCCCTCTCGATCGCCTCGAGCTCATCCGCATGGCCACCGAACGTCTCCCAGCCTCTGCATCCGCCGCGGACCGGCTTTCCATCGTGGCCATGAGCGCCCTCGACTTCGGTTGCTCGGTGAGTGTGCAGGCCTTCCCCGAAATCTGCGTGGGCGGTTGCGCTGAGGTATGCGTTCCCCTTCTCGGATGCGCGGAAGTCTGCGTTCCCAGGGTCTGCACCCCGGCGGTTGTGGTCACGGCCGATTTCGACTTCATCTGCAACCCCATCAAGACGGCTCTCCGAAACGTGGAGGCCGGCATCACCACGAGCGGCAATGCTGCCGTCGAAACGATGCGAGCTGGAATCCAGACCTCGATCGACGGCGTGAGGAACTCCATCAACGCCTCAGTCGCCTCGGTCCAGAACGTCGTGGATACCTCGGTCAGCGCCATCACCAAGACGGTGGATGACATTTTCGCCTTCGCCAAGACCATCCCCGATCTGGCCTGGAAGGCAATCAAGCTCGCGCTCGACTTGCTCCTCGACCTCCCGATCAAGAACGGCGTCACTCTCCGAAGCCTTGTGGCACAAGGTCCGGAGGTCGCTCTCAACTCGATGAAGACGCTCATGGGCCTTGCCGGAGATTGGTGGACGGCCATCTCGAGCTTCACTCTGCCCGCGATCCCCTGTCCGCCGGCGGGGTTCCACACACCCTTTGGTGACGTCGGGGAGGGGTCCACAGCCAACAATTACGCCCGCTACCGCCTGATGATCGACGGCATCATCGGAATGATCCCGGACACGGAAGTCAGTCTGGCCATCAAGGTGCCCGCCCAGGTGACCTTCATGCTGTTCGACTTCCTGGGAACCTGCCTCACGCAGGCAGCCTCGGACGCCGACGCCGCCGAGCTCACTACGAGGCACACCCTGGTGCTCGCAAACTTCGGAACCATGCGGACGTTCGTCACGAGCCAGATCGCCGGGCTCAGCACCGCCGCCACCAACCAGTCCGGCGGTCTACTCACTCTATTGACAACCGAGAACAACAATGCCCGGGCGCTCGTGCTCAGCCAGAGCCAGGCGACGCAGACGGTCGTCAATACCGAGAGCACGACCGTGCAGAACCTGATCAAAACAGACAGCACCGAGCTCCGGAGTCTGGTGCAGCTGGAAAACGACGCCACCCAAAGCGACATCAAGTCATTCAGGGAGCTCGATCTCCGCGTGACCATCGAACGCGTGCTGCAGGCTGGCACCGGCGACGAAGTGGCCAGTTTCCAGCTCCTGGAACCAGCGGGCCACCTGCGGCTGGTCAGCACCATCGTCGAAGACACCATCAGGTCGATGATCGTGGCGCAGGAAGGGGTCGGCCAGGCCCAGAAGTACTTTGACAGCGCCGTGCTGCTGATGAACGGCGGCAAATACAAGAGCGCATTCCGCGAATTCATCAAGGCATATCGGGAGACGACCAAATGATTGAGACAGGCCCGTCAGAAACACTCACGAGATCCATTGTGAAAGGAACACTCATGACCTGGTCAATCCGCCTCTCCCTTGTGACGACTCTCCTCCTTGCTCCGGTCGTGTCCCTCCAGGCAGCCGCAGTGCCCAAGCCGCTGGACAACGCGCACGTGAGGCAGGAGCTCTCGAGCTACTTCGCGCACATCGCGGAGAACTCCCCCACCGTCCTCGGTGGTCTGGCCAAGTCGCCCGACACGATGGCAGCGGTACAACAGCGCATCGCCGCCATGAGCGATCAGGAGCTCGCCGGTTATCGGAAGCTGATGGCGGAGACGCCAGACTGGAAGGTCGCGCCGGAGCTGTTCGCGAAAGCGTTTCCGCCCGAGGTGCTCGGGCAGATCCAGCGCGCGGGAACCGATTATGCCGCGCTGGCGCCGCGGGGTCAGGAGATGCGCCAGGACGTGCGCACCCTGGCTTCGGTGCTCAGCCTTCTTCCTGACGAGAAGCTGAAAGAGCTCGGCATCGATCGGGCCACCGTCACTTCTCTGCAGGCAGCGTTCACCGAGCTGACTCCCCTGCAAGCGGCGGTACTTCATCGACAGGCCAACGAGGCGGGCGCGTGGGATACCACCAGCGCCGCTGCCCTCAAATCGATCCCGCCGGCACTCCAGCGTGGAGCGGCCGCGCTGGCACAGCACGGCGCCCTGACCGAGAAGGATGTTGCGGAGCTCGGAAGTTTCCGATCCAGTCTGACCGGACTGCTCGCGCGCATCGACAAGCTTCCCGCGGAGACCAGGAAGACGCTGAACGTCGACGAGTTCCGCGTCCAGATGAAGCAACTCGATGCTGCCTCGCCGGACACGCTGTTCATGGTGCGCCACAACGTGCCGCCGCCAATGATGGAAGCACTCGAGGCCAACGTGAAGTTCCTCGAGCGCGTGGCCAATCTCAGCTCGAAAGAACAGAAAGACCTGGAGACGTTCCGCAGCGACCTGACCTCAACGTTCCAGTCGCTCGAAAAAGAAGAGGGCAACCCCGGTGAGGGACCCGGTGTCGGGGCCACGCTTTCCGGCCTCAGCTCCGCGCATCTGGTCGTCCTCAAAGACGGCATGTCCAACCTGGGCAACTGGCAGACCGCATTGCCTGTCTTCTACAAAACGCTCGCCTCGCCTGAACTGCCAGCGACACTGGCGGCACTCAAGGGGCCGTCGGTGGATCCAAAGACGGTGGCCTCGCTCGAGGAGTTCCGCAGGCAGACCCTCTCCGAGATCGAGGCTGCCGCATCGTCACCAGGAACCGACGGCGCGCTGATCGCCGCGGCGCGTCAGCAACTGGCCGGCATTCCCCTGGACCGCCTGGCGGTCATGCGCATGTCGCTCGACAGCCTGCCGAAGCTGGCCTCGCGGAAAGACCGGCTGTCGGTGATCGCAGTGAACTCGTACAGCTTCAGCTGTCAGATCAGCCTGCCCAGCCCACTCCCGAACATCAACCTCGACTTCATCTGCAACCCGATCAAGACCGCCCTCACCGCAATCGAGAACGGCGTCACCGCGACCATCAACACGATTGTCTCCAGCGTGCAGAGCGCGCTCAACACCACCATCAGTACCCTGTCCAGCGCGTTGAACACGGCGATCAGCGCGGTGACCTCCACCGTCAACTCGCTGGTCTCTGCGATCGCCAACACCACGGCGACCATCTCCAATTTTCTGAAGACCATCCCCGACCTGGCCTGGGGGGCCATTCAGACCGCCATGAATCTGCTGCTCGACATCAGGATTCGCAACGGGGTCACCGTTCGCGACCTCGCTCTCTCCGGTGTCGAGCATGGGCTCAATTCGATGACCACACTGATCGGACTCTCCTCCGGATGGTGGTCCGCCGTCTCCGGGTTCACCCTGCCGCAGATTCCCTGTCCACCTGCCGGCTTTCACACTCCGTTCGGGAACGTTGGCGAGGGTGCAGCGGCAGCCAACTACGACCGCTACCACGTGATGATCAGCAACATCGTGGGCATGATCCCGGACACCGAGATCAGCTTGAAGTTCAAGATTCCGGCGCAGATCCTCTACCTCTCCTACGACTTCCTGGGCGTCTGCCTGCAACAGGCAGCAGCCGACGCAGACTCGGCGGAGGCGTCGTCGCGACATTCTCTGGTCGTGACCAATTTCACCAACCTGCAAACCTACATCGGAACCCAGGTGTCGGGACTGGCGCTGGCCTCCGGTCAGCAGACCACGCAGCTGCAGTCGACCATCAATGCCCAGGGCGCCGCAGTCCGGAGCTCGATCTCCGGGGAAGCGCTGGCCATCCAGGGTGTCGTCAGGAGCACGAGCCTGGCGACTCAGGCGGTCATCAATGCAGAACACACGAAGAATCGGAACCTCATTCAGAAAGAGAGCGACGACTCGCAGGCGGACATCAAAGCGTTCCGCGCAGAGAACCTGCGGCTGGCGATTGAGCGTGTGCTGCAGGGCGGCGAAGGCAAAGAGATCGCGCTGTTTGAGCTTCTCGCGCCTGCGGGGTATCTCCGGTTGGTCGGCGACGTTGTGAATGAAACCATCACGTCGATGGGCGCTGCCAGTCAGACCATCGGTCAGGCCAGGAAGTTCTATGACGAGGGCGTCACGCTCATGAACGCCGGCAGCGAGAAAGAAGCCTTCAAGCGATTCGGAAAGGCCTACAAGGCCGCGACCGCCGAGTAAGAGCGCCGACCCAAGAACATCGATCAGTCCAGAAGAGGCGCAGTGCGTGGTCAGCGCTGCGCCTCTTCTTTCGTTTCAGGGCCTCATCGTTCGGGCTCGCCATTCCCCTGGCGAGGGATGCCGCCGCTCCGCCCGATGGCCAGCCTCGCGGCCGCGTCGATGCTTTCCTCGAGGATCTCAAAGTCGCTGACGTAGCCGACCTGGCCGTCGGTCTTCACGAGCGTGCTCCGGGCTACCCGGACGATCAGGACCACGCGTCCACCCTCCCCCACCACGATCGTCATCGGTCCTCGCCTGCCTACGGTCAGCCGCTCGCGATGAAGCGCGGTCAGCCGGGTTGCCGAGATCTCGAGCACCCGCACCACCCCCCCGCCAAACGATCCCGACAACGGCGAAACGCTCGCTTCGTCCATTGCAGATTCCTCATCGCCGGATCCGCGGACCGGGGTCTGGAAGACCATGACTTGCTCCTCAGGAATGGCGACTCCGTGCACGATCGGAAAACTCATTGGGAATCTCCCTGCCGCTCCATCCATGGAAGGCGCCTCCGCCGGG
>JBKJQB010000353.1:0-5881 GCA_046594105.1 Thermoanaerobaculia bacterium
CTCGAGATCGTCCAGCATCCAGAAGCCGCGGCCCTGCGTCGCAGCGATCAACGCGTCTTCGTGGACGAGCAGATCGGTGATCGGAACGGTGGGCAACTTGAACTGCAACGACTGCCAGTGCGCACCATCATCGTAAGAGGTGTACACCGCGCGCTCCGTCCCCGCGTACAGCAAGCCGCGACGCTTCGGATCGGCGCGAACGACACGCGTGAACTGATCCGCTGGAATGCCGTCGGTGATCTTCGTCCAGGTCTGGCCGTAGTCGCCGGTCCTGTACAGATACGGCCGGAAGTCGTCCCACTTGTACATGGTCGCCGCGACGTACGCGGTGCCCTTGTCGAGCGGGCTGGGATCGATGGAGTTGATCATGATCCACTCCGGCATCCCTTTCGGGGTGACGTTCGTCCACGACTGGCCGCCGTTGCGCGAGAGATGCACCAGCCCGTCATCGGAGCCGATCCACAGCAGGCCCGGTTCGACCGCCGATTCCACGCCGGAGAAGATGGTCCCGTAGTACTCGACGCTGGTGTTGTCCTTGGTGATGGGGCCCCCGGACGATCCCATCTTCGCCTTGTCGTTGCGAGTCAGATCGGGACTGATCGTTTTCCAGCTGGAGCCGCCGTTGGTCGATTCCAGCAGGAACTGCGAGGCGGCGTAAATCTTCTTCGGGTCGTGCGGGGAGAGAAAGATCGGGAAGTTCCACTGGAAGCGGTGCTTGAGATCGGCGTCGCCCGCGCCCATGGGATTGTCGGGCCATGGATTCACGTCACGCGTCTCGCCGGTGCGGTGATTGACCACGGTGAGAAATCCACCGTAGGAGCCGCCGTAGACGATGTCGGGATTCTTCGGATCGGCCACGATGTAGCCGCTCTCCCCTCCTGCGGTCACTTCCCAGTCGCGGATTCCGATCCCGCTGCCGGCGGAGCGATGGCGGATGCGCACCGCGCTGTTGTCCTGCTGCGGTCCCAGAAGCCGATACGGGAAATCGTTGTCGACGGAGACGCGGTAGAACTGCGCCGTGGGCTGATTGTCCTGACGGGTCCAGCTGGCGCCGCCGTCGGTAGAGACATTCACGCCGCCGTCATTGGCTTCGATCATCCGCTGCGGATCATTCGGCGCGATCCAGAGGTCGTGATTGTCGCCGTGCGGCGTGGCGATGGCACTCCAGCTCTTTCCGCCATCTTTCGACTTGTGAAAGCGGACGTTCACGACATAGACGCTGTCCTCGTCCTTCGGGTCGGCGTAGATCCGCGTGTAGTACCAGGCGCGTTGACGAAGGTCC
The DNA here is from genome assembly GCA_046594105.1 of Thermoanaerobaculia bacterium. GTDB lineage: Bacteria > Acidobacteriota > Thermoanaerobaculia > Gp7-AA8 > Gp7-AA8 > JBDSGC01. The sequence continues at coordinate 1,283 of JBKJQB010000353.1, forward strand.
GCGCTGTCGCTGGTCTTCTGCCAGGTCTCGCCCCCATCACGTGAGCGGAAGACGCCGCCTTCCTTCGCTTCCACGATGGCGTAGACGTTCTGCGGATTGGAGGGCGAAACGGTGACGCCGATGATGCCGAGCGTGCCCTTGGGCATCCCCTTGGCGCGGGAGAGCTCCTTCCAGCTGTCACCGCCATCCAAAGACTTCCAGAGCGCCGAGCCGTCGCCGCCGCTTTCGAAGGAGTAGGGCGTGCGGCGGAAGCGCCAGGTCGAGGCGTAGAGAATCCGAGGGTTGGTGGGGTCCATGGTCAGATCGACCGCGCCGGAGTCGCGGTTGACGAAGAGGATCCGTTCCCACGACTTGGCGCCGTCGCGGGAGCGATAGACCCCGCGCATCTCGTTCGGACCGAAGGTGTGGCCCATCGCCGCGACATACACAACGTCGGGATTGGCCGGATGCACGCGGATGCGGGCGATGTGCCGCGAGTCTTCCAGTCCCATGTGCGACCAGCTCTTGCCGGCGTCGGCGGACTTCCACACCCCTTCGCCGTGCGAGACGTTTCCGCGAACGGTCTCTTCGCCGCCCCCTGCGTAGACGACGCTGGGATCGGACGGTGCCACGGCCACCGCGCCGATGGAGCCGCCGAAGAAGCCATCGCTGACGGGACGCCAGCTCTGCCCGCCGTCGGTGGTCTTCCACACGCCGCCGCCGGTCGAGCCGAAGTAGTAAGTGTTCGGCTCGTTGGCAATCCCCGCCACGGCATCGGCACGACCGCCGCGATACGGGCCCACCTCGCGCCACTGCATCGATTTCAGCAGCGATGCGTCGGGCGCCTTCGGCTCAGAGGACTTCTTCTGCGAGTCAGCGGCAAATCCAGAGAGCGTGAAGACGAGAAACAGCGGCAGCAGGAAGAGACGCACGGTACGTGTCATCGATGAGCACTCCTTCGAGGCGCATCTTTACCACACCGGTGTGGCGCGGCCGTCGTCGGCCGCGTCTCATCTCAACGAAGCCCGCGCGATCAGCCGCACCACACTCCCGCATCCTCACCGATGAACAGCGTCACCAGCGAACGGCCGCGGTGGGTGGAGAGCGGCGCGATGGTGATCTGCAGCGGTCGCCCCGCCGCTCGAGCGAGGCAGACGCTTTCCCGCACATCCCGCCGGTTCGCCTTCGCAGCCGTGGCGATGGCTTTCCTCATGGTGAACTCCTCGTTTCCCCGAGTGACGAGCAGCTTCCCTTCGCGCTCGAGCAAGGGGTCGCCGGCAGCAATCAGATCGAGGGCAGCGATGTTGGCGAAGATCAGCCGGGCATCCTCGTCCACGATGGCCACGCCGGTGGTCATGTCGTCGAGCAACTGGCTGAGCACTTCGACGTCGGGGAGGTTGAGCGGCGAGAAGGGATCGAGCAGTTTTCGCAGTCGCATGAAGAGAGACTAGATTTTGCGGCGCAGCAGCGCATCCCCCGATCGGGTGAGAGGTGCCTGCTTTCGTGACGCCGGCTTTCGTGGCGCCGGCATCCTGCCGGCCGTGCCGCGGGCATCCTTGCCCGCGGGAGCTCGCGTAGAGGAACCAGCGGAAGCGAGCAGGCGGGGTGAAGCGCGTGGATCGCTCACCATAGTCTCGAGCTGTCCTGCGTTCCCACCGGCAGGGATGACGGCGGCCGACCAGGAGTCTGCGCGGCAGAACGTGTTGGAGCGTGATCTTGGCGGAGCCTTGGGCAACCAGCGCCGCCGGCCGTGCCGGCCTGGAAGCCGGCGCTACGAAAAACGCCCCCGGGCTTCGGGGGCGTTTTGATTCCATGCAGATGAACAGCGACTAACTGTTGCCTTCTCCGCCACCCGAGTTGCCCTCTCCGCCTTCGCTGCGCGGAGTGTGACCACCCTCGGGACGCGGTGAAGCTTCCGGACGGGGAGCTCCTTCGTGGCGAGGACCACTGTCGCGACGCGGGCCGCTTCCGCTTCCCTCGCGACGAGGACCACGATCGCCACCGCCGCCGCTGCCTTCACGACGAGGACCGCGTCCGCGGTCTCCGCCACCACCACCGTGTCCGCCCCCGCCGTGTCCACGATCGCCGCCGAAGCCACCGCGCGAACCGCCACGATCGCTTCCGCCACGGTCGCTTCCGCCACCACCACCGAAGCCGCCTTCGCGGCGCGGGGCGCGTGCTGCCGCGGCCAGCTCTTCCTCACTGGGAGGAGGCAGCAGCGGTTTGCGCGACAGACGGATCTTGCCGCTGTCGGGTTCGATGCCCACCACCTGCACTTCGAGCTCGTCGCCGATCTGCATGATGTCGGTGACCTGACCCACGCGGGTGTGGGCCATCTCGGAAATGTGCAGCAGGCCGTCCTGGCCCGGCAGGATCTCGACGAAGGCTCCGTAGGGCTCGATGCGCTTGACGGTGCCCTTGTAGTTCTTGTTGATCTCCGCCGAGGCAGTGAGGCCCTTGATGATGTCGATGGCGCGCTGTGCGGCCGCGGCATCCATCGAGGCGATGGTCACCTTGCCGTCATCATCGACATCGATCTTCGTTCCAGTTTCCTCGACGATCCAGCGGATGGTCTTGCCGCCGGAACCGATGACGTCGCGGATGCGATCCTTCGGAACCATGACGGTGTAGAGACGCGGCGCGTACTCCGACATTTCGGCTGCCGGCTTGGAGATCGCCGCGTCCATCTTGTCGAGGATGTGGATCCGTCCGGCCTTGGCCTGCTGGAGCGCCTTGGCCATCACGTCGCGCGAGATGCCGGCGACCTTGATGTCCATCTGCAGCGCGGTGATGCCGTTGCGGGTGCCGGCGACCTTGAAGTCCATGTCGCCTTCGTGATCTTCCAGACCGGCGATGTCGCTCAGGATGGCCACCTTCGACGGGTCGTTCTTTTCGGTGACCAGCCCCATGGCGACACCGGCGACGGCGCCGCGGAGGGGAACACCGGCCTGCATCAGCGCCAGCGATCCACCACAGACGGAAGCCATGGACGACGATCCGTTCGACTCGAGAATGTCCGAGACGATGCGGATGGTGTAAGCGAACTCCTCTTCCGACGGCAGCATGGCCGCGAGGGCGCGACGGGCCAGGTTGCCGTGTCCGATCTCACGACGGGCAGGGCCGCGCATGAACTTCACTTCGCCGACCGAGAAGGGCGGAAAGTTGTAGTGCAGCATGAATTTCTGGAATGTCTCCCCTTCGAAGTCTTCGATCTTCTGCGCTTCCTGCGGGGTACCCAGGGTCACGGTGACCAGGGCCTGGGTCTCGCCCCGCGTGAAGATGGCCGAGCCATGCGTCCGGGGAAGAACGCCGAGGTCGACGGTGATGGGGCGGATGGTGGTGAACTCGCGGCCATCCATGCGCTTTTTCTCGTTGAGGATGACGTCGCGGAAAATGTGCGTCTCCATCTCGTGGTACGCGGCGTTCGTGGCGTCGAGCTTCTCCGTCTCTCCCGCAGGAACCGAGGCCACCATCTGGGCCTTGGCGGCCTTGACGGCATCGCGGCGGGCCATCTTGCCCTCGGTGAGCAGCGCAGTGCGCAGGCCCGGTCCGAAGTTCTTCATCAGCTCGCCGAAATGTTCCTCGGTGAACTTCGACTTGAACGTCACTTCCATTTTCGGCTTCCCGCACTCGGCGCGCAGGTCGTTCTGCAACTTGACGATGGTCTTGATGGCGGCGTGGGCTGCGTCGAGGGCGTCCAGGACGACGTCCTCCTGCATCTCGCGAGCGCCTGCTTCCACCATCACGATCGCTTCGTTGGTGCCGGCGACGACGAGGTCGAGGTCCGACTCATCGCGCTGCGAGTTGGTGGGATTGATCACGATCTGGCCGTTGATGCGACCGACGCGGACGGCGCCGATGGCGTTCGGGAACGGGATCTCCGAGATCACCAGGGCGGTGGAGGCCGCATTGATGGCCATGGTGTCCGGGTCGTTCTCGCCGTCGGCGGAAAGCACGAGCGCGATGACCTGCGTCTCCAGCCGGTAGCCCTTGGTGAACGACGGCCGCAGGGGGCGATCGATCAGGCGGCAGGTGAGGATTTCCTTTTCGGTCGGACGACCCTCACGTTTGAAGAAGCCACCCGGGATGCGTCCGCCGGCGTAGGTGTACTCCTTGTAGTCGACGGTGAGCGGCATGAAGTCGCCAAGCACCGTGCCATCTTTGTAGCAGGCGGTGGCCAGGACGACCGTATCGCCATAACGGATCACGCAGGCGCCATTGGCCTGACGGGCGACGGCGCCCGATTCGATCGACAGCGTCTTGCCGCCGATCTCCAGCTCTTTCTTGAACATGAACATCCTTTGATGCGCGAGGCCACTCATCGCCTCGGCGTTGTCGTTGATGCTCAGACCGATGATGAGGGTCGGCCGGGAGGGGGGCCGGTGGGTTCCACCGGTGAGATCCGGCAACGTTTCGCCGGACCGAAAACCTGGAGGACAGGCACCGGGCGTGCCTGCCCTCCGACTCTTCTTACTTACGGATTCCGAGCTTCTCGATGATGCCGCGGTAGCGGTCCTGGTCGATCTTCTTGAGGTAATCCAGAAGGCGGCGGCGCTGTCCGACGATCATCAGGAGGCCGCGACGGCTGTGGTGATCCTTTGCGTGCGCCTTGAAGTGCTC
>JBKJQB010000063.1:0-5646 GCA_046594105.1 Thermoanaerobaculia bacterium
CCCGAAACCGGTACGAGGTACTTGCGACCATAGACGTACTGGATGATGCCGATCACCATTCCGAACCCGGCCGCGGCAAACCCGATGTGCCAGTTGATCTTCTGTCCAAGCCAGCCGGTGACCAGCGGCGCGATGAAGGCGCCGAGGTTGATGCCCATGTAGAACAACGAGAACCCTGCATCTCGGCGGGGATCGTCGCGGGTGTACAGCGTGCCGACCATGGTGCTCACGTTCGGCTTCAGCAGACCGGTGCCGAGAATGATCAATCCGAGGCCGGCATAAAAGAATGGGAGACCGGGAACGGCCATGGCGAAATGTCCGGTGGCGATGATGATGCCGCCGAGGAGAACCGCGCGGTAGTGGCCGAGGAAGCGATCGGCGATGAAGCCTCCCGGGATTCCCATGAGATAGACCGACATGGTGTACAGACCGTAGATGTGCGTGGCTTTCGCGTCAGGAAAGCCGAGACCCGGTTGCATCACCGATCCAGTCATGTAAAGCGTCAGGAGCGCGCGCATCCCGTAATAGCTGAAGCGCTCCCACATCTCGGTGAAGAAGAGTGTGGCCAGCCCTCGTGGATGGCCAAACCATTGTTTCCCGGCCGCTGCAGCCTGAACGTCGGACATGCGTTTCACCCCTCTCGAATGCGGACCCGCCACCCATACGGAGGATGCGATTTCCGCGGATGCGAGCCACCGGCGGAAAACGCCGGCACCCCGATTCTCAGGCAGCAATGATGCACAATGCAACGTCGATGACGGCGAACGATCCACGCCTCGACGCCCCCCGGGGCCTGCAGAGGGACGTCATGCTGGCTCCCCTCACCACTCTCGGCATTGGAGGACCGGCTCGATTCTTCGTTCGCGCAACCACCATTGACGAGCTCCGCGAGGCCGTGGCCTGGGCCCGGACCAGCGGCCATCGCCTCTTCATTCTCGGTGGCGGAAGCAACCTGCTGGTGTCCGATGAGGGCTTCGACGGACTGGTCCTCCAGGTCGCCCTGCGCGGGATCGTGGTCGAGAGTGTCGACCGGACCAGCGCCACGATCCGGGTGGCGGCCGGCGAGCCCTGGGAAGGCGTCGTCTCCATGGCGGTTGCACGGGCCTGGGCCGGGATCGAGTGCCTGGCGGGGATTCCCGGTTCCACAGGGGCGACGCCGATCCAGAACGTGGGTGCGTACGGCCAGGATGTCAGCGAGACCATCATCCGCGTCGAAGCCCTCGAGCTGGAGAGCGGACGCATTGTGACCATGACCCGCGACGAATGCCGCTTCGGCTACCGATCGAGTCTGTTCAAGGGCGAAGCGAAGGGTCGCTTCCTGGTCACCGCGGTGACCTTCCGGCTTACCCCCGGTGGCCAGGCCACCATCAGCTATCCGGAGTTGCAGGCTCTGCTCGATGAGAAATCAGTGGTGCCGTCCGACCTGATGCGCGTACGCGACGCGGTGATCGTCATTCGCAAGCGCAAGGGGATGGTGCTCGACCGTCTCGATCCCGACACCCGCAGCGATGGCTCGTTCTTCATGAACCCGATTGTCGGTCGCCATGCCTTCGAACAATTCCTGCCGCGTGCACAGAAGGTCGCGGGAGAGGATCGGATTCCAAACTTTCCCTCCGGCGATGAGGTCAAATTGTCAGCGGCCTGGCTGATCGAGCACGCCGGCTTCCAGAAGGGATTCGTGCATGGCGCGGTCGGCCTGTCGTCGAAGCACTCGCTGGCCATCATCAACCGGGGCGGCGGGACAGCCCGCGAAGTGCGCGAGCTCGTGGCCATGATTCAAACGGGAGTGCGCGAACGTTTCGGAGTGGAGATCCAGCCGGAGCCGAACTTCATCGGTTTCTGAACCGTTTCCCCGCTGGTTATCCCCTGCTGTCGATGGCTCTGGCGATGACCGACAGCGGCAGACTGCGCTCCAGGTACTCCCACACCGCCAGCACGTCCTCACGGTTGCGAATGTCCGCGGCCACGGCCACACCGGTCTCCACGATGGCGTAGCGCGCGCGGTCGAACCACATCTTCGCTTCCTCCGGATTCGACATGATCCGCTCCCGGGCCTGATGGATCAGGAGATTCTGGTCCGCGGAGATGTCCGACTCCTGATGGACCATTTTCATGGTCGGCTTGGGAGCGGCGCGGTCGTCCTCTTTCTTTCGAATCAGTTTCCGCTTCCGATCGAGAGACTCCGGATCGCGATGGATCACTCCGCGGTCAGACAGCGCCTGGATTGCCGAGGAGAGGTCGTCGCCATTCGCCTCCAGGCGGATTCCGCTTCGGTAGAGAAGTTTTCCCTCGTCGTTTGGACTCTTGGACAGCCGGCTCCAGATGACGACGCCATGCACGCTCACCGCAACGTCGCCCCGCTTGAACCAGAGCCGGCTGCGCGTTGCCAGCCGCAGCGGCTGCGGATGTTCGATCTGCATCCCCTGCTGCGAGATGTCCATTACGCGGATGGCCGCGGCGCCGAAACTTCCGCCCAGCGCTTCCTTCACGACGTACCGCTCCTCGAGCCGCAGTTCTCTGATGTCTGTCATTCGCAGCACACGGACGTGCCCGTCAGTCTACCGCCTCCTCGACGTAGGGCGCGAGCGTGGTCCGGAGAAACTCGGGCACCGCTATGGGCTTGAACTCTCCTTTCTTCACCGCCACCAGGATGTACTTGCCGGTGGCCACCACCAGTTCGGGATCCGCGCTGCGGCGCACCTCGAACTTCAGATGGATCGAACTGTTGCCGATTTTTCCGAAAAAGGCCTGCACAGTCAGCAGCTCGTCCAGCGTCACCGGGTGGAAGAAGTCGCACTCCACGTGTACCCGGGGCAGCCAGAGCCCCAGCTCATCGAACAAATGCCGGTAGGACAACCCGCATGACCGAAACAGCTCCACCTCGGCCAGCCCGAAAAACCGCAGGTATGCCTGATAGTTGATGATGCCAGCCGCATCGATGTCTTCCCACCGAACATATTCAGAGACAGAGAACCTCATATCGTTAGAATTCTAGCCTCCATGCCCCGGCCTGCATCCGATTCATGAAAAGGAGCAACAAATGAAGACTCCAGTTCTGAGTGTCACTCTCCTGATGTTGGCCACTTCGCTCATGGCCGCCGACACCCCCGCGCCGGTCACCGTCATCCGCGCCGCGCGTCTCATCGACGGTCGCGCAACGGCCTCGGTCTCGCCCGGCATGGTGGTCGTCCGCGGCAATCGGATCGAGTCGCTTACCGGACCGATTCCAGCCGGCGCACAGATCATCGACCTCGGAGACATGACTCTCATGCCCGGGCTGATCGACGCGCATGTGCACATGCTCCTCCAGGGAGATATCACCGCTGAGGACTACGACGTCCAGCTCTTCAAGGAGTCGCTGCCGTACCGGGCCCTGCGCGCCAGCCGCGCCGCACGCATCGCGCTCAGCCATGGGTTCACCACCGTCCGCGACCTGGAGACCGAGGGAGCGATGTACACCGACGTCGACGTGAAGCGCGCCATCAACAACGGAGTCATCGATGGCCCTCGCATGGTGGTCTCCACCCGCGCGATGTCCATTACCGGAGGCTACGGCCCCAGCGGATACTCGCCGGAAGTCACCTATCCCATGGGCGTGCAACTCGTCGATGGAGTGGAGGGCGCCAGGAAGGCAGTCCGGGAGCAGATCGCCCACGGCGCCGACTGGATCAAGGTCTACGCCGATCGAGCGTACTTTGTGGCGAAGGATGGCTCGCTGTCGTCGACCCCGACCTTTACGGCCGAGGAGATGAAAGCCATCGTCGACGAATCCCATCGCCTCCGACACAAAGTGGCCGCCCATGCCATGGCCCGCCCCGGACTGGAGAACGCACTGAACGCTGGCGTGGACTCGATCGAGCACGGCGTGGCCATCCCCGACGAGCTGCTGGATGTGATGATCGCCAAAGGCGTCTTCCTCTGCCCCACTCTGACCGTCACGGAGCACGTCGCCCCCGGCCGGACGGCCGCCGGAGCCCCGATCTGGGGAAAGATGCTGCAGTTCCACCGAGACTCCTTCCAGCGAGCGGTGCGCAAAGGCGTGAAGATCGCCTTCGGCACAGACGCCGGCGGCTTTTCCTGGGACGCCATCAACCAGGCGAAGGAATTCGACTATGAGACGCGCTACGGAATGACGCCAATGCAGGCCATCCAGTCGGCCACCCGGGCCGCCGCCGAGCTGCTCGACATGTCCGACCGCATCGGCACCATCGAACCCGGCAAGTTCGCCGACCTGGTGGCCGTCCCTGGAGATCCGCTGCGAGACATCAGCCTCATGGAACGGGTCAGCTTCGTCATGAAGGACGGAGTGGTGTACCGCAAGCCGTAGCTGTCCGTTAACCAAATTCCTCTCCGTCCGTATCAGCTCCAGTTCCACAACGGAGGGTGTCTCATGGAAGGCTTGGTGTTCCTCATTCCGATCGTCATCTCGACCGGGTTTTTCATCCTGGTCGCGTTCATCGTCTGGGCCGGCGTTCAAGCCCGCAACCGGCGCGCGCAGCTGCAGGCGGACGTCCAGACCCGGCTCATCGACAAGTTCGGCTCCGCGCCTGAGCTGGTTGCCTTTCTCCACTCCGATTCCGGTCATGAATTCATGACCGGCGTCGAGCGCATGCCTCAGCTCATGGCCCGCGACCGCGTGGTCTCCGGCTTTCGCCGCGCCATCCTGCTTCTCTTCCTCGGCTTCGCCTTCCTTCTCCTTCGCGCGGTTGTGGGAGGCGAAGGCTGGCTCATTGCCGGCATGATCCTCACTGCGCTTGGTGCGGCGTTCCTGGTCTCCACCTGGGCGTCCATGAAGATGTCCCGCTCCTTCGGATTGATTGATGACCCTCCGTCGAGGAACCCGTCGCCCGATCCTGAGGTCAGCCTCACCCGCTGATGCAACCATGTTCGCCGAGGGCACATTGATCGCGCCGGTCTTCGCTGCGACCGCAGTGAGCAACCACGGACGGCCTCCCGGGCCTCCCCTGGACGAGGCTCGCTTCGAGCTCTTCTACCGCAGAAACTCGGGAAAGATCTGGGCCTACATCTATCGGATGACGGGCGACGCCACCACCGCGGACGACCTGCTCCAGAAGACGTTCTACCGTTTCCTCCGGAGCAACCCGACGCTGGCGGACGAAGATCATCTGCGCCGCTACGTCTACAAGACAGCCACCAACCTGGTGTTCGATCATTTCCGCGAAGTGAAACGCGATCGCCAGCATGCCTCTTTCGAGGTTCCGGCGGGACCGTCCCGAGCCGACCAGGGCGATCTCCGTCACGACATGATGCGTGTCTTCGCACAGCTCAAGCCTCAGGAGCGTGCCCTGCTCTGGCTGGCGCACGTGGAAGGGTCGTCGCACGAAGAGATCGGCGACGCCCTCGGCGTGAAAGCCAAGAGCGTGAAGGTGATGCTCTTCCGCGCGCGCAAGCGGCTCGGTGAGCTTCTCACTGAGAAGGGCCTGGCACCCCAGGGGGCGCGATGAGCGACGCCTGCCCCAGGGAGCCTGACGTTCTGCACGCCGCAAGCACCGGGGCATGGAGCCAGGCCACCCGCGATCACCTGATGCATTGCGCGGATTGCTCCGCGGCCGCGGAAACCGCGTCGTGGATGTCCTCGTTCGCAGCGATCAACACGCCCGCAACGTCTCTGCCGGACCCCGCAGT
>JBKJQB010000150.1:0-7846 GCA_046594105.1 Thermoanaerobaculia bacterium
GTTCCATGACCGTTGTTGTCGTAGTCGAGAGGGTTGTTCGGATCATCACAGCCGGTGGCCAGCGGATACTGCGCACAGGACCAGAGAAAGTCGTACGCCACGATCTTCCGGCGATTCAGGTCGATGTTCTGCCACTCCAGCCCGCCGGCGGGACTGCCGAGGTTGACCGGAGGTCGCGAGCCGTCCCGCTCCGCGAAGTAGCAATTGTCATAGTCCACGCCGGTGTCCAGCACGGCGATGATCTGCCCCTCGCCATGAAGTCCCCGATCGGACAGCGGCGTGGCCGCACTGTTCCAGCCGGACTGGAGCGAGCGGTACGAGATCTCGTTCGCGCCGCCAGTCGCTGCGCTCAGAAAAGCGGCCAGAAGTACGACAAATAACCTTTTCACGACGAGAGGAACGAGCGCGAGGCCGGGACGATTCCTTCTCGCGCGGTGGGGCGCCCTCATGACACTCCCCGTTGTGCCCCCTCTCCCCGCCGCAGCGGGGAGAGGGTCCGCGAAGCGGGGGTGAGGGGTTTTCTCCTTCGAGCGAAAGGGCGAGCCCCTCATCCGCCTTCGGCACCTTCTCCCCGCTGCCGGCGGGGAGAAGGACACTCGCGATGGGAGACGCGCGATCACTCGATTACCTTTGATTGCAGATCCTCGCTCCCGCCCGCCACCCACGCGTGTAAGGGTGAAGATCAGCGATCTCTTCACAGCCCCTGAAAGTGGCGCGCTTCACCGAGCCGAGGCGAAAATCATGGCGGACGCTTTGCGAACCAACGCCGCCGGCCCGTGCCGGCCTCAGTGAACGAACTTTCTTCGGTTACGAATGTAGTCCGCGAGGATGTATTCGCCGAGGCGATCGGGTGATGAGTAGAACGCGCGGCCGCGATTGATCTTGGAGAGCTGCTCGACAAAGTTCACCAGGGTCGGGTCCGTGGCCAGCATGAACGTGGTGATGGGGATGTTGGCGCGCCGGCAGTGATCGGCTTCTTCCAATGTCCGGTTGACGATCTTCATGTCCAGCCCGAACGAGTTCGTGTACAGCTGGCCGTCTTCGGTCAGCGCGGAGGGCTTGCCGTCCGTGATCATGAAGATCTGCTTGTTGTTGTGCTTGTGCCGCCGCAGGATCCGCTGGGCCAGCTGCAGCCCCGCCTTGGTGTTGGTGTGGAACGGACCGACCTTCACGTACGGAATCTCGGAGATGGGGACTTCCGTGGCTTCGTCCCCGAACAGCAGCACGTCGATGGAGTCCTTCGGATACTTGGTCAGAATCAACTCGGTCAGGGCCAGAGCAACTTTCTTCGCCGGGGTGATGCGGTCCTCGCCATACAGAATCATGGAGTGGGAGATGTCGATCATCACCACGGTGGCGCAGCTGGAGTTGTGCTCGGTCTCGAACACCTCGAGATCCTCCTCGGTCATGGTGATGGCACCAGCCGGATCGGTGTGCTTCATGGTGTTCTGCAGCGAGCGGGTCGAGTCGATGGACATGGGGTCGTCGCCGAACTGGTAAGGCCGCGTCTCGGTCAGGCGCTCGGTTCCCTGCCCCGCCGAGGCCACCGAGTGATGGCCGCTGATCGACTTCTGCAGGCCTCCGAAGATCTCATCGAGGGCATCGCGACGGATCTGGCGCTCGCCACCGGCCGCGAGCATCGGATTCCCTTCCCCATCCTGGCCAATCACGTTCTCCTCGACCAGGCGTGCGAAGAAAGCCTCCAGGTCGATTTCAGGGTCGATGTATCCACGCTCCTGCAGCGCACGCATCCACTGCATCGCTTCCTCCACCTGGCCACCGGTCTGCAGGAGGAGGTGGTTGAACAGGCGTCGCAGCCCCATTTCTGAGAGAAGCTGCCGGATGAGCTCAGGGTCGAGATAACCGTATCGATGGCGCATGGAAGGATTGATCGCGGGCGGGACGACAGCGTGAACCGATGGACGAACGAGCCTATGCCTCAGCCTTCACGTTTTTCCGGGTGAGGCGCTCGATCCATCGCGCGATGGTGGGATTGTTGGGAAGTTGAATGCGTGCCTGCTCCAGGGCCACCAGGGCATCCGACGGCCGCTCCAGCACCAGAAGAATCTGCACCTGCAGCTCCACCAGACTCTGGTAGAGCGTGTAATCGGTCAGCGCCTGGGTGGAGAGGAGAGACAGCGCCCGGTTCACGAACTTCAATCCCGTCTCCGGCTTCGAATCGTTCAGCGCATCCGCGGCGAATCGATGGAGCATGCGAGGGGAATCGCCGAGGAACGATTTGGCGTCGACGAACTGCCCGAGCGCCGCGAGCAGCACCGCATCCTGATCGGGAAACCAGCCATCGCGAATGATGCGGTCGATCTGGCGAGCCAGATCGGTAGAAATCTCGGCGGCAACCTTGACCATCGGCAGGGATTGTAATGGAGATTCTTCGCTTCCCGCGCCGCAGCCATGTGGTCAACAGCTGACGTTCGCTCCCTCAAACCAATGCGCAATCGCGAAGCCCACCACCACCCCGGCCACAACAGCAGAGGTCGGAGAGAGCGGCCCATCCTTGTTGATCTTCCCCCGTGGGACTGGACACCCTCACGGAATGCGATCGAGGTACTTGGCTTCGTCCACGTCTTCCAGGCCGCAGATGCGGCCGATGGCGGCGTCCGAGAGCGGGGAGTCGACGTCGATCTGCATGAACGCTTCCTGTCCCCGCTGCTTGCGCGAGCACGACAGCGAGGCGATGTTGATGCGTTCGTCGGCGATGATCAACGTCACCTCGGAGATCATGCCCGGGCGGTCGCGGTAGAAGAGCATCAGCACCGGCGAGTCGCCTTTGAAGCGCGTCTGGAAGCCGTTGATGCGGAAGACCTCGATCACCCCGCCGCCGATGGACGAGCCAGCGATCTCCACTTCGCGGGTCTTTCCCTTGATCTCGATGCGCACGGTGTTCGGATGCACGTCGCCCAGGTCTTCTTCGCTGAACTCGATCTCCACGCCCATCTGCTCGGCGATGCGGATCGCTTCCGGGATGCGCGGGTCGTCGACGTTCAGTCCGATCGCCCCTCCCACCAGGGCGAAGTCGGAGCCGTGGCCGCGGTAGGTCGACGCGAGCGGGGGATGCAGAAAGAAGTGCACGGCCACGGGATCTTCATCAAGGACCTCCCGCGCCACACGGCCCAGCCGGGCGGTGCCGGCGGTATGAGAACTGGAGGGACCGACCATCACCGGTCCCATCACATCGAGGATCGAAACCTGGCGGTCATGACGAACGGTCATATCGGAACTCTCGGACGATGCGGCAATTGTGTGGCCCTGGGACATCCTCTACACTCGACGCACGGTCCATGAGCGGCAAGCCTACCATTCTGGTCGTCGACGACGACGTCCCCATCCTCGTATTGATGCGCAACGTACTCCGGGAGTTCGGACTGGATTCGGTCACGGCCTCCAGCGGGGAGGACGCGCTGGCCAAAGCACGCAGCGACCGCCCCTCACTGATTCTGGTCGACCGCAACATGCCGGGGATGAGCGGCGATCAGCTGATCGCGAAGCTGCGGGCGGAGCCGGGGCTGCAGCAGGTACCGATCCTGGTGCTCAGCGGCGAGCCGCTGTCAGCGTCCGAGGTTGCGCAGGTGGGGGCTGACGGAGCGGTGCTCAAACCGTTCGATCTCAGTGCTCTGATCGCCCAGATCCGGTCGCTCATCGACGCACCGCGCCAGCAGTCCGTCGAAGAAGAACGCGGCGGGCGCTGAGAGTCACCGATCATCCCGGCGGCGACGTTCGAGGCCGGTCTGCGGGAGCGCCACCCTCCCCTCTTTTTGCTACAGTGCGCGGCCGGGGGAACCATGACCGACCTCAACGTCGACCAGCTCATCCACACTGCCGTTTTCGGAGAGGGTACCGAGAAAGCGGCCGCCCGGCGGACCATCCATCTCGAAGCGCGCAGACGTGGCGCCGTCTCCTCCTCCATCTATCCGCTCTACACCGCCATCGGTCGGGGGGACGTGGCCCGGAAGTTCACCGTGCCGGCGTTCAACATCCGCGCTCTGACCTACGACACGGCCCGGGCCATGTTCCGGGTGGCCAAGCGTCACGACGTCGGCGCGTTCATCTTCGAGATCGCCCGCTCCGAGATCGGCTACACCGAGCAGCGCCCCGCCGAATACGCTGCTTGTGTGCTCGCGGCGGCGATCAGGGAAGACTTCCGCGGACCGGTCTTCATCCAGGGCGATCACTTCCAGGCCAGCGCGAAGAAGTGGGTGACGTCGGAAGGGCAGGCTGCGGAGACCAAAGCGCTGGAGTCACTCATCGATGAGGCCATCGCGGCGGAGTTCTACAACATCGACATCGATACTTCGACGCTGGTGAATCTCGACTTTCCCACCCGCGACGAACAGCAGCGCGCCAATTACGAGGGCACCGCTCACCTCACCCGCTACATCCGCGATCGCCAGCCTGACGGGATGACCATCTCCGTCGGAGGCGAGATCGGTGAAGTGGGCAAGTACAACACCCATCCCGACGAGGTGCGCGCTTACGTCGACGGCGTGAATCGTCTACTCGGCGGGATCACCGGCATCAGCAAGATTTCCGTGCAGACCGGCACTTCCCACGGCGGCGTTCCTCTTCCTGACGGAACCATCGCCACCGCCAAGATCGACTTCGAGGTGCTCCGCAACACCACAGAGATCTGCCGCCGCGAGTACGGCATCGCCGGCTCCGTGCAGCATGGGGCGTCGACGCTCCCGGAATCGGTCTACGACAAGTTCCCGTCGTCGGAGGCCGTAGAGATTCATCTCGCAACAGGCTTCCAGAACATGGTCCTCGATGCGCCGAGCCTGCCACAGAAGATGAAGGATGAGATCCGCGACTTCTGTTTCCAGCGCTGCCTGGACGAGCGAAAGGCGGAGGAGAGCGACGAGCAGTTCGTCTACAAGACCCGCAAGAAGGCGGTCGGCCCGTTCAAGAAGCAGATGTGGACAATGGACAAGGCGGCCAGGGACCCCATCATCCAGTCACTGGAATCGAAGTTCGAGTTTCTGATGGAGAAGCTCGGGGTCTTCGGCACCCGCGAGATCGTGGAGAAGTGGGTCCCCGTCTCCATCTCCTCCCTGCCGGAGTACGCGGCGGCATCCGAAGAGCTCACCGCCTCGGCCACGGTCGACCCCAACGAAGGGGAGTGAGTCCGTGCGCAGTCCAACTGAATCGAAACCCGGGGTTCAACCGAGTTTCGCAACATGCGCCTCCAGCCAGGTCGTGAGCTCTGCTCGTGTGACTTTGCCGCTGGCGACTCCCAGGATCAGTTGTTCCTGCTCATCCACATCCGCGTCGATCTCGAATCCGTTGAGATGCAGGACGACTTCCATCGCCGCATGCCCGGCGCGCTTGTTTCCATCGATGAAGGGGTGATTCTGGATCACCGAGAACGCAAGCGCTGCGGCTTTCTGGAGAAAGGTTGGGTAAAGGTCGTTCCCATCGAAAGTCTGGTGCGGCTGGCCCACGGCGGATTCGAGCGCGGCCATATCGCGAACGCCGGAGGTTCCCTGCCCCTGAATCATGACTCGCCGATGAAGTTCGATCAGTTCAGCCAGCGTGAGATACCGCATCAGGAGAGACGGCGATAGAGCTCGGCGTTTTTGGATAAGACAAGGTCGGCCGCGGAGTCGAAGTCTGCGGCCCACTCGCGCGCTTTTTCATCCAGCGCTTCCCGAACGAGTTCTCCCACCGTCAATCCCCTGTCTTCCGCGGCTCGTTCCAGCTGTGCTGCAGTTTCGTCCGGCACGTCGACTGAGATGGTGCGCATGCCTCATTTTACCAGCGTTGCGAGCGCGCGCGAGGGCCTCCGTAGCGCGACCCTGGCGGACCTTGGGCAAGAGCGCCGCCAGAGCCTAGTGCGCCGCGATCTGCCGGGCCGTGGGCGACCCGGCGGAGCGAGTATCCGTACGCTTCTCGCATTCCACCCGGTTCCGCCCGCGATTCTTGGCGCGGTACAACGCCTGATCGGCGGCGTTGAAGAGCGCGGCAGCTGTGGGGAGCTTGGAGTGCGGCACGTTCGCCACACCAATGCTGACCGTCATCCGATGCTGCACCCCTCCCGCCTCAATGTTCGCTGAGGCCACGTTCGCACGGATCTTCTCGGCGAACTGCAACGCATCGAAGAGCGAGGTCTCCGGCAGGATGACCGCGAACTCCTCCCCACCCACCCGAGCCACGAAGTCGGATTGCCGGCTGGTGTTCTGGATGGTGCGGGCCAGGGAACAGAGAACGGCGTCACCGCTCGGATGACCGTACCCATCGTTGACCGATTTGAACCAGTCGATGTCGATGATCGCCACGGAGAGGGGGCGGCCGTAGCGCCGGGTCTGCTCGAAGCGGATAGCGAACTCCTGTTCGAAGGCGCGGCGGTTCTTGAGCGACGTCAGCCCGTCGGTGAACGACAACTGTTCCAGGCGCTGGTTGCTGGCCACCAGGGCCGTTTGCAACTCTACGATGCGTAGACCGGCCCGAACTCGCGCCAGCAACTCCGGCATGGTGAACGGCTTGGTGACATAGTCGTCCACGCCCCCTTCGAAGCCCTCGATCTTGGATGCTTCGCTCGAGTCAGCCGTCAACATCAGCAGGTATCGATGAGGATGGAGCTTCCGGATTTCCTGGCTCAAGGCAACCCCGTCCCCGTCAGGAAGCCTGCGGTCGAGGATCGCGAGATTCCAGTCCAGCGGGCCCATGAGCAGCACCTTGGCCTCTGACAACGAGCTGGCTGCATGAACGGCATAGCCATCCCTTTCCAAGTGTGCGCGCAGTAGCCTGACGATCGAAGGATCATCCTCAACGACAACGACAGACGGACGGCGAATGAGTGAGATCATGGGTAGGGTCATGAGGGCGTCCTGGACAACCTCGAGACTGCCGTTCACAGCGTCAAGCTGCACGTAAATCAATACTTCAGATAACTTCAATTTTCGTGCCCGGATCACCTAGTAAGCACGTGAATCGTAAGTAGTGAATTAACAAACAGTTACAGATGGTGGACGACCCAGAAAATACGACGTCGGCATCACCTATCTTTCTACGAATCATTCTAAAGTTTTTCTTCCAAAAACAATGCCTCCACCCCTCCATCTGGCCCGCTACCGGGTCCTGGCCTCGCAGGTCGCCCAACAGCTGAGCGAACCGAGTCTTCAACAAGTCCTGGTTGCCTCCCGCGGCGTCGCCTCCAGCATCCTTGGCAGCCTCCTCGAACGGGTTCCGCAGGGACGGGCAAACCTCCATCTGCATTCGATGGAAACCCTCGCGGCGCGGATCCTCAATGGACGCGGGAGTTATCCCCGCGTGGCCACAGCGGCGGAGCGGCGCCTGGCCATGCGCGCCGCCGTCGCCAGCGTCGACGACCCTCTTTTCGAGACGCGCGGCATCGCCGCCATGCTGGAGCGCGCCTACCGCGACGTGCGCGATGGCGGCCTGACGCTGGTCGATTTCGAGAGCCGCATCGCCGGCACACGATCTTTGCGCAACCGCGACCGCACCCGTCTGATGGCCAATGCCTGGCGTCGTTACGAGTGGCTCATCGAGCAGCTCGGGGCGGTCGACCCGGCGGATCTCCTGCGCAAGGCCGCAGCTGCGGTGCTCGAAAGCCAGAGCGATCTCCCGCCGCAGATCGTGGCCGGCTTCTACGACATGACTGGCGCGCAGCGCGATTTTCTCGACGCTCTGATCGAACGCGGTCTGGTCTCCGCCTTCTTCGTCCCCGCCTCTGACGACGCTGCGGAGCAATTCGCGGTGCCCCTGACGAATCATTTTCGATCCCGGTCGGTGGCCGCACCCCGATCACCAGCCACCCCGGAAGAGCCACCGTCGTGGTCCGCCGGGCAGTACGAGAATCGCTCCATCGAGC
>JBKJQB010000261.1:0-3983 GCA_046594105.1 Thermoanaerobaculia bacterium
GCATGGCGGGCCGCATCACCGTGTGGGTCTTCCGGGCCATACCGTCGCTCCTTCTTACGGTAAACCGCCCGACATAATCCGTGGTCCAGTTTTCGGGGAGCAGACCATCCAGCCGGCCGGTCCGCCGGCATCCTTGCCGGCGCGATCTCGCCGCGCAAGCTCCCGCGCAACCTCATCGAGAGTCCTTCTCCCAAGGCGCTCCCCTTCCCATCGAGAGTCCTTCTCCCCGGGCACGGGGAGAAGGTGCCGAAGGCGGATGAGGGGCCCGGCCGGGGATCGAACGAGACCTTCTCGATCCACGAAATCCTGCACATTCTTCACCGCGGCCGAGGACTTCGTGAATAATCCGAATCCGACATGCGCGTCCTGGTCATCATCCCCGCCCTGAACGCCGAGCCGTACATCGGCGGGGTGATCGCGGAGTGCCTGACGGTCGTCGAGCGAGTGGTGGTCATCGACGACGGCTCCACCGACGGCACGGCGAGGGTAGCGAAGGAAGCGGGCGCCGACGTAGTCAGCCATCCCACCAATCGCGGCAAGGGGGGTGCGCTGAAAACCGCCTTCGCCTACGCCCTCGAGCACGGGTTTGACGCGGTGGTCACGCTGGACGCCGACGGCCAGCACCTCCCAAGAGAGATCCCGAAATTCGTCGCCGCAAGAGAGCAGACCGGAGCCCATCTGGTGATCGGCGGCCGCGCCCACCTCTTCCAGGAGATGCTGCCGAGAAGGAGATTCGCCAACCGGATGTCCTCCTGGTTCATCGCCAGAGTGTCAAAAACCGGCGTGACCGACTCCCAGAGCGGTTTCCGCCTCTACTCCTCCGAGCTCCTGCGCAGCATCAAACTCCACAGCGAAGGCTTCGACCTCGAAAGCGAAGTGATCGTCCGCGCCGGCTGCGGAAACTTCAAAGTCCTCACCATCCCCATCGACCTCGGCTTCGTCGACGGCCTCTCCACCAGCCACTACAAACCGCTGAAAGACTCCCTCAGAATCGCCTGGACCGTGTTCCGTGCGCGGTGGGTGTGGCGGGGGTGAGGGTCTGAACTGGATTCAACCGAGTCCGACGACGACCTCGAGTCGATCCGAAACGCCATACACCGCAGGGTGAGAGGCTGACTGCGAAGCTTGAGCCTCATGTTGACGTGGACGTGTCGAGCAGAAAAAGAGCGTTGGGAACTTGATTCATCCCACGGTTTTGCCGAAACGTACGTGAAGACGACCGGCCAGCGAGGCGTAGACGAGAAAGGCAGCGAGGCGAATCCGCGCGCCCGCGCTGTCGAGGAGCCAGAACTTCCGCCAGAGCTGGCGCGTCCGTCCCGTTTCGTGTCCTCCCAGCTCGCGAAAAGGATCCGGGAGTACGTAACGTTTCAGGAACGAGCGAACCGATGGCGAGAGAAGCTGGTCAGTCAGAGGTAAAGACAGCTCTGGGAAGATCTGCGCGGCCAGGTGCAGGGTGCCGAACAAAGCACGGACCGCCTTCCACTCGTGTGCCCTTGCGACTGCTTCGTCGATGGAATCGGGCGCTGCCCGGAACAGGAGCAGAAGGTCGAGCCAGCGAACGAAACGGACGGAGAACTCGTCGTTGGACATCGAGAGGGCGTGGTAGGCCAGCGCGTCGGAGTCGCTCAGGCGAAAGACGCCACGAAGTCCGGCGAAGGGAACCCGGCGACGCCAGATCGCGTCGTAGTCGATCGTATTGCGAACGCGCTGAATGAAGGCGTGGTGAACCTCGACCATCAGAAGCTCACTCGTAAACACGTGTTCGTGATGCATCTCCAGCCGCGAGGCAGGCCCGCCAGGCCACTCCTGCTTCATGCCGGCTGCGAGCAGCCGCCTCCTCACCTCCGATACTCGTTTTCGCGGCACAAGGATGTCCAGATCTCCCATGGGGCGAAGGTGATGGGCCGGATAAAGTCGGCGCGCGTAATCGAACCCTTTCAAGAGAACAAAGTCTTCGCCTTTGAGGGCGCTGCGAAGATGTTCGAGCTGTGAATCAAACGTTGCCGCTCGAGCAGCATTGAGCCGGTCCAGTGCCCGAACCGCATTCAGCCGGTCCCGGACCACCTCGGGCATCCCAGTCGCCGAGAACAGGAGCGGCAGCAGAAACTGGCGCTTGGCTTCCTCGATCAAAGCGTCCGCCTGGGCCGGGGATTGCGGCGGCCAGCGCTGACCCGGCGTGAGGTGATAAATGGCCGGCCAGAGTTGCGAGGGCGGAAACTCCGGGATTGAAGGCATCGTCGAGAGAAATGATTGTACGGCTGCCCTCAACCCGCCCGGCATGCATCTCGTGATCGAGATCTGCCCGTCGTCGAACGCCAGACCAGTGGCCTGATTCGCGTCCTACAATGGACACCTCGATGTGCGGCATCAGTGCAGTGGTAGCCTTTTCCTCGGCGTCGCAAGATACGGCTGGCCGGAATGTCAAGCGCATGCACGACCTCGTGCCCCACCGAGGTCCGGACGGCGAGGGTTTCTGGGCCGTCGATGGGGAGTTCCGCCCCAGGCCTGTCGTCTCCAGCGGAGAACTGAGCGGGCTGCGGGGAACGCGCGTGGCGCTCGGGTTC
This sequence comes from Thermoanaerobaculia bacterium, assembly GCA_046594105.1. Taxonomy (GTDB): domain Bacteria; phylum Acidobacteriota; class Thermoanaerobaculia; order Gp7-AA8; family Gp7-AA8; genus JBDSGC01. The sequence goes on from JBKJQB010000261.1 coordinate 2,565, forward strand.
CGGTGGCTGGTGGTCCAGGATGCCTCTCCGTTGGCGGCACAACCAATGACGACTGCTGACGGCCACATCGCGATCGTTTTCAACGGAGAGATCTACAACTTTGTCGAGTTGCGCCGTGAGCTCGAAGCACTCGGTCACGTCTTTCGCACCAACTCAGATACTGAGGTCATCGTAGCGGCGTATGAGGAGTGGGACGTCGACGCGTTCCGTCGCTTCAACGGGATGTGGGCGCTGCTCATCGTGGACACAGTTCGCCGACGCGTGGTCGGGTCGCGCGACCGCTTCGGCATACGGCCACTCTTCTGGGCTCGAGACAAGGGGGGCTGGTATTTCGCGTCGGAGGCAAAGCAGATCGCGGCGGTCATCGGCGCGTTGCCGAATCCACGATACATCCGCGATTACCTCGAGCAGGGATCCATCCACCACTTCGATCAGCAAACGTTCTTTCGAGACATCGAGACCGTGCCGCCCGCCTCCTACTTCGTGTTCGATCTGGATCGGGATGAAGAATGCTTAAAACCGCACCGGTACTGGGAGATTGAGCAACACACCGGCATCAGCGCCGGCATCACGTTGAGCGAGGCTTCGATCGAGTTGGAGCGACTGCTGCGCAGCGCGGTCTGTCTGGTGTTGCGGACCGAGGCGGTGACGGGCAGCTTTCTTTCCGGCGGACTCGACTCATCGGTGCTCACGGCGATCATGGCCGAAGTAGATGCTCGAAAACTGGGAACCTATTCGATCGTGTTCCCCGGCACCGAATATCGAGCTTTCGACGAGTCGCGTTATATCGATGACTTTGTGGCCGAGCACAATTCTGTGAACGCTCGTACTACGATCGATGCGTCGTGGATTCGCGAGTCGTTGACTGCGGTAACGCGGGCGCACGAGGAGCCGCTCATTGCATCGGCCCAGATGGCGCAGTACCGAGCCTTCGAGCTGGCTCGTCAGTGCGGCGTGCGCGTTGTGATCGACGGTCAGGGTGCCGATGAGTTGCTGGCCGGTTACCCCTTCCACGAGTGGATCATGTGGCGGTCCCGGTTCGCATCCGGAAACCTGCTCGATGCTCTCCGCGAAGCTCGCCTGCTCGCGCATAAATTTCATCTGGGTTCCCTTGCGCTCGTGAAACACCTGGCAGGACCCACAGCGAGACGACTGGGACTGAGGCGGCGGCGGTACCCCTTCGTACGCTCGGAATGGTTCGACAATGTGGCAGGCATCGAGGCGGCTGACACCGTAGAAGCCCACGGGAGCCGCGAGCGAGGGAATGATCACTCCGCTATCGGCGAAACGATCTTCCGGGATCTGAAGTCGTACCGGCTGCGTCCGATCCTCTTGAACGGTGACCGAACCGGCATGGCTCATTCGATCGAAAGCAGACTTCCGTACCTTGATCACCGGGTCGTCGAGTTCGCCTTGTCG
>JBKJQB010000310.1:0-13275 GCA_046594105.1 Thermoanaerobaculia bacterium
ACCGCCGGCGAGGATCTCACCCTGCGCACGCACGACGGATTCGCGGTCTGCGTTGTCCTGACCGTCCCCACCTTTCCCTACTTTCACGGATATGAGCAGTTGTCGAAGGGAGCTCCCATTCTGTTCCGCTCTTCGCTGACGTAGGAAGATCGCCACCAGTTGCACTTCGCCGAGGTGGCCAAGGAGGGCGACCAACTGGTGACGGCCGGGTCGGTAGGCTACGTGATGGTGGTGACGGGACGCGGCGCGTCGGTGGAAGCTGCGCGCGAGGCAGCGTACGAACGATCGCGCAAGGTGGTCATCCCGAACGTCCGCTACCGCACCGACATCGGAGAGCAGTTTCTTGTACGGGATCGAGAAGAGATGGTGCGGCTGGGATGGTTTCCTGAATGAGGGCCGGCACGGCCGGCGGCGTTGGTTCGCAAAGCGTCCGCCACGATTTCCGCCTCAGCCGCGGAACGATCTCGTTAGCCCTGAGCTGGGGCACTGCATGAGAAGCAGCCGATTGATGGAAAGAAACGGGGCCTCCCATCGAGTGTCCTTCTCCCCGCCGCAGCGGGGAGAAGGTCCGCGAAGCGGGGATGAGGGGTCCTGCTTCGTCGAGTGCGCGCCCCTCATCCGCCTTCGGCACCTTCTCCCCGTGCCCGGGGAGAAGGACTCTCGATCGTAAGAGGTCAACTTGAATCCGCACGAGGCAAACACGCCTGGGATTTGTAAGAGATAGGAATGCTGACATCAGCGTGAAGAGTGCTTCTGCCCTGGGAACATGCGCGGCAGGAAGTCTTGGGGCGTGATCATGGCGGAGCCTTGGGCAACCAGCGCCGCCGGCCGTGCCGGCGAGCTCAGCCCGCCGTTTCCACGCCGAACTCCTGTCGGTAGCGCGCGAAGCATCGCGCGCCGGCGTTCAAGCGCATGAGCGCGCCTTCGGCGATAGGACGGGCCAGCAGAGGGTTGGCGCTGACCAGCGGTTCGAGGACTTCGCGGTTCCAGGCTTCCGAGTGACGCACGTCGAGGGTGGCGTGCAGCGCGTAGTACTGGCGTGGCTTCGCGGCCACGCCGAGACGCTTCAGTGCCTCGTCCACAAACGTGGCCCGGGAGGGAGCGGTCAGTTCCACCACGCCCAGCGCTCCGATGGACTGGTAGGCATAGCGACGATTCGCAGCGAGGCCGATCAGCAGATTTCCCAGTGCCGTCGATTCCCAGACGATCGCATGTCCGGCTTCGCGCACGCGCAGCGCTGCGGCCAGTCGATCGAGCATGGGGCCATGCATCCCGCTCGGCTTCCCACGTCCCATCTCATCCCAGTAGTTGGCGGCCATCTCCAGCTTCGGCCGAACGGGCATTTTGATCTGCGTGAGCGAGACGAGATCGTCGAAGCCGGCCTCTCCTGCGACTTCCTGCGCCAGGAACCAGACCAGCTGCTGCAGGGTGGCCTGGTGCGCCAGCCAGGGGAAGAGCGGATCGTTCTGTCCGGGACCTGACTCCCTCAGGTTTTCGAACCAGGCGAGGAATTGAGGGGCATCGTCGGGAACGGTCGCGGCCTGGGCGCCAATCAGGGCGCATTCTCCTTCAAGGAAACGGATCTCCGCTTGGCGCAGTGCCATTTCCTCGTCGAGGGAGAGCACCGCTTCCGTGCGTGGGCTGAGGCGTGCGTCATTCAGCCGGTTGAGCTGTCGCTGCAGCGCTTCCGGCATGTTGCCGAGGGAGGGAGTGATGTCGAGAGCTGCTGCGCTCATGCAGGGAACCTCACGCCCCTCCTTTTGCATGCGGCGGGCCCGAGGCTGTCGCCAGCCTGCGGGTTTTTCCGGATTGCGCCGTCATTACAGGATGAGTTCGCCAACGGCGCGCATTTCGGGAGTGGCGACTGATGGCGACCGAGGTGCATGCGCGGTTTCAGCGCTTCGTCGCATCCAGCGAGACCACGGCGAGCCGGTCCACCGATCCATAAGCGGGGCGCTCCAGCTCTTCGCCGAAGACGTCGGGATCGATCTCGTCGTATTGGAACGTGGTGTCGGAGTCGAGCAGCGGTTGCACGGCGGCCAGGAAGGTATCGGTCCCCTCGACGATGGCGGACGCCGTATAGAGAATGAGCCGGCCACCGGATGGCAGCCGTTCCAGCGCCTGGCGAACAATGCGTACGGACAGCGCCTCTCCGAAGGTTCCTCCGCCGTCGCGATAAAGCCGCGACCGGTCGTCGACCAGATACGGCGGGTTGGAGATCACCAGGTCGATCGGATCAGTGATGGCCCGGAGTACGTCGCTTTCGACCGCGAGCGCATGGCTGATCCCGTTGATCGCCGCGTTGATGCGCGCGTATCGCAGCGCCAGATGATTGATGTCGGCGAGAAGAAGCGTTTCGCAACGATCGGCGATGGCGATCCCGCCGGCTCCGCTTCCGCACCCGACATCGACCGCGCGCTGCGCGGAGGGCTGCAGGCGCCGGAGAAGGGACAGATAGCGATAGGTGTCCGGTCCGAAAAAAACCGACTGGGCATCGAGAGTGGGAAATGCGGAGTGGAGGAAGATCGCCGGGTTCGCCGATGGCGTCGTGGTAGCAGCCGTCGAAAACCGGACCGTTGCGCGCCACATCCCCTCCTCGGCCACCAGAACGCCCGCCCGCTCCAGAAGCTCGAGAAGATCGGCGGTCAGCAGCTCTCGTGAGAAGGGACGGCTCCAACCGAAGACATCGCGGAGACTGCGAGCATGCCGGTTGTCCGGCCGGCGATTCACGCGCGCATGCGATTCGGGCGTGATGGTGATGAAGCGATATCCGAGTGCGAGCAGCTTCCTGCCGAGTGCGACCAGCGCGTCATCCGCGACGTCCATGGGAGCGACATCGTAAGACGGGAGGCGCCGTTTGCACCATGCATCGAAAGGTTTGCCTTTCGTGGCGCCGGCATCCGTGCCGGCCGTGCCGCGGGCATCCCTGCCCGCGGGATCTCGCCAGGCAGCGCCGGCTGGAAGCCGTCGCCCCGGCCGGCAAGGATGCCGGCGCTAGGAAAGGCGATTGCTCCTCGCTGATTGCTCCTCGATGATCGGCTGTGGACAATGCACTCCATGGCATCGACAACGACACAGACCGATGGTGTAGCCACGCTGCAGCAGATCCGCGATCAGTTCCCCGCCCTGACCCGACAGCAGAGCGGTCAGGCGGTGGCCTACTTTGACGGACCCGGTGGAACGCAGGTGCCGCGCTCTGTGGCGGAGGCCATGACCGACTACCTGCTGCACCACAACGCCAACACGCACTGGGCGTATCCGACCAGCAGTGAGACGGATGCAATCATCACCAGCGCACGTGAGGCGGTGGCCGATTTTCTTCATTGCCATGCGGACGAGGTGGTCTTCGGCAACAACATGACCACGCTGACGTTTCACCTTGCCCGGGCCCTCGGGCGAACGTGGCGGCCCGGCGATGAAGTCGTCCTCACCGAGCTCGATCATCACGCCAACATCGCTCCCTGGCGCGCGTTGGAAATCGATCGCGGCGTCGTGGTGCGCACCGCCAGAATGATCCCCGAGACCGGTCAACTCGACTACGAGCATCTCCAGTCACTCCTCGGGCCGAAGACGAGACTCCTGGCGGCCGGTGGTGCGTCGAACGCCCTGGGAACGATCAGCGATCGGTCCCGCCTGGCCGCTGCGGCGCGCAGCGTGGGGGCACTCTTCTTTCTCGACGCCGTGCATCTCGCCCCTCACGAACTGCTCGACGTGCGCGAGATCGGTTGCGATTTTCTGGCGTGCTCCTCCTACAAATTCTACGGCCCTCATGCCGGCATTCTGTTCGCTCGCAAGGAACTGCTGCAGACGCTGCCCTTTCCCAAACTCGATCCCTCGCCGGACGAAGCGCCCGATCGCGCGGAGACCGGAACGCAGAATCACGAGGGCATCGCAGGGATCGGGGCCACCATCGAATTTCTCGCTTCGCTGGGAGGCCACGAGGGTGGCCGCCGGGAGCGTCTGCGCCGGGCATTCGAAGGGTTCCATCAGCAGGGGACCAGGCTGGTCGGCATGTTGTGGGAGGGCTTGTCCTCGATCGAGGGAGTGCGGATGTTCGGGCCCGATCCTTCGCAGCCGCGCACGCCCACGGTGTCATTCACGATGCAGGGAATGACCGCCGAGGAAGTCTGCCGGGGGCTGGTCACGCGCGGACTCTTCGTCAGTCACGGCGACTTCTACGCGCAGACGGTGATCGAACGGTTGCAGGTGGAGGCGCTGGTGCGGGTGGGCTGCGCCTGCTACACCACTGACGAGGAAGTGACGCGGCTGGTCGAAGCGGTACGGTGGCTCGCCCCGAGGTAAGCAGGCGTGGCCGAACCGAACAGCAATGGGTAGCGATCTGATGGTGTCCTCTCAACATCCCGCTCGCCGATCTTCTGTCACCTCGTGTTGAGAAGCGGGTTCAGGGCGGTGGAACCACGCGGGAAGTGTCGTCGATTCTGTCAGATAGGTTGAAAGGTCCCGTGAGTGTTCGCATCCGGACGGGGGAGAGCCGGCATGGGCGCGCCGCATGCAGTCTTTTCCGGTGCTGTCCGCGTGGGGCCAATCGCAGCCAGGTTCTGCGCGGCCGCCGCTGATGCGGTACAGTTCGCGGCGCGCACGTGCCTGAGCCAGGCCCGGGGCTGCAGGAAGATAAAGGAGAGACATGGCTTCGAAGGTTTTTGTCGGAAATCTCGATTTCAACACTACGCGTGAAGATCTCGAGGCACTCATGTCGCAGGCCGGTCAGGTGAAAGATGTTTACCTGCCCACGGATCGGGAAACGCGTCGTCCTCGAGGATTCGCATTCGTGGAGTACTCGAGCGATGAAGAGGCAGCGGCCGCGATCGAGAAGTTCAACGGACACGACTTGGGCGGTCGGCAGTTGCGTGTCAACGCAGCGGAAGATCGTCCGCGTCGCTCCCCAGCGGCGGGCGGAGCTCCCGGTGGTGGCGGCTACGCCGGCGGCGGATTCAACCCCGGTGCCGGTGGTGGCGGCGGCTACGGCGGCGGCTATGGCGGGGGCGGAGACTACGGCGGTGGTGGAGGTTATGGCGGCGGCGGTGGCGGAGGTCGCGGCGGTGGACCTCCCGGCGGCGCCGGTGGCAAGGCCAAAGGCAGCCGTCGCAACATCCGCGGCAAGAAACGCAGCCTCTGACGCGGAGCACCAGCGAGAAATCAATTCCGTGGCGACCGGGTCTTCTGATCCGGCCGCCACGTTTCGTTTTATCGGAGCGGAGAGTGTGGAGGAGTCACCCCCACTCTCGATCGACACTGCGAACCGTTCGCGGGTGCGAAAACGCGACTGATGCGAAAATCGTGGCGGACGCTTTGCGAAGCAACGCCGCCGGCCGTGCCGGCCGTCAGTTGTGAACGCCGGGCGCCTCTCGTCCTGTCTTCTCCACGTACTCCAGATACGTCCCGCCGTACGTGAGAGGCCGGTCGTGCTCGTCGCCTGCGAGCTCCAGCACGCGGCTTCCCAGACCTCGGAGGAAGGCACGGTCGTGCGAGACGAAGAGCATGGTTCCTTCGAACTGGCCGAGGGCCTCGACCAGCATCTCTTTGGTGGCCAGATCGAGATGGTTGGTGGGTTCGTCCAGCACCAGGAAGTTCGGGGGGTCGAGCAGCATGCGGGCCATGACCAGGCGCGACTTCTCACCGCCTGAGAGCGAGCGGATCCTCTTGTCGACGTCGTCGCCGGAAAACTGGAATGCGCCCAGCAGACTGCGGAGAACGCCGATCCCTTCCAGCGGAAAATCCTTCTGGATCTGCTCCCACACGGTCAGCTCAGGATCGAGAAGATCGAGCGACTGCTGGGCGAAGTAACCCATCTTCAGGCTGGCGCCCAGCCTCACCGACCCGGCGTCGGGGACGAGATCTCCAGCCACCATCTTCAGCAGCGTCGATTTTCCTGCGCCGTTTTTCCCCATCACGCACCAGCGCTCTCCGCGCCGCACGTGAAAATCGAAGTGATCGTAGATGCTGCGCTGGCCGAACTTCTTGGTCACGCCTTGGAGCATGAGCACGTCGTCGCCGGATCGCTGCGGGGAACGGAAGTCGAACTTCATGGCCCTCCGTTTCTTCGGCGGCTCCACCCGCTCGATCTTGTCCAGAGCCTTGACCCGGCTCTGCACCTGCGCCGCTTTGGCAGCGTGTGCGGAGAAGCGGTCGATGAAGCGCTGCTCTTTGGCCAGCTTGGCCTGCTGCCGGGCGTAGGCCGCTTCCTGATTCAGCTCGCGGATCTCCCGCTCCTTCACGTAGAAATCGTAGTTGCCGGCGAAGGTGACGATGTCGCCGTCGTCAATCTCCAGGATCTTGGTGACGATGCGATTCATGAAGTCGCGATCGTGCGACGTCATCAGGATGGTTGCCGGAACGCTTTTCAGGAAGCTCTCCAGCCAGACGATCGATTCGATGTCCAGATGGTTGGTCGGCTCGTCGAGCAGCAGCACGTCGAAGTTTCCGAGGAGGATCTTGGCCATGGAGACGCGCATCTTCCAGCCGCCAGAGAGAGCGCCGACGTCGCCGTCGATCTGGGGATCCTCGAAGCCCAGGCCATGCAGGACTTCGCGGGCCTTCGCTTCGATCTCGTAGCCGCCGAGGTGCTGATACTCCTCCTGGACGTGTCCGAAGCGCTCCAGGATGGTGTCCATCTCCTCGCCGCGGGAGGGATCGGACATGGCGTGCTCCAGCTCCAGCAGCTGGTGATGAAGATCGCCGACCCGGCCGCTGCCGGCGATGGCCTCGTCGAGCACCGGCCGCCCGGCCATCTCGTCGACCTCCTGACGGAAGTAGCCCACTGCCAGTTTGCGCGGCACGGTGACCACGCCTTCATCGGCCGACTCCTCGCCGATGATCATGCGAAAGAGCGTCGACTTGCCCGCGCCGTTCGGCCCGACCAGTCCGGCCTTCTCGCCCGGATTGAGCTGGAAGGAGGCGTCGATGAACAGGACCTGACGCCCGTACTGCTTGCTGACACTGGCAAAGGAAATCATGCGGCGGCGGTAACGCCCACAACCACGGATGTCTTCCGTGAGGGCTTGTGAAAACCCCCCCGGCCTCATCGTGAGCGGGAAAACGGCGCGGACGCCGTGGAAGCAGCGATGACAAACTCTCCCATCGAGAGTCCCTCTCCCCGCGGCGCGGGGAGAGGGTGCCGCGAAGCGGGGGTGAGGGGCTTTTGCTGGAAAGGATTGACCCCTCATCCGGCCTACGGCCACCTTCTCCCCGCTGCGGCGGGGAGAAGGACTCTCGACATTGGGCAGTGGCGGCTTTGGGGCCGTGTCATTAGAAGCCGCGCAGACGGGGAAGGATCTGCAACGACGCAACTGCCGCCGGCAGCATCCTCGTGATTGCAGATCCTTCGCTTCCCGCCCGCCACCCACGCCGTTCAGGATGACGATTTGGGATTTTTTCACAGTCTCTGAGGGTGAGGAATCGGTTCGCGGCGCACCACCCCACCGCTCAGGAGGAGCAGAGGCGCCAGGAAACGCGCCTATCGCGGCAGGCCCGGCTCGCCGTTGGCCGACCGGCGCACCGCTTCGAGCAGTTCGCTCAGCTCGAACGGTTTGCGGATGATGCTCTGCACGACGGCAGCATTGCTGACCCTCTGGAAGTCGCGATCGCTGGCAGCCGACATGACCACCACCGGCTGATCGGGAGACTCGATGGTCAGCCGGTCGATCACGTCGAAGCCGCTCATGATCGGCATCATCAGATCGAGAAGGATGACGTCGAAGCGACCCTGCTGGAGCTTGGTCATCGCCTCTTCCCCGTTGCTGGCCTGCTCCACCGCGTACTGGTTGCGTTGCAGCACCCGGGTGACCAGGGCGCGGATGGCATCGTCATCATCGACCACCAGAACGTTGTGTTGCGTCACGCGAATATTCTATGCGGCATTCGCGCCGTTTGCGGAACAGGAAAAGCGAAGTGTGAGATGCGTCACCACCGGCGACGGGCAACACTAGTGGCGGGGCGGCGACGCGAATCGAGAGCGCGGCCACCCCGCAAAACGCGAATGGGAGAGAATAGCCGTTCGCGCTGGCCGCTGGCCTCGCAGGATAAGGAGAAATTGTCATGAAGAAAATGTTCATCCCTCTCGCTCTCGTACTGGCAGTCACCGTTCCGCAGATTCTGGCCCAGGAGCACCCGGAACATCCCACCGGAAAGACGGCGGCAACCAAGGCCATGTCCATCGACGATCTCGAGAAAGGGATCAAGTCGGCCATCGCTGCGAAAGAGAAACAAGGCAAGGGCTTCTACAAGCTTGCCGACAAGACCGCCAAAAAGACCTGGGATCTCAAGCTCGATCACGTCCATCGCGAACGGTTGTCCCGTCTGGACGAGCACACCTACTTCGCCTGCACCGACTTCAAGTCTTCGGACGGCCACACCGTCGACGTCGACTTTTTCATGAAGGACAAGGGTGGAAAACTGGTGATGAGCGACGCCACCGTCCACAAGGTCGATGACAAGGCCCGCTACAACTGGGAAGAGACCAAAGGCGGCTTCTGGAAGAAAGTGCCGGTCAAGGGCTAGGCCGGTACGGCCGGCGGCGCTGGTTGCCCAAGGCTCCGCCAGGATCACGCTTCAAGACGTTCTGCCGCGCCTCCTAGCCGCCCATTCGTAATGACACGGATTCTTTTTTTTCTCCAAGGAGATACTTCCTCACCTTCGCTCCGCGGACCCTCTCCCTGCTACGGCGGGGGAGGGTCCTCGAGAGGACAGTTTCATCGAGGTCTCACCGGAGCGACGCGCCGTTCACCAGCTCCCCTTCGAGCTGCTTTTCGTAGCGCCGGCATCCCTGCCGGCCGTGTCGCGGGCATCCTGTCCGCGGGAGCACGCCCATGTGCGCCGGCTGGAAGCCGACGCCACTACCGGCAAGGATGCCGGCGTTACGTTCGCTGCGCCGGGGGTGAGGGGTTCCTTCTTCCAGTCACCGACGTGCTGTCCCCGGATTGCGGCGCGCGCCTTGAATAGGATCGCCATCGCAAGGAGCTCTACATGTTCGAAAAGAAAACACCGGTTTCCACCACTGTCTCCACCTTTCTCGCCGGAGTTGTGGCGGGAGTCATCTTGGGATTGCTGTTCGCGCCGATGACCGGCAAGAAGATGCAGCGCCGCGTGGTCGACGTCAGCGACAAGATGATGGACAAGCTGGACGACCTGCAGGCCAGCGTGCGGAAAATGGCCAAGGTCTGAATTGTTTTGGAGTCACCAGCCGGGGGCACAGGCGGACCTGTCTGTGTTCACCGGCTGTTTTTTTGATGGCTCAAATTCTGCGGACCGTATGTCTCTGATGCCATGACGGCGGTGGAAATTGAGCCTTCATCGTGCGCGCCCGGGAGATGGCGTAGCCAATTCTGTAACTCCCAGAAGGGCCTCCCGTGCGCGCGAAGGCGCGCGCCTCTTCACGCCGGCGCTTCCTTCTCAGGCACCTCGCTCCGCGGGAGAGGGTCCGCGAGACGGGAGGGTCGGTTCGATCGTAAAAACAGCGAGGCGTCACCGACGCCCGCCGCTGTTCCCGGCCGTCCGGTTTCGTTGCAAACTGAGCGCAAGTAGAGCGCTCACTGTGACCCTGCGCACTGCGCGGCGCGTCGATCCGAGCGACCATTCCGAAATCCGCTTTCCGGGTGACAAATAACTTCTGATCCCTTAGAATCGCCCACTCCACCTCCGGTCCGCGTCACCTTCACTACTACCTAGGGAGACAACATGTCGCACTTCGTCCATTCATTTGACGGCCTCCGCCGTTCGCGCATCCTCCAGGTTCTGATCGTCACCTTCCTCTCCCTGACCGGAGGAATCGCGCTGGTCGCCACCAGTTCGGGGGACGCGAACGCCAGGAACGTCGTGGCACTGGCGACCTGTTCGCCCACGTGGAATCTCACTGGGACTGCGACGCCAGTGATCTGGACGGACACCTCGGTCTGGTGCGGACCGGTGATCGGCGAGTATCCCGGCCAGGTCGGCGGAACGCAGGCCACTCCGGCGGTGGTAAACATGAGCGCCGGAGGGCGGGTCGTCAACTTCGATCCTGCCTCGTCGAACCCGATCACACTGACCATGAGCGGGGGGACGCTGAACGTCCTGAATCCGATGACCCTGCAGGGATCCAGCACCCTCACTTCGGCCGGCACCACGATCATGAATGTAACCAGCACGCTGACCAACCCCGGAACGCTCTCGCTGCAGAGCAGTGCCTCGATCAACGTCAACTCCGGTGGCACGTTGACCAACAACTCCGGCGCCACGATTTCCAGTCTTGGAAACCTCACGGTCAACACTGGGGGCACCCTGGCGAACAACTCCGGGGCCACAATCACCGGCAACCCTTTGAGCTTGAGCGGTGGTTCCATCATCGACAATGGATCGATCAGCACCACGCTCAATTGGACTCTCGGTTCAGGAACGCTGAGCGGCGCCGGCACGCTTTCCACAGGTACGGCAACTCTGACCAATAGCGGAGCGACGATCAATCCTGGAGGGGCCGTCGCGGGGACGCTCACCTACACCGGGAATTACACGCAATTGTCGGGTGGATCGTTCACAAGCGATCTCTACAGCGCGACCTCTTACGATCGGTTCAGCATCAGCGGATCGGCCACTCTTGCTGGCACCTTCAACGCGGTGCTGCAGCCTGGCTACACGCCTGCCAATGGCGACAACCTCCCCAACGTCGTGACCTTTTCCGCGAGAACGGGTACTTTCACCACGTATAACTTCCCTCCGTATTTCACGCAGATCACCAACGCCACCTCGGTCAGTCTGTTTGCATCGGTGCCTCCCACCATCACCAACGGCCCGCCCCCGAACGGCTCACAGGGCGTGGCGTACAGCTTCACGTACACGTCGACAAACTCACCGACGTTCAGCGTGACGGCAGGCGCGCTGCCGACCGGGCTGACCCTCAGCTCCGCAGGGGTGATCAGCGGGACGCCGACGACCAGCGGCACATTCACGGGCACGGTTACCGCGACTAACGGCGTCGCCCCGAACGCGACGCAGAACTTCAGCATCACCATCGCGCCGCCCCCTCCCACCATCACCAACGGTCCACCACCGAACGGCACGCTCGGTGTCGCCTACAGCTTCACCTACACCTCGACGAACTCGCCGACCTTCAGCGTCCCGGCCGGCGGCCTGCCGACCGGTCTGACGCTGAGCCCCGCGGGCACGATCAGCGGAACTCCGACGGCGCTGGGCACCTTCACCGGCACGGTGACGGCGACGAACGGCACCGCGCCAGACGCCACGCAGGCGTTCAGCATCACCATCGCCCCGCCGCCTCCCACCATCACCAACGGTCCACCTCCGAACGGCACGCTCGGAGTCGCCTACAGCTTCACCTACACCTCGACGAACTCGCCGACGTTCAGCGTGACGGCCGGCAGCCTGCCGACCGGTCTGACGCTGAGCGCCGCCGGCACGATCAGCGGAACTCCGACGGCCCTCGGCACGTTCAGCGGAACCGTGACGGCGACCAACGGCACCGCACCGAATGCGACGCAGGCCTTCAGCATCATCATCGGCCCACCACCGCCGACGATTACCAACGGTCCTCCGCCGAACGGCAGCAACGGAGTCACGTACAGGTTCACCTACACCTCGACGAACTCGCCGACGTTCAGTGTGTCCGCAGGCGCCCTGCCCACTGGACTGACCCTGAGTTCAGCGGGAGTGATCAGCGGGACGCCGACTGCAACCGGCACGTTCAGCGGGACCGTGACAGCGATCAACGGCACCGCACCGAATGCGACGCAGGCCTTCAGCATCACCATCGCGTCGCCACCGCCGCCACCGGTCGCGCCCCCACTGGGCCAGGCGGGAACTTTTGCGGTCCTGGGTGGCTCGTCGGTCATCAATACCGGCCCGACCACCATCATCGGAAACGTGGGGGTCAGCCCGGGTACCACAGTCGCTGGCTTTCCTCCGGGGGTCGTGACCGGAGGAACGATCCACTCAAATGATGTGGTCGCGCAGCAGGCTCAGGCTGATCTCACCACTGCGTACAATTCTCTGGCAGGCCAGTCGTTCAATAGCGACTTGACGAGTCAGGATCTGGGTGGACTTACGCTCACGCCGGGCGTCTATCGGTTTTCGACGTCGGCTCAGTTGACGGGAACACTCACTCTCGACGCCCAGAGCAACGCCAACGCCGTCTTCATCTTCCAGATAGGGACCACGCTCACGACTGTAAGCAGCTCGAGTGTTCTGGTGATCAATGGCGGCTCAAGTCGCAACGTTTTCTGGCAGGTCGGTAGCTCCGCGACAATCGGTGTCGCCACCGCGTTCGCCGGAAATATTCTCGCGCTCACGAACATCACCCTGAATAACGGCGCGAGCCTGTCGGGGAGCGCCTTGGCGCGAAATGGCTCGGTGACGCTGAACACCAACAACATCACCGCACCGTCTGCTCCGACCATCACGAACGGACCGCCGCCGAACGGCACGGTCGGTGTGGCCTACAGCTTCACCTACACATCGACCGGAGCTCCGACTTTCAGCGTGACCAGCGGGGCTTTGCCAGCAGGCCTGACGTTGACTTCCGCGGGCGTGATCAGTGGAACGCCTACCACGGCCGGAACCTTCGCAGGCACGGTCACCGCCACGAACGGCACCGCACCTGACGCCACGCAGAACTTCAACATCACCATCGCGCCGCCGCCTCCGACCATCACCAACGGACCGCCGCCGAATGGCACGCTCGGCGTCGCCTACAGCTTCACCTACACCTCGACGAACTCGCCGACCTTCAGCGTGACGGCCGGCAGCCTGCCGACCGGTCTGACGTTGAGCCCCGCGGGCACGATCAGCGGAACCCCGACAGCCCTCGGCACCTTCACGGGAACCGTGACCGCGACCAACGGCACCGCGCCAAACGCCACGCAGGCGTTCAGCATCATCATCGCGTTGCCGCCGCCGACGATCACCAACGGACCGCCACCGAACGGCACGCTCGGCGTCGCCTACAGCTTCACCTACACATCGACCAATTCGCCAACCTTCAGTGTGACCGCCGGCAGCCTGCCGACCGGTCTGACGCTCAGCCCCGCGGGCACGATCAGCGGAACGCCGACGGCGCTCGGCACTTTCACGGGAACGGTGACGGCGACGAACGGCACCGCGCCGAATGCCACGCAGACGTTCAACATCACCATCGCGTTGCCGCCTCCAACGATCACCAACGGTCCGCCGCCTACGAACGGCACGCTCGGCGTCGCCTACAGCTTCAACTACACCTCGACGAACTCGCCGACGTTCAGCGTGACGGCCGGCAGCCTGCCGACCGGATTG
>JBKJQB010000027.1:0-24733 GCA_046594105.1 Thermoanaerobaculia bacterium
AAGAAGAGAACAAGGACTTCGCCAACCGCTACGTGGAGATCGAGGAGCAGAACAACAACCTGGCCAACCTTTACGTGGCCAGTTACCAGCTCCACTCGACGATGGACTTCCGCGAGGTCATCCAGATCGTTCAGGAGATCGTGATCAACCTGGTGGGTGCCGAGTCGTTCGCCATTCTGCTGCTTGACGAAAAGACCAACGAGCTGAAGTCCATCGCCTTCGAGGGCGAGGACGTCATGCCGGGGATCGAGCAGCTCTCCAGCCGCCTGGGCGAAGGCGTCATCGGCACGGTGGCCAAGACCGGCGAGAGCTACTACATCAATCAGGATGTCGACGGCGGCAAGGTCACCATCGACAAACCTCTGGCTGCCATTCCGCTGAAAATCAAAGAGCACGTCATCGGGCTGATCGCCATCTACAAGCTGCTCCAGCAGAAGGACTCGTTCTCGGCCGTGGACTATGAACTGTTTTCGCTGCTGGCAGCCCACGCGGCCACGGCGATTTTCGCTTCGAAGCTGTACTCGCAGTCAGAGAGGAAGCTCAACACGATCCAGAGCTTTCTGGATCTGCTGACCACCACATCGTGAGGGGCGGATAGTGGGATTGGAAAACGCAATTTTCCTGGTCGTCGAAGACTCTCCGACCATGCGCCAGTTGATCTCGTTCTCCTTGAAGCGATTCAAGAACGCCAGGATCATCGAGGCCGTGGACGGAGTCGACGCGCTGAAGAAGCTGTCCGGTCCGGAGCACATCGACCTGATCCTGACCGACATCAACATGCCGGTCATGGATGGGCTGAAGCTGGTGTCCCTGGTCCGCCAGAACGCACAGCTCAAGGCCATCCCCATCATCATCATCACCACGGAGGGTGCGGAAGAGGATCGTGAGCGCGGGATGGCTTTGGGCGCCAATGCCTACATCTCCAAGCCGATCCAGTCGTCGCACCTGATCAAGACCATCTCCGAACTGTTGACGGTGTGAGCGTGCTGCCCGACCAGGGCGACCTCCTCGGGTCGCGCCGGGGCGTGGCCGCGGTTTCGGTTGCCCTGACTCTTCTTTTTCTCGCCCCCCGCATTGCCCTGCTGGTCACCCGCGAATTCTTTTTCGACGAGCTGTTCACGCACTGGCTTTCTGCGCACCCGCTGGCGACCATGATCGGGCTGTTGCGCGCCGATTCCGGCCCTCCGCTCTACTACGGGATCATTCACCTGCTCGGGAACCCATCGCTCTTCGCTACCCGGCTGGTGTCTCTGGCCTGTGCTCTGGGATCGTTCGCAGCAATCCTCAGCTGCCGGCGGCTGGGGCCGGCGCGATTCCTGGCCGCTGCGCTGCTGGCGGCCTACCCGCCAGCAGCCCTCTTCGCCACTGACGCGCGAGCCTATGCGCTCTGCGCGCTGCTGGTGACCCTGGCCATGATCGCCCTCATTTGCGAAAAACCATGGCTGGCAGCTGCGGCGCTCGTCGCGGCCGCGTGCAGCCATTACTACGGGCTGCTGTTTCTCCCATCGCTCCTCCTGCGGGGGCGAAAAGGGGCGCTTGCCCTCGCGGCCTCGCTCGTGGCGATCATCCCCCTGCTCTGGCTCGCACTGCACCAACCGGTTCAGGCCACCGGATGGATGGGGGAGTGGAAACCTTCGTTCGCCGACATCCTGTTCGCGCCGTTTGATTCTCCGGCGTCACTGTTCAAGCCTGCTCCGCTGTGGCTCGCCGTACTCGCTGCCTTCGTTGCCGCCCTGACGTTGCTGCGCTGCGATCGAAGGATTGCTCTGTTCGCCGCGTGGACCTTAGGCGCTCCGTATGCCTGCGCGCTTCTGGCCGGTCTGGCCGGCCGGCGAATCTATTTTCCGATGCGCTTCGAGTCTGTCATCGCTCCGCCGCTCGTGCTGGTTCTGGCTTCCTGTCTCGACCGATGGCCGAGAATCTGGAAGGTGGCGATCACTTCGATCACCATCGCCATCGGGCTGGTTTCCATCGATCTGGCTGCGGTCGATCACGCTTCGCGCCCTTCAGACGACTATCGCCAGGCGGCGCAGTTTGTGGGGAGGCACGTCCCGCCGGCCACTCCGGTCGTCGCCACCGGGTACCTTTACCTGGAAACGGTGGCCTTGCGTCCGGCCATCGCCTATCCAGCAAGCCAGGCCCTGCATCCAGGCTGGCGAACCGATCCGCGTGATGCCGAGGGAAGTCCGCTGCCTGATGGCGCGTTCATCTGGATTGGTGAGCGCCAGGCGCCGGAGCTTGCAACGATCCAGCGCTCTCGAGTTGTCAGTCCGCTGTTCGTGAATGGCCGCGCCCTCGTCGCGGCCGTAAGGTAAACTAAAGTTCATGCCTCATTTCATTACCGATAAGTGCATCGGATGTGGCGTCTGCGAAGTGAAGTGCCCCACCAACACCATCTGGGGTGCCACCCGCGGCCAGTATTACATCCACCCGGAACGATGCATCGACTGCTCGGTCTGCGGCATTTACTGCCCGGTCGACGCCATCCAGAATCAGCATGGCGACCTCATCCCGCGCGTCAAGCCGAAAGAGATTCCCAAGGCCGAAGTCATCAAAGAGCTCTGCACCGGCTGCGAGTTCTGTGTCGATATCTGCCCCTTCGAGTGCATCACCATGATCGAGCCGAACGACGAGACCATCGCCAATCACTACAAGATCGCCTTCGTCGATCACAAGAAGTGCGTGGCCTGCCGGCTTTGTGAGTCGGTCTGCGACAAGGACGCCATCGTGGTGCCTGACGCGCCCACTCAGCTCAAGACCTACCTGCCGGATTTTGTGGTCCTGGGAACCGGGCGGTAACGGGTTGCCGGCGCTGAACTGGAACGAGAGTCTTCCTGTCCACCCTGCCGATCCTGATCGACGGACGCTTCCCATTCCAGAGTTCCCATCCTGATGGCTGATCCCACGGTTCCCACCGACGTCCCCCGCGAGTCCTCGCGCACCATCCTGTTCCAGTTCGTGGTGTTTCCGCTCGGAGTGGTCTGCATCGCGGTGGCCATCTTCTTTCTCTTCGGCAAGCTCGCCTCGGATGACCAGAGCATTCCCGACTACCTGAACCAGATTCGTTCCGGCAGCTCGCACGAGCGATGGCAGGCTGCCTATCAGCTTTCCAAGTCGATCAAGCGGGGAGAGGCCAAGCGCTATCCGAATCTCGAGCAGCAGGTGGCCTCTCTGTACGTGGGCTCCCGAAGCGACGATCCGCGCATCCGCCGCTATCTGAGCATGGTTCTGGGGACGCTCGGCGATGCGCGCGCCACTCCCTTCCTGATCGAAGGCTTGAAAGACGCTGAGGTCGAGAACAGGCTGTATGCGCTGATGGCTCTCGGCCAGCTTCACGATCCTGCTTCGCTGCCTGGCGTCATCGCCGCATCGCAAGACTCTGAGAAAGACGTGCGCAAGGCAGCGCTCTTTGCCCTCGGCGAGATCGGCGACCGCCGGGCCGTGCCTGCACTCATCCATGCACTCGAGGATGGCGTGGCCGATGTGCGCTGGAACGCTGCCATCGCGCTGGCCCGCATGGGGGATTCCCATGCACTCGGCCCGCTTCGGGAGATGCTCGATCGGGGCCGGCTGAACTCCATCGCCGGCATGCGCGAGGATCAGAAGGAAGACACCATGATCGTAGCCATGACCGAGTTCGTGAAGCTCGCTCCGGCCGAGGCCTTGCCGCAACTGCAGCGCATCGCGACGAGCGATCCAAGCCTGCGGATACGCTCCGTGGCCAAGCAGGCCATCGAGCAGATCAGGAAGTAGCCGGCACGGCCGGCGGCGTTGGTTCGCAAAGCGTCCGCCACAATTTTCGCCGCAGTCGCGTTCAGTCGGCCGCTTTTGATGCAGATGACGCGCTAGAAGCTGCGAAGACGGCCGGGGATCTGTAACGACGCAGCCGTCGCAGGCAGCATCCTCGTGATTGCAGATCCTTCGCTTCCCACCCGCCACCCACTCCGCTCAGGGTGACGGAACTCGACGGACGCTGCTTTCTGGTTTCTGGTTTCTGGTTTTCCCCTTCCTTTTCCGTTGACATCGGACCGCTGAAAAGCGGATAGTAACTTTCTCAAAACCGGGCCCCAATCGAGCGTCTTCATGTCCTCGGATGTCTGAAGAAATCACGCCATACCAGGTCGCGCCGAAGACTCCTCTTGCGGGGAGTGCTGCGGCGGAAATCCGCGAACAGGGCGAGATCACCCGGCGCAGTTTTCCGGTGGTCCTCACCGCTGCCTGGGTAGGCCTGAGCGCCGCCCTCGCCGGCCTCACTGGAATCCTGGTTCGCTTCCTCTTTCCCAACGTCCTGTTCGAGCCGGTCCAGAAATTCAAGGCTGGCTTCGTGGCGGACTACTCGACCGGCGACGTCGATGAGCGCTGGAAGGACAAGTACGGGATCTGGCTGGTGCGCACGGAAGAGGTGATGTACGCGCTGATCACTGTCTGCACCCACCTCGGATGCACACCCAACTGGCTGGCTTCGCAGAACAAGTTCAAGTGCCCCTGCCACGGCAGCGGTTACTACCGTACCGGCGTGAACTTCGAAGGGCCGGCACCGCGGCCGCTGGAGCGCGCGAAAATTTACGTGGACGTCGCCGACGGGCAGATCGTCGTGGACAAGTCCAAGCAGTTTCACCAGGAACGGGGCGAGTGGGTGGACCCCGAGTCGTTCATCAAGTTGTAGATAAACCAGAAACCAGAAACTAGAAACCAGACTATGACGATGAATGCGAGGCAGAAGGCGAACGATGCGGTTGCCGCGAGTGATCGGGCACTGGCACCCTTCTGGTTTCTGGTTTCTGGTTTCTGGTTTCTGTCATACCCGAGGAGCTGATGGCGAATCTGAGGGCACTGCAGGAAGGCATCGTCAACTCGCAGATTTGGAAATCTGTCTTCCGGGTGGGCATTCCGAACACCAATCGGAAGCGCGTTCTCGCGGTCCTTGGCTCGTTGATCCTGCATCTGCATCCGGTCAAAGTGCGCCGCTCCGGCGTGCGCATGAGCTACACCTGGTGCATGGGCGGGACCTCCTTCTTTCTGTTCCTGGTGGAGACGGTGACCGGGCTGCTGCTGATGTTCTATTACCGGCCGACCATCGAGTACGCCTTCACTGACATCATGGATCTCCGCGAGCAGGCTCCTTTCGGCATCATGCGGGAGATGCATCGGTGGGGCGCCCATGCCATGGTCATCGCGGTGTGGCTGCACATGTTCCGGGTCTTCATGACCGGCTCCTACAAGCCGCCGCGCGAGTTCAACTGGAACGTGGGGGTCATCCTCCTGGTGCTGACCCTCCTGCTTTCCTTCACTGGATACCTTCTGCCCTGGGATCAGCTGGCCATCTGGGCCATCACCGTGGGGTCGAACATGGCGCGCGCGGCACCGGGCGCGGGCAACGAGGGGCCGATGTCCGGGCTCATCAAGCTGGGAGAGGTGCGCCTGATTCATGCCGGGGATGACGCCCGTTTCGCGCTGATCGGCGGCCGCAGCATCGGGGCCTCCACCCTGCTGCGTTTCTATGTGCTCCACTGCGTGGCCATTCCTCTGGCGGCCGGCTTCCTGATGGCCATTCACTTCTGGCGTGTGAGGAAGGACGGAGGAATCTCCGGACCGCTATGAGCTGCCAGGGCACGGAACGGACGCTTGCTCCCGTCATCCTGAACGACGCGGGGGGAAGGGCGGGAAGTGAAAGATCTCCATTCGCCAGAATGCTGGATGAGGCGGACTCACGTCTCCGCACCTTGAGATCCTTCGCCGTCTTCGCGGCTTCTAATGACACGCTCGCGTGTCATCTCAAGGGGCCGAGTGAACGCGGCCGAGGCGAAAATCGTGGCGGACGCTTAGCGAACCAACGCCGCCGGCCGTGCCGGCCTCAGGATGACGGGGTTCGGTCATGACCTTCATCAAAGACTTCGTCAACGTCCTGTCGGCGGCCTCGATCTCCTTCATGCTGCTGACGGCGATCTTTGCCTTCATCGTCTTCTTCAACCTGTTCGATGGAAAGCTGAAGTCTGCGACCGGGATGGGCTTCCTCGCGTTCGGCGCGGTGCTGCTGCTGGCGGGGATCTTCATTCTGCCGTTGCTCTATCTGGGCATCGCCTATCTGCTCATCCTGTTCGGGCTGGCCGCGCTGGGCGGACGGCTGTGGGACACCAAGATCGGCCTGCGATTATTCATCGGCGGCGCGCTGGCCTTCGGGCTCTCGGTGCTCGATTCGAATTTTTTCCTGATCGCGGCCAAGCCTGACAACGTGCCCATCGTGGCCATGATCTTTCTGCTGGGTTTCTTCACCTGGCTGGCCCTGCGCAAGGCGTATCTCAACGACCATCAGATTGCGCTGGGCGGCATTCCGTACGAGAAGACGGAGTCGGACCAGAAGCTGTTCACCTGGCCCGACCTCGTCTACACCGAGATGCTCTGCATGATCCTGCTGACGATCGTGATGATCGTCTGGTCCATCGTGCTCCGCGCGCCGCTGGAAGAAGCAGCAAATCCGACCTCGTCACCGAATCCGGCGAAGGCTCCCTGGTACTTCCTGGGCCTTCAGGAAATGCTGGTCTACTTCGACCCATGGCTGGCCGGCGTCGTCCTGCCCACCCTGATCATCGTCGGCCTGATGGCCATCCCGTACATCGACACCAACCCGAAGGGAAACGGCTACTATTCATTCCGTGAGCGGAAGTGGGAAATCGGCGTTTTCCTCTACGGCTTTCTGGTGCTGTGGTCGTTCCTCATCATCACCGGGACCTTCCTCCGCGGGCCGAACTGGAACTTCTTCGGACCGTACGAGTACTGGGACCCTAACAAGCTCGTGCCGCTGGTCAACATCGACCTCTCGGAGATTATCTGGGTCAAGCTGCTGGCCATGCCACTGCCGCACCTGTGGATCATCCGGGAGCTCTTCGGCATCATCCTGGTCCTGATCTATCTGGGATCGCCGCCGATTCTGGCTGCCGGTCCGTTCCGCCGCTTCTATCTGAAGATGGGCGGGCCTCGCTACTACGTCGGGGCCTACTTGTTCCTGTCGATGCTCTCGCTGCCCATCAAGATGGTTCTGCGCTGGCTGTTCAATTTGAAGTACCTGGTGCACATCCAGGAGATCTTCTTCAACATATGATCGGCCGGAAGACAACCAATCCAGTTCCTCGATGAAACCACAAGAGCCCATCCCTCATAACTACCCGATGCGTCGATTGAACCTGATCTTCGCAGGGTCGAGCCTCGTCCTGCTGATGACCACCGGTCTGATCGTGGGCTACGACTACGTGCGCGGATGGAAGTGGTTCCAGCGCGAGTTTCTGCGCATGCAGAGAGAGCGCATCCAGCAGGATATGGGCGTGGCCGAGAAGGAATCCAACAAGGCCCAGCTCGCGCAGCTCGACGTGCAGGCCCGGGCGAACCAGGTGGAGATCGCCCGTCATCGTCAGCAGTACCTGCTGGCGCAGAAAGACGTCGATTCCTGGGAGGGCAAGCACTACGCGGCCGACCAGGACTATCGTTTCGCCAAGGCCAGCCTGGACGCCCAGCGCTACAACGCCGAGACCTCCGTGGTCCAGAAACGCGACGACGCCAGAGAGCAACTCGCCGAGTACAAGCGGCAGGAGCAGCACGTCAACGACCTGCAGCTGCGACTGCAGGACGTGACCCGCGCTCGCGACGCGTCGCGAGCGCGAGTCGATCAGTGGTTGAAGAAGGTCACGGAAGAGGAAGACCAGCGCAAGCAGCTGACCGCTTCGATGGTTCTCCTCAACAAGCAGCTGGCCACCGTCTCTGAGAATGGCGCGTTCAAGATCCTGAACTCGCCGATGCTCGATTTCGTCAGTCCCACGTTCAAGGTCGATCAGGTGGTCCTCTCCGATCTGTTCGTGGAGATGAACTACATGAGCGTGCCTCGCGTCGATCGCTGCATGACCTGTCATCAGGCCATGGACCGTCCCGGCTTCGAGTCGAAAAAAGAAGCGGCGCGCATGACGAAGGAGATCCAGGGAAAACTCGACTCCTGGGAAATCTCCACGCCGGAAAAGCGGAAGGACGCCGAGGATCGGATCGTCGCGCTCAAGCGGACCGCCGAACAGTCAGACGACAAGGAAGTGCTCAACCCCTGGCGGACCCACCCCCGTCTGGACACGTTCGTGGGATCGGCTTCGCCCCATCCGCTGCTCGAGTACGGCTGCACCTCCTGCCATCGCGGTCAGGACCGGGCCACGGAGTTCGGGCGCGCCGGTCACGTGCCGGCCAGCCCCAAGATGGAGCATCGCTGGTCGCAGCGCTCGTGGATGACACTTGGTTTCTTTCCCACGCCAGGAGACATGGCCAAACGCCACTGGGGCTTCGAGGAGAATCCCTACAACGAGACGCCGATGTATCCCCGCCAGCACTACGAAGCGGGTTGCATCAAGTGCCATTCCGGCCAGATGACGGTCGACGGCGGAGAGTCGATCACCAAGGCCACCGCGACCGTCGAGCTGTACGGTTGCTACGCCTGCCACAAGATCAGCGACTGGCGCTTCACCGATCTGCGCAAGCCGGGT
This sequence comes from Thermoanaerobaculia bacterium, assembly GCA_046594105.1. Taxonomy (GTDB): domain Bacteria; phylum Acidobacteriota; class Thermoanaerobaculia; order Gp7-AA8; family Gp7-AA8; genus JBDSGC01. The sequence goes on from JBKJQB010000027.1 coordinate 8,514, forward strand.
CCCGATCTCAACGGCATCGCCGAGAAGACCACGCCGCAGTGGGCCATCCGCTGGATCGCCGAGCCGCATGCCTTCCGCTCCACCACCCGCATGCCGTCGTTCTTCTATCAGCGGAACATGATCGATCCGGCCGTGGTGCCGGCAGTCGATCTCGCCCAGAACGTGAAGTATCAGGACGCCGAAGTCCATGCCATCGTCTCCTACCTCTTCGCCAGGTCCACCCATCGCGTCTGGCAGGCGCCGGCAGCGGGTGATGCGGGCCGCGGCAAGCAGATCGTTTCCAGTGTCGGCTGCCTGGCCTGTCACATCGACAGCGAGTTCGTGCAGAAGAAGGCGGGGGAGAAGGACATCCCCGACACCGGCTTCGGCCCGGTTCCCGCGGGATTCCGTCGTGCCCGCCGCGATGACTATCCGCTGGAACGCAACTTCGGCTTCAACCTCGCCGGTGTGGGAACCAAGACCCATCCCGGATGGGTCTACAACTGGGTCAAGAATCCGAAGAACTACTATCCCGATGCGCCGATGCCGTCGCTGCGTCTCTCGGACGCAGAAGCGTCCGACGTCACCGCCTACCTCATGTCGCTGCAGAAGCCGCAGTTCCTGCAGACACCGGTGCGCAACGTCGATCCCAAAGCGGTTCACGACCTGGCCAAGTCCTACCTGATCAACACGCTCAGCGACCGCGATGCCGAGACGAAGCTCCGCACCATGCCCATGGATGCCCAGCTGGTCTACCTCGGCCAGCGCTCCATCGAGAAGTACGGCTGCTACTCCTGCCACAACATCAAGGGCTTTGAAGGCCTCAAGCCGATCGGCACCGAGCTGACCATCGAGGGATCGAAGGCCCTCCACCTGTTCGACTTCGGCTTCGCGCACTCGTACAAGGCGGAAGACGGCAAGGAAGAGCACGTCCAGCACAGCGTTTCCTCGTGGATCTACAACAAGCTTCGCAATCCGAGGGTCTACGACGACGAGCGGGCCAAGAGCTACAACGACAAGCTCAAGATGCCGAACTTCCACATGTCGCAGGACGAGGCGCTGCGAATCACCACCGTGGTCCTCGGACTGACCAAGGATCGGGTGGGCGAGGCCAAGCTGGCTGCGCGGGATCCGCACATGCGGTTGATCGAAGAGGGACGGAAGCGCGTCTCACAACACAACTGCCGCGGTTGCCATGTGGTGGATGGAAGCGGTCGGGCCATCGCCAGCACCATCGCCGATGAAAACTTCCTTCCGCCGAATCTCTCGCCGGAAGGCGCGCGTGCCCAGTCGGTGTTCCTGTTCAACTTCCTCAAAGATCCGACGGTCATGAAGATCCGCCCCTGGATGAACGTGCGGATGCCGACCTTCCACTTCACGGATGAGGAGGCCAACACGCTGGTGACCTACTTCGCGGAAGAGGGGAAAGGCGCAGCGTTCGACACCTCGCGCGGTCTGGCTCCGTTGCCGAAGAATGTGGCCATCGGCAAGACCGTCTTCGCCATGCTGCGCTGCGCGCAATGCCACGCCATCAACCCGGTCAGCCCGGAGAATCCTCCGGTGCCGAACGTGGCGGACTCCACTGCACTCGCTCCGAACCTGACCATGGCCCGGCTGCGTCTGCGGCATGAATGGATCGCCGACTGGATCCGCCGCCCGAATGAGATGATCCCCGGCACGCGCATGCCCACGAATTTTCCTCGCGATCCGGCCACCGGCGGCTTCCAGTCGCCTCTGGCCAACGCGCTCGATGCCCCGCAGTTTGCGCAATACCGCACGGCACTGCTGCCCATGTTCGGCAATGACGAGAAGCAGATGAAGGCGTCCATGGGCGACGCGGTGGCCCTGAGTGAGTTTCTGAGAGACTACATCTGGAGCATCGGCGTCGAGCAGATGCGCGCAGCAGCACCGAATGGCCAGGCGCCGGCGTTCCGGCTGCCGCAGCCGCCGTCGCTTCCGCAGGTCACTCCTGCGAAGTCGACCCGCAACGACCGCGGAGTGGTCGGGAGCAGTCCGGGAAAATAATCAGCAATTGGGCACAGACACTCTTGTCTGCGCTTTCAACACGGAGACAGGAAGCAATGACCATGAAGAAGTTTCTCTCGATGATGTTCGCCTGCACATTCGTACTGGCACTGGCCTGCGGCAAGGGAAAAGAAGCCTCCCGCGAGGATCAGGGTGAGGATGACGAAGACGTTCGCACCACCACCGTGGCCTCCAGCACAGAGAGTGGCGCTGCTGCTCCCGCCGCGGCCGCCCCGGTCTCCGCCGATGCGGCTACTCTCACCGGAAGCGTCAAACTCGACGGCGCTGCCCCGAAGATGAACGCCATCCAGATGTCGGCCGACCCGTACTGCCAGTCGCAGCACGCCGCAGCGGCCATGGATCAGGACGTCGTGGTCGGCGCCGCTGGCGAACTGGCCAACGTCTTCGTCTACATCAAGGAAGTCAAAGGCAATTTCCCCGCTCCCTCCACGCCGGTCCTGCTCGACCAGAAGGGCTGTCAGTACCAGCCGCACGTCAATGCGGTGATGGTCGGCCAGCCGCTGCAGATCCGCAATGACGACCAGACGCTGCACAACGTCCACGCCATGCCGGCCGTCAACTCCCAGTTCAACGAAGGGCAGCCCGTGCAGGGGATGATCTCCACCAAGAAATTCGACAAGGCGGAGATCACTCCGTTCAAAGTGAAGTGCGACGTGCATGGATGGATGAAGTCCTACATGGCCGTCATGCCGCATCCGTTCTTCGCGGTCTCCCAGGCCAACGGAACGTTCACCATCCCCAACCTGCCGCCGGGGCAGTACACAGTGATCGCGTGGCACGAGAAGTTCGGACAGTCGGAGCAGCAGGTTACCGTCGGCGCGAAAGAGTCGAAGGCGCTGACCTTCACGTTCAAGGCGTCGTAGGGTTGCTCGGCAGTATGAGTGCATGTTGAACTGACACACTGCCCCGTTGAGTTCCCTCTCCCCGCCGCAGCGGGGAAAGGGTCCGCGAGGGGTTCTTCTTTCGAGTCGTAAGGACCCCTCATCCGCTTTTGGAACTCGGTTGGGAAAGATTTCGCAAGATTTCAGAGGATGACGGCAGGTCGCAACCAACGTGGTCATCAGCAGCAGCAATCAAGGAGCTCGTGCGTGGGACTGAGACGACAGGTCCGAGTTGGCACCCAGTGGATGTACGCCGATGAGGCGTGGAAGGCGCTCAAGGAAGCGGAGAGACTCTTCCGCGATGAAGAGCGCCAGGAGGGCGGCGGCCATCAGCTCCCCTTTCACCGCAAGTGGTTGTTCTCCGTCGACCACAAGGTGATCGGGCTGCAGTACGGCTTCACCGCACTCTGCTTCCTGCTCTTCGGCTTCTGCCTGATGATCCTCATGCGCCTGCAGCTGGGCTGGCCGGGACATGCGTTCCCCCTGGCCATGAAGCTTCTCGGCGAGACGCGCGCGCCGGGAGGGATCCTGCTCCCCGAGGCTTACAACCAGCTCGGCGCGATGCACGGGACCATCATGGTGTTCCTGGGGATCGTGCCGCTCGCGGTCGGTGCGTTTGGAAACTATCTGGTGCCGCTGATGATCGGCGCCCCCGACATGGCGTTCCCGAAACTCAACATGGCCAGCTTCTGGTGCTACGTGCCGGGCGGCCTGATCATGCTGGCCAGCTTCGCGGTTCCCGGCGGCACGGCCAACTCCGGCTGGACCTCCTATCCGCCGCTGTCCAACATCGCCACGCAGGGCCAGACCTGGTGGCTGATCGGGATGGTGTTTCTGATCACGTCATCGCTGCTCGGATCGGTGAACTTCATCGTCACCATCCTGCAGTTGCGGGCCAAGGGCATGTCGTTCATGCGCCTTCCCTTCTTCGTTCACGCCCAGCTGGTGACGTCGTTCCTGCTGCTGCTGGCCTTCCCCGCGCTGGAGGCTGCGGCCATCCTGCAGATGATGGATCGCCTCGCCGGAACGAGCTTCTTCATGCCCTCCGGTCTGGTCATCAGCGGCCAGCTTCTCCACAACGCCGGCGGCGGCAACCCGCTGCTCTGGCAGCATCTGTTCTGGTTCCTGGCTCACCCTGAGGTGTACGTGCTGATTCTGCCGGCGATGGGAATCGTCGCGGAGATCATCGCCAACAACACCCGCAAGAGCCTGTGGGGCTACCGGTCGATGGTCTTCGCCACGATCTTCCTCGGATTCATGTCGTTCGTGGTGTGGGCGCACCACATGTTCCTGACCGGCATGGGCACCACCATCAGCGCCTTCTTCCAGACCACCACCATGATCATCTCCATTCCGTCGGTGGTCATCCTCAGCTCGCTCTTCATCACGCTGTGGGGCGGATCGATCCGGTTCAACGTCCCCATGCTGTTCGCCCTGGCCTTTCTGCCGATGTTCGGCATCGGCGGCCTGACCGGACTGCCGCTGGGGCTTGCTGCCGCCGACATCCATCTGCACGACACCTATTACGTGATCGGTCACTTCCACTACGTGGTGGCGCCGGGGACGATCTTCGCGATGTTCGCCGGGATCTACTACTGGTTCCCCAAAGTCACCGGTCGCAAGCTCAACGAGTTCTGGGGCCGGGTGCACTTCTTCGTCTCCTTCCTCTGCATCAACGGGATCTTCTTCCCGATGTTCATCCAGGGGCTGGCCGGAGTCTCCCGCCGGCTGTACGACGGCGGATTGCAGTACGAGCACGCCAAGGCCGTGGCCTCGCAGACCAACCCGTTCATGTCGATCTGTGCGATCGGCCTGCTGGTCGCGCAGATCCCCTTCGTGATCAATTTCTTCTGGAACTCGATCGCCGCCCTGCGCAACCATCGCGACGCCGACGCGAACCCGTGGCAGGCCACCACGATGGACTGGGCCGCCACCACCTCGCCTCCGCTGGCTCACGGCAACTTCGCGGTGACGCCGGTGGTCTATCGGGGACCGTACGATTACAGCATTCCGGGCGATCCGACCGGATACATCCCGCAGCACATTCCGGATACCGATGTTCGCATCGAGCCTCCCGGCGGCGGGATGCTGCCGGTCCATGCCGCGGCGCAGAGGGAGATGTAGCCGATGGACGCACACGCGCACGCACACGCCGCCCACGCCGAGCTGGAGATTCCGTTCAACGTGCATCCCCGTCCGGACACGGGGCTGTACAACGCCAAGCTCGGCATCTGGCTCTTCCTGGCCTCGGAAGTCATGCTCTTCGGAGCGCTCTTCTCGTCCTACATCCTGCTGCGCACCGGCGCAGCGACCTGGCCCCGAGGGTGGGAGTTTCTCAATGTCCCTCTGGCCACCTTCAACACCTTCATCCTCATCTGCTCCAGCGTGACGGTGATCCGGGCCTGGTCGTTTCTTCGGCTGGGCGACTTGAAGACCGGTCGGAGATACATCGGCGCGACGCTGCTCTGCGCGTTGACCTTCCTGGTGGTTAAGGGTTTCGAGTACGGCCACGAATTCGCCGAGGGTCGTTTCCCCCGTGAAAACAACTTCATGGCCATTTACTTCACCCTCACCGGCTTGCACGGGCTGCACATCCTGGGCGGCATGGTCGTGTTTGCCTACCTGATGGGGCCCGGTGCCAAAATGTGGGAGCACGAGCGAGAGCGCTACACCAATCGCATCGAGGTGGTCGGCCTCTACTGGCACTTCGTCGATCTGGTCTGGATCTTTCTGTTCCCGGCGTTGTATCTGATGTAGCTCAGGAGACTTTGCATGGCCGACGCAATCATTGCTGATCCCCTTACGCACGAACCCGAGCTCGCCGGCGTGACCGATCCGAACCTTCATCACGGCCATACGCCGGAGGAGATCCGCCACGAGATGCGGGTCTACACCAGGGTCTTCATCGCGCTCGGCGTTGGAACGTTAGCGACGGTGGGTGCATGCTACGGGCTCAAGCTTCCGACGCATACAGCCATCCTGGTGGCCTTGATCATCGCCTCGATCAAAGCTGGCCTGGTGGCGGCGTTTTTCATGCATCTCATCTCCGAGCGCAAAATCGTCTATTTCGTGTTGGGGCTCACCCTGACATTCTTCGGGATCCTGTTATGGCTGCCGGTGCACGACTGGCTCGACAAGTTCGGCAAATACGGTGCTAAGTAGCTGCAGGCCCTGACCGCTCATGTCCCTCCGAATCTTCCATCTGGTCTTCATCGTCGCCTCGTTCGGGCTCTCGCTCTTCGTGGTGCTATGGGGATTCCGGGAGTGGCAGCTGACGCACAGCGGCGGCGCCCTGACCCTGGCCATCGTGTTCCTGCTGTTCGGTGCGGCCCTGGTCGGTTACGGGATGTACGCGGTGAGGAAGCTGAAGGAACTGGCATGAAGCGGATGCGGATCACGGCGCTGCTCGTGGTGGCCATGCTGCTATTGGCCGGGGCGGTCTCTGCCTGCCCGGTCTGCTACGGCAACAACCCGAGTTCGCCGATCGTGAAGGGATCGAACAACGCCATCCTGTTCATGCTCGGCGTCATCGGATTCGTGCAGCTGGGGTTCATCGCATTGTTCTGGACGTTCTGGCGCCGGGCCAGCGCGCTGCGGCGCCATCGTGATTCGTTTCGCGTGATTGAGGGGGGAGCGGCGCACTAAGCGCGCTCACGGAGACAGCATGGGCAAGTTCCTCGCGCAATACATGCCGATCGATGCATCGGCACACGGTCCGGAGCTGGACCGACTGCTGGCCATGGTGCACTGGCTGATGCTGATCCTGTTCGTGGTCTGGGGCGCCTACTTCGTGTATGTGCTCTGGCGGTTCCGGGCCTCGAAGAACCCGAACGCATCGCACTTCGGTGCGCAGACGCACGTCTCCACCTATGCCGAAGCAGGGGTCGCTATCATCGAAGTGCTGCTCCTGGTCGTCTTCTCCATCCCGGCTTGGTATCGCTGGGCCAAGCCGCCGGTCAGCGAGAAGAATCCGCTGGAGCTGCATGTGGTGGCCGAGCAGTTCGCCTGGAACGTTCACTACCCGGGAGCCGATGGCGTTTTCGGGCGGCGCGATCCAAAGCTGGTCACCTCCTCCAACCCGCTGGGCATTGACCTCAAGGACCCGGCTGCGCAGGACGACATCACCACGCTCAATCAGTTGCACCTCGAGCTGGACCGACCGGCCGTCATCCATATCAGCTCCAAGGACGTCATCCACAGCTTCAAACTGCCGGTAATGCGCGCCGAGCAGGACGCCATCCCCGGTCTCGATGTGGCCATCCACTTCACTCCGGTGAAGAGCAACGAAGACGGTCAGAAGTGGGAGATCGCCTGCGCGCAGCTCTGCGGCCTGGGCCACTACCGCATGCGCGGCGAGATGCACATTCACAAGAAGGCGGACTTCGAGAAGTGGCTCGCGGAGGCTCCGCGGGCGCAGGCGAGCATCGGCTCCTGATCCCATGAAAACCGAACCCCAGGCGGCGCGATCGGCGCTGCGCTCTCTGCAGGAGACCCCCGCAGGTCTCCGACGCTTCACCAAATTCGTGGCGGGATCGACCCTGTTCCTGATCTTCGCGGGAGCCATGGTCACATCCACAGGTTCGGGGCTGGCGGTGCCCGACTGGCCGCTCTCGTACGGAATGGTGATGCCTCCGATGATCGGTGGCATCTTCTACGAGCATGGCCATCGGATGATCGCCGCGGCTGTCGGCTTCCTGACGGTTCTCCAGGCGGTCTGGCTCCAGCTTCGCGAGCCGAAGCGCCTGCTGCGGCTGCTGGGCTGGTGGGCAGTCGGTGCCGTCATCGCCCAGGGACTGCTGGGCGGGCTGACCGTGATCTTCCTCCTGCCGCCGGCAATCTCCATCGCTCACGCCGGACTGGCCGAGATTTTCTTCTGCCTCAACGTGGCCATCGCATTCTTCGCCTCGCGATGGTTCGCCTCCAGCGGTGAGATCGAGCGCGGCGACGCTCCGGTCCGCTCCACCTCAGCCCTGGTCGCGCTGGTCTATCTGCAGATTCTGATCGGCGCGCTGATGCGCCATCTGGGAGCGGGACTGGCCATCCCCGACTTTCCCTTGGCCTTCGGTCACCTCCTTCCGCCGGTCTTCACCCTGCCGGTCGGCGTGCACTTCGCGCATCGCATGGGCGCGGTGGCGGTCGTAGCGACGGTGGCCGTCCTCTTTGGCCGGCTCCGTCGTTTCGAGCCCGAACATCCGCTGTGGCAGGTAGCGTACGGACTGCTGCTCGTGGTAGGAAGCCAGATCATGCTCGGCGCCTACACCATCTGGAGCGGAAAACAGCCGGTGATCACCAGCCTGCACGTGGCCACCGGTGCGCTGACGCTGGCCACGTCGCTCGTTCTGGCTCTGACCGCACGGGCCGTGGCCTGGCGCCGAGGATCGCGGTCCACCGATGGGTTCCTGGTCCATGAGGCGCTGGCATGAGCGAAGTCGTCGCTCTTCCGCGTCCGCACGGTTTCCTGGACATCTCCCGGGATTATCTGCAGCTGTCGAAGGCTCGCATCGTTCTCATGGTGCTGATCACCACGGCTGCGGGAATGCTGTTCGCGAACTCGCATCCCGGCTGGGCTCTGGTGATCAACACGCTGGTGGGAACCGCTCTGGTCGCCGCCGGCACCAACGCCCTGAACCAGTATGTGGAGCGGGAGTACGACGCCAGGATGCGCCGCACCCGCCTGCGTCCCCTTCCCGATGGCCGGATCAGTCCGAAGGCAGCGCTGCTCTTCTCCTCGGCCATCGCGGTCATGGGAACCGTCTACCTCGGATTCGCCGTGAACTGGATCACCGCAGCGCTGGGCGCCTTCACGCTGACGAGCTACATCTTCGTTTACACACCGCTGAAGCGGGTCTCGCCGATCTGCACCCTGATCGGCGCGGTGCCCGGAGCCATTCCTCCCCTGATGGGCTGGACCGCCGTGACCGGCTCCATCGGTGTGGGCGGCTGGATCCTGTTCGGCATCCTTTTTTTCTGGCAGCTGCCGCACTTCATGGCCATCAGCTGGATCTACCGCGAGGATTACGGTCGCGCTGGATTCGCCATGCTGGCCGTGCGCGATGAAAAAGGACTGGCCACCGCGCGCGAAGCGGTCGGATACAGTGTGGCCCTCCTGGTCGTGAGCATCCTTCCGACCTTCTTCGGTCTGACCGGTGTTCGTTACCTGACGGGCTCGATCCTCGCCGGGCTGGTCATGCTCGGCGCGAGCATCGTCTTCCTGAAGAGTCGCAACACCGGCTCCGCCCGGCAGCTGTTCATGACTTCCAACATCTATCTCATCGTGCTGATGGTCCTGCTGGTTCTTCATTGAGCGCGTCTCGCCGCCGCCCTGCGACCATTTTTCTCGCGGTCCTGGTGCTTGCGATCAGCGGATGTCACCACCGATCGAAGCTTCCCGCGCTCTTCCCCGTTCCGGACACGGCGCTGGTGAACGAGCTCGGCAAGCCGGTGCGCCTCAGCGCCATGAACGGATCGGTCACCGTGTACAACTTCATCTTCACCAACTGCGCCGGGACCTGCCCGATGATGACCGCGGCCATGCGCAGGCTGACGAAAAAGGTGGACAAGGATCTGCCCGTGCATTTCGTGTCCATCAGCGTCGATCCGAAGCGCGATACGCCGGCCGTGCTGCACCAGTACGCCTCGCGGGTCCGCAACGACGACCGCTGGATGTTCCTCACCGGGGACCTCGGCGCGATCATCAACCTCTCCGTGAACGGCTTCAAGCTGGCAGCGGGCGGGACGACCCAGACCGCCGCAGAGCCATTGATGCACAGCTCGAAATTCGCCGTCGCCGACAAGCGGGGCGTGATCCGGGAGTATTACGGCGGCACCAATGACGACGCTCCCGACCACGTGGCCGCCACGATTCGCGACCTTGCGCGCGAAGACTGAGCCGGCAGCCGGCACGGCCGGCGGCGTTGGTTCGCAAAGCGTCCGCCACGATTTCGCACGAGCTGAAGATGACATTTCAGTCCCGTAGGGACGATTGAGCGGCTCCCGGGAGCGATGTCGCCGCTCCGCGGCTTCCTGAGCTTCGCGTCTTGAAACCCAGCGCTGACGCGCTGGGCTACCGAGATTCCGCCGCTCCGCGGCTGGGCACCTGCGCGGCAGAACGTCTTGGAGCGTGATTTTGGCGGAGCCTTGGGCAACCAACGCCGCCGGCCGTGCCGGCCTTGGAGCGTGATCTTGGCGGAGCCTTGGGCAACCAGCGCCGCCGGCCGTGCCGGCCGATCCTCTGCTACAGTCCGGCGCCATGGATTTCGCCCACACCCTGCCGGCGGTCAACGCGTCGCTCAATGCGCTGAGCGGGATCCTGCTCGTGATCGGATACGTGCTCATCCGGCGGAAGAACATCATCCTGCACAAGCGGTTCATGCTGGCCGCATGCGCCTGCTCCACGCTCTTCCTCTGCCTGTATGTTCTGAATCACATCCTCCGGCATGGTCTGGTCACCAGGTTTCCGGGGACCGGCCCGATCCGGACCGTGTACTTTTCCATCCTCATCTCGCACACAGCACTGGCCATCACCATCGTCCCGCTGGCCATCGTGACGGTGATTCGAGGGCTGAAGATGCGGGTGGAGAAACATCGTCGCATTGCCCGCTGGACCTTTCCGCTCTGGGTGTATGTGTCCACCACGGGCGTGATCGTCTACTTCTTCATCTATCAGTGGTACCCGTCGGCGTGATTCCGCGAAACGCAGCGCTGCTGCGGGAGATCGAGGGCCATCAGGCAGCGGACAGCCTCGAGGAAGGTCATCGCGCTGCATTCCTGCAATTGCTTTCCACTCCCGACGATGCGTTCCTGCGAGGCCGTTTCGCCCCGGGACACATCACGGCCAGCCTGTTCATCGTCGATGAACAGGCTCCCGCTCTTCTGCTCCATCACCACCGTCGCCTCAACCGCTGGCTGCAGATGGGCGGGCACGTGGAGGAGGGGGAGAGCACAGTTGCTGCGGCAATGCGGGAAGGGCGGGAGGAGTCGGGGCTCCGGGATCTGCAGTTGGTCTCCGACACCATACTGGACCTCGATGTGCATCGCATTCCGGCGGGAAGGGGAGAGCCCGATCATTTCCACTTCGACGTGCGGTATCTTGCACGCACGCTCGATCCGTCGGGCATCACCATGGACCGCAACGAATCGAATCAACTTGCCTGGATCCCGCTGGACGAAGCGGAGTCGCTCATGAACGAAGCGGCTTCGTCGCGCGTGGTCAGGAAGATCAGGAGCCGTGCGTGACGCTTTCGCTTTCTGAAAACGATCTGGATCCCGATCCCTTCACGCAGTTCGATCGCTGGTTCGCCGCAGCGAAGGAAGTGGTTCCCGCGCCGGAGGCCATGACCGTGGCCACCACCAACCTCGACGGCGAGGTGTCGGCGCGCATCTGCCTGCTCAAGGGCTCCGACCATCGCGGGCTGGTGTTCTTCACGAACTACAGCAGCCGGAAGGCCTCCCAGATCCATGACAACCCCCGCGCCGCGCTGGTCTTCTTCTGGCCGCAGCAGGAGCGGCAGATCCGGGTGGAAGGGGTGGTCGTCCGAGTCACCGAAGAGGAGTCCAACGAGTACTTCGCGACGCGCCCGAGGGGCAGCCAGCTGGGCGCGTGGGCTTCCGAGCAGAGCCGCGTGATCGCCGGACGGGGCGGACTGGATGCCCGATTCGAGGAGCTGGCTGCCAACTACAAGGATCGCCCCATTCCCCGGCCGCCTCACTGGGGTGGCTACCGGGTCATCCCCCTGCTGTTCGAGTTCTGGCAGGGACGAAGCGATCGCATGCACGAGCGCTTCACCTATCGCCTTCGCAATGACGTGAAGGACTGGGTGGTCGAACGACTCTCGCCTTGATCGGCGTGGCCATGGATGTGGATTCCGGCGCTGGGGAGTCCTCGCAGCGGCGCATCGCGAAGGCGTTCATCGCCCGCTGCCCGGTGCACGATGATTCGCTCTGCTATCTTGATGGCCTCAGCATGGAGAGCCGTTCCTACTGATGAAAAAAGCGCAGCTCAATCTCGATGTGAACGGTGAGCCCGTGCAGCTCTCGTTCAACCCCTCCCGGAGTCTCCTGGAGGTCCTGCGCGAGGATCTCTCCCTCACCGGCACCAAACATGGTTGCGAGCTGGGGGAGTGCGGTGCCTGCGCGGTTCTGATGAACGGCCGTCCCGTGCTTTCCTGTTTGGTTCTGGCGCTGGAGTGCGAAGGAGCTTCCATCACCACGGTGGAGGGGCTGGCCACGTGCGCTCGTCTCCATCCGCTGCAGGAAGCGTTCGCTGACTGTGGTGCGGCGCAGTGCGGGTATTGCACACCGGCGTTTCTGGTGACCGCCAAGGCGTTGCTGGAGGAGAAGCCCGCCGCTTCCCGAAGTGAGATCGTGGACGCCCTCTCCGGAATCCTCTGCCGCTGCACTGGCTACATCCAGATCTTCGAAGCGGTGGAGGAGGCGGCGCAGGTGATGTCTGCAACGGTCGTCGCCGAATCATGCGCACCAGCAGCGACCTCTCCTTCCGTCGACGGGAAAGGCAGTCCATGAGCGAAAAGAAGCCGAGCTTCCGGATCATCGGGAAACCGCGCCGGCGCGTCGACGGCCGGGCCAAAGTCACCGGACAGACGCAGTTCGCCGACGATCTGACCTTCCCTCGTATGCTGCACTGCAAGCTCCTGCGCTCGCGCTATCCGCACGCCATTCTGCGAAGCGTCGATATCAGCCGCGCGCTGGGGGCCTCGGGCGTTCACCTCGTCCTCACAGGAAACGACTTCCCCATCTCGTACGGCATCCTCCCGGTCAGTCAGGACGAGGAGCCGCTCTGCCGCGAAAAGGTGCGCATGGTGGGAGATCCGATCGCAGCGGTGGTCGCCTCGACCGAAGAAGAGGCCCAGGCGGCGCTCGACCTGATCGATGTGGAGTACGAAATCCTCCAGACCATCTCCGATCCGCTGGAAGCCCTCGCCGTCGCGGAGCCGAGGATTCACGACTATGGAGATGAGGGAAACGTGCACAAGAAGGTGGCCCTGGAGTTCGGCGACGTCGACGCGGCCATGGCCGGCGCCGATCAGGTCTTCGAGGACACCTTTTTCTATGAGGGCAATACGCACCTTCCCATCGAGCAGCATGCCGCCGTGGCCCTCCTCGATCCTGACGGAAAGCTCTGCCTCTACTCGGCCACGCAGACACCTCACTATGTGCATCGTGCGCTGGCGCGGTCGCTGGAAATGCTGCCGCATCGAATCCGGGTGGTGGCCACTCCCAACGGAGGAGGCTTCGGCGGCAAGAGCGACCCTTTCAACCACGAGATCGTGGTGGCCAAAGCGGCGTTGATCACCGGAAGGCCGGTGAAGATCTGTCTCACCCGTGAGGAAGTCTTCTACTGCCACCGCGGACGCCACCCGGTCACCATGAGTCTGAAGACCGGCGTGAAGAACGATGGATCCATCGTGGCCATGGATCTGGAGACCCTGCTGGACGGCGGCGCGTACGGAAGCTACGGAGTGGCCTCCACGTTTTATACCGGCGCCCTGCAGACGGTGACCTACCACGTGCCGCGCTACCGTTTCCGCGGCTGCCGCACCTTCACTAACAAGCCTGCCTGCGGGCCGAAGCGAGGTCACGGAACGCCGCAGCCGCGATTCGGGCAGGAAGTCCAGCTGGACAAGATCGCTGTGGCCCTGGGAAAGGATCCCGCCGAGCTCCGGCTTCAGCAGATCGTTCCCGCGCACTCCATCACCGCGAACTGGATGCGCATCGAGACCATCGGTCTTCGCCAATGCATCGAGAGAGTGGTGGAGGGATCGAGGTGGAAAGAGAAGTGGCAGAAGCTGCCGTACGGTCGCGGGATCGGTCTGGCCTGCTCCTCGTACCTTTGCGGCGCCGGTCTTCCCATCTACTGGAACGACCTCCCGCATTCCGGCGTTCAGCTCAAGCTCGATCGGTCCGGACTGGTCACGCTGTTCTGTGGAGCCACCGAGATCGGTCAGGGATCCGATGATGTTCTGGCGGGCATCGTGGCCGAGGTTCTGGGAATCCAGCCGGACGACATCAAGCTGGTGACCGGCGATACCGATCTCACTCCGGTCGACCTCGGCTCGTACTCCAGTCGAGTCACGTTGATGGCGGGGAACGCTGCGATCGAGGCTGCCAGCCGCGCGCGCGCCCTGATGGCCAGCGCCGTGAGCACCAAACTGGCCATTCCCGAAAACCGCGTCGTCTTCGCCGGCTCGCGCGTCTTCGATTCGGAGGACCCTGACCGGGGCGTGACCTTCCAGGAAGCCATCATCGCGACGGAAAGCGTTTCCGGCACGATCGGGACCACCGGCTCCTACCGGCCCCCAGTCTCGCCGGCGAAATACAAAGGCGGCGGCGTCGGCCCCTCACCCTCCTACAGCTACAGCGCCGCGATTGTGGAGGTGGAAGTGGATCCCTCCACCGGCTGGCTGTCCGTCGATCGCATCTGGATCGGCCACGACATCGGCCAGGTGCTCAACCCGGTGCTGGCGCGCGGTCAGGTTGAGGGAGGCGTTTACATGGGGCTGGGGGAGGCCCTCATGGAAGAGCAGGCCATGCGTCGCCTCCCGCCGAAGCTCTCGCACGCGCTGGTGCACAAGTTTCCGTCGATGCTCGAGTACAAGAGTCCGACCACCATGGAGATGCCGGAGATCGTCACCTACTTCATCGAAGATCCCGAACCCAATGGTCCGTTCGGGGCGAAAGAGGTAGGGCAGGGGCCGCTGCTCCCCATCATGCCCGCCATCGCCAATGCGGTCTTCGATGCAGTGGGAGTGCGGATCGACGAAGTACCGATCACGCCGGAAAAGATTCTGAGAGCGCTGAAAGAGAAAGCGCTGGGGCGCTCTCCGCGGGTGGGGCCGGGGCAATTTCCAACCATCGTGTGGCCCGAGGCCTCGAAGGTTCCACCTCCGTGGGAGGGTGGCGATGGGCGGGCCACGAATGAGAAGCCGCGGAAGTCGAAGGTCGTTGCCTCAGGGATCCGGCTGGCGCCGGAATCGCAGGGTTCGAACATCACGGAGAAACCCACCAGATGATGCGCGCCGGGTCGTTCCGCTATCACGCGGCGCACGATGCACAGGACGCGGTGAAGGCGTTGGCGGACGGCGGTCCCGGCGGAATGCTGCTTGCCGGCGGTACGGATCTCGTTCCGAACATGAAGCGGCGCCAGCAGATGCCGGAGCTCCTCATCTCGCTCCGTCACGTTCAGGAACTGCGCGGAATTCACCACGGTACCGATCTGCAGATCGGCGCCTGCACCACGCTCTCTGACGTCGTGCGCGATGCTGGCGTGCGCCAGAATTACCCCGCCCTGTTCCGCGCTGCCGCTCAGGTGGCCACGCCGATCATCCGCAACACGGCGACGCTCGGCGGAAACCTCTGTCTGGACACCCGCTGCAACTACTACAACCAGAATTACGACTGGCGGCAGGCCATCGATTTCTGCAAGAAGGCTCCCGGTCCCTCGGGCGTGGCCGTCCCCGACGTGGCCAATGCGGAGGATGGAGTCTGCTGGGTCGCTCCCTCCAGTTCGCGTTGCTGGGCGGTCTCGTCCAGCGATACCGCGCCGGCTCTCATCGCTCTCGAGGCGCGGGTCACACTGCTGTCGCGGAGCGGCGAACGGGAGATTCCGCTGGAGGCGCTGTACCACGACGATGGGATGCGCTTCCTGACCCGCCGTCCCGACGAGATGCTGACCTCGATCCGGGTTCCGGGCTCGCAGAATCGCTCCACCTACTGGAAGCTGCGGCGCCGCGGAGCCTTCGACTTTCCTGTTGTCGGCGTGGCCGCATCGCTCCGATTCAGCGAGAGCGGAGCGGTCGAGGCAGCGCGGGTGGTTCTCGGCGCGGTCGCCTCGAGGCCCATCCTTCTCACCGAAGCATCGATGCTGGTCGGGAAGATGCTGACCGACGACTCCATCGAGGAGTTTGCCGAGCGGGCCTCACGCTACGCCAAGCCGCTCGACAACACCGATTTTCATATGACCTGGCGAAAATCGGTGGCCAAAAGCTATCTCGCCGGCGTGCTGCGCGAACTGCGCGGAGACGACCCTGCCACACTGGGGCTGCTCGGACGTCAGGCGTCGCGAACGCTGGCTCCCACCTGGTAGCCCGATCGCGTGGATCGGCCAGTTCCAGAACTCGAACGGAGCGTCGTCGCGATCATCCTGACAGCTACCCGCTGCATGCCACCGGCCGGGAGCGAAGCGAACGGAGCGCCGGCATCCTTGCCGGCCGGTCCGCCGGCTTCCTGGTCTGCTCCCCGAAAACTGGACCACGGATTATGTCGGGCGGTTTACCGTAAGAAGGAGCGACGGTATGG
>JBKJQB010000151.1:0-7802 GCA_046594105.1 Thermoanaerobaculia bacterium
CAAGGGAGATTGAATGGCGGCAGCAAAATTTCGAGTCAGCGACGTCGCGAAGAAGATGAACCTGTCGGACAAGGACCTCATCTTCCGGCTGCAGTCGCTCGGCGCGGAGATCAGCGATCCGGATCAGATCCTCGAGCCCGAGGTCATCCAGGCGCTCATCACCGGCAAGAAACTGAACACGCGCTCGCGCAGCGTCATCATGCGCGAGGACAAGCCCACCGTGGCTGCGAAAAAGGAAGCGGTTCGTCCTCCCCGCCCGATCGTGAAGCCGACCCCGCGGGTGAAGAAAGAAGTGCCGGTGGAAGATGGGGCGCCAGTCGCTCCCGCTCCGCCCAGCGTCATCATCCCGGAGTTCGTCCAGGCAGCCGAGGACGAGGAGCGCGCTGCGCTCGAAGCCCCGCCCGCACCGGTCGTCAAGCCGCGGCCAGCCGCGGAGACTTCTGTGCCTCCGGTCGACGCGCCTCCCGCTCACGTGCCAGCCGCACCAGTCCACCAGCCGATGGCCGCGGCACCCGCCGCAACTCATCAGACCGGGCTCAGAAGGCCCACCGGTGCCACCGGGCCTCGCGCTCAGACGCTGCCCTCGGCACGCCCCAACTACGCAGGGCAGGCTCCGATCAAGCGTCCTGCAAACAACTTCGCCTCTGCCTCCGGCGCTCCGCGTCCAGCAGGTGCAGGGGGAATGCGTCCCGGTGCTCCGTTGTCTGCGCGTCCCGGCGGCCCCGGTGCCCCCGGTGTGCGCCCCAGTGGTCCGATGGGATCGCGACCCTCCAGCGGTCCAGGTATGGGCATGCGCGCACCAGGTGGTGCAGGCAGTGGCCCCGGCCTTCGTCCCAGCGCTCCCGGACTGGGACGTTCCGCCCCTCCGATGGCGCCGTCGACACTGCCCGGCGGCGGAACCATCCGTCGCAAGAAACCTGGTGCTGAGGAAGAAAGCGGTCCCAAGAAAAAAGGAACCGGCAAGCGCGGCAAGAGTGAACGGCCGCAGGAAGTCGATAACCAGCTCTTCACCAAGGGTCCGTTTTCCGGCACGCAGATCATCAATGACGACCTCGGTCCGGACATCGTTCTGCCCGATCTGGTGGAAGGGGAGGAGCCGGGCAACCGCGCCCTGCCCTCGGCCCGGCGCGACGCCCGCAAGCAGGCTGCCCCCGTCTCCGCGAAGGTGCTGGAGTTCAAGCGCCCGACAGGAAAGGTCACGCTGACCGAAGGCGTGACGGTCAAAGAACTCGCTGACAAGCTCGACATCAAGGCCAATGACCTCATGAAGCACCTTCTGATGAAGAAGGGACTCATGGCGTCGATCAACCAGCCGCTTGGCGCCGAGCTGGCGATGGAGATCGCCAAAGACCTCGACATCGACGCCAGCGTCGTCTCCTTCGAAGACGCCCGCGAGCTCGAAGCCTACGAGAAGAACTCTGGCGGTGGAATCACGCCGCGCGGTCCGGTCATCACGGTCATGGGACACGTCGATCACGGCAAGACCTCACTGCTCGACGCCATCCGGGAGACCAACGTGGCCGGCGGTGAGGCTGGCGGAATCACCCAGCACATCGGTGCGTACCACGTCGAGAAGCGCGGCCGGAAGATCGTCTTCCTGGACACGCCCGGTCACGAGGCGTTCACCATGATGCGTGCTCGTGGCGCGAAGGTGACGGACATCGTCATCCTGGTCGTCGCAGCCGATGACGGCGTCATGCCGCAGACACGCGAAGCCATCGACCACGCCCGCGCCGCTAAGGTGCCGATGGTCGTGGCCATCAACAAAGTCGACAAGCCGAATGCCAACGTGGAGCGGGTTCGTCGCGAGCTCTCCGAAAACGGCGTGCTGGTCGAGCAGTGGGGCGGCGATGTCGTCTCCGTGGAAGTCTCGGCCGTCAAGAAGCAGGGCATCGACGACCTGCTCGACATGATCCTGCTCACCGCCGACATCCTCGATCTCAAAGCCACACCGGAGATGCCGTCACGCGGCGTCGTTCTGGAGGCCCGGAAGGAAGTCGGCCGCGGCATCGTGGCCACTGTCCTCATCCACGACGGCACGCTGAAGATCGGCGATCCGTTCTTCTCCGGCACCACCTATGGCCGCGTCCGGGCCATGAGCGACGAGCGCGGCGAGCGGGTGAAGGAAGTCGGTCCGGCCACACCGGTCCAGATCACCGGGTTCGAAGACGTTCCCAACGCCGGCGACTCGTTCCAGGGCGTCGATGACGACACTCAGGCCCGCATGATCGGCCAGATGCGCCAGGAGAAGGCGCGCGAAAGCTCACAGACCAAGGTCGGACGGATGTCGCTCGACCAGCTCTTCCAGCGCATGAAGGAAGGGACGGCCAAAGAGCTCAACATCATCATGAAAGCTGACGTGCAGGGCTCGGTGGAAGTGCTCAACGAGACGCTGCGCAAACTCTCTACCCCCGAGGTCAAAGTCAACATCATCCACTCCTCGGTGGGCGCGATCTCGACCAACGATGTGCTCCTGGCCAGCGCGTCCGACGCCATCGTGGTGGGCTTCAACGTCCGCCCCGAGCGCAGCGCAGCGGAGCTGGCGGGCAAGGAAGGCGTCGATCTGCGCCTCCACACCATCATCTACAACCTCATCGACGAGATGAAGGCAGCCATGACCGGGCTCCTCGATCCGAAGTTCCAGGAAGTCTTCCAGGGACGGGCCGAGGTGCGGAACACGTTCAAGGTGCCGAAGGCGGGAGTCATCGCCGGCTGCATGGTGCTCGACGGCGTGATCCCGCGGACGGCCAGCATCCGGCTGCTCCGCGACAACCGCGTGATCCTGGAAGGAAAGATTGGATCGCTGCGTCACTTCAAGAACGATGTTTCCGAAGTTCGTCAGGGTTTCGAATGCGGCATCGGCATCGATCGCTTCCAGGACGTCAAGGTTGGCGACGTCATCGAGGCCTTCAAGGTCGAGCAGCTCGTTTCGGTTCTGGCATAGGACGAGGTTTGGCGGCCGCGCTCGCGCGGTCGCCATCCTTCCTCGCCGGTGAGTGATTCATGATCGTCGCCGTCGCCCTCTGCGAGCTGCACATCCCCTTCGCGCAATCGCTCAAGGACAAGCGCATGGTGGTGAAAAGCCTGCGCGACAAGCTTCGCCATCGCTTCGAGATCTCCGCCGCCGAGGTGGGACTCAACGACGTGCACCAGCGCGCGCGCCTCGGCCTTTGTTTCGTCTCCCTCGACGACGCCAGCGCCGATGCCGCACTGGAGCGCATCCTTCATTTCGTGGAGACCAATGGAGAAGGAACGCTGGCAGGCTGGACCGTCGAAAAACTCGATTTCGACGAAACGGCAAGCCTGGGCATCGCGCATTTTGAAACGGAGTAAGATCCGGCCCGCCAGCCGGCCATCATCATGAGAAAAACACGAAGAACGTCACGAGTGGGCGAGTCCGTTCGCGACGCGCTGGTCGAGGTATTCCGCTTCGACCTCAAGGACATCGATCCCGGCATGGCCTCCATCACCGGCGTGGATGTCAGCCCCGACCTGCATCTGGCCCAGGTCTACATGAGTGGGTTGGACGAGATGAAGACGCGGAAGATGGTCGACGAGCTGCGCAAGCGGAAGGGTCCCATCCGTTCCGCACTCGGCCGGCGCATCCGCCTGCGCTACACCCCTGAGCTCGATTTCCGCTTCGATGAGACCACCATGCGCGCCGGCCGGATCGAAGCGATCCTGACCAGCGTGCGCACGTCCGAGACACGAGAGACTGATGACCACGACGAACGAACTGACGAAACCACAGACGACCAATCCTGACGCAGCCGCGGCCGCTGTGGCTGACCGCATCCGCAACGGCAGCCGCTTCCTGATCACCTCGCATCGCAATCCCGATGGCGACGCGCTCGGCAGCGGACTGGCCCTGCAGCGGCTCATCCGGCAGATGGGGAAAGAAGCGCACGTGCAGGTGCGCGATGGCTTTGGCAAGGCACTCCACAACATCCCGGGAGCGGACGAAGTCACCATCACCGACAGCCTTCCTGCCGACTATCCCAGCGGTCTCGATGCGGTCTTCACCATGGAGTGCCCCGAGGTCGAGCGCTGCGGATACCCCATTCTTCCCGGTCCCGTAGTCAACATCGATCACCACCTTGGCAACACCATGTACGGGGAGATCAACTACCTGGACGTCGACGCGCCGTCGGTGGGGGAGATGGTGCTGCAGATCAATCGGCGCTTTCTGAAGTTGCCACTGGATCGGGAGACCGCCATCGCCATGTACGTCTCGCTGGCCACGGACACCGGCTTCTTCCGCTATCACAACACGACGCTCCGCACGTTCGAAGCGGCGGAAGAACTGGTGCGGGCTGGTGTCGTTCCCGGCGACGTGTCGCTGTGGATCAACGAGAGCACGCCGAGGGGAGCCATCAAGCTGCTCGGTCTCTGCCTGACCACGCTGGAGATCACGCCGGACGGGAAGGTGGCCACCATCGAGTTGCCGAACCGCTTCTTCACCGAAGCGGGCGCCTCGCCGGAAGACACCGAGGGAATCGTCAACTACGGACGGATGATCGAGGGCGTGACGGTCTCGGCGCTGTTGAAGGATCTCGACGGCAAATCGACGCGCGTGTCGATGCGCGCCAAGCCTGGAGTGGACGTGCAGTCGGTCGCTGCGCAGTTCGGCGGCGGCGGGCACAAAGCGGCCAGCGGCTGCACCATGCCCTTTCCGCTGGCGGAAGCGAAAGCGAAGCTGATCGGAATCTTGAGCGTTATCGCGTAGCGGCCGGCACGGCCGGCGGCGTAGGTTCGCAAGCGTCGGCCACGATTTTCGCCTCGGCCCGCGGTCACTCGATCGCCGTGTTCTGAGCGAAGCTTTCGTAACGCCGGCATCCTTGCGGGCCGTGGCGTCGGCTTCCAGCCGGCGCTGCTGGGCGATCTCCCGCGGGCAGGATGCCCGCGACACGGCCGGCAGGGATGCCGGCGCTACGAAAGCCTCTTTTCGAGTATTCTTCGCGACCCGATGCCCACCCCCCCGCAACGCGTGAACGACGGCTTGGTGCTGGTCGACAAGAACTCCGGTCCGACCAGCCATGATGTCGTCGAGAAGTTCCGGCGCCGTGCGAACTTCAAGAAGGTCGGGCATACCGGAACGCTCGATCCGCTGGCCACCGGGCTGCTGGTCCTCTGCGTAGGCAAGGCCACTCGACTGCAGGCCTACCTGATGGGAATGGAGAAGACGTACGAGGGAGTCATCCAGTTCGGCTGGGCCACGGATTCCTACGATGCGGCCGGAACGCCGGTGGGCGAGCGGAACGAGGTGAATGTCGAGCACATCGACTTCAAGCCCCTGCTGGAGCCTTTCATCGGCGCGCTGCAGCAGATGCCGCCGCAGTTCTCTGCCAAGAAAGTCGGAGGGGTGCGGGCCTACGAGCTGGCGCGAAAAGGGGAGACGGCTGCGCTCACGCCGAAGAGCGTCACGGTGTACGAGTTCGAAATCGTCGAATTGACTGGCTCCACTGCTCGTTTCCGCGTGCGGTCCTCGGCCGGAACCTACGTGCGGTCCCTGGCGCATGACCTGGGGGCGGCAGCGGGCGTTCCGGCGCATCTCAAAGAATTGCGCCGCACGGCCATCGGTCGCTTTGCCATCGCGGACGCCATTTCGCAGGACCGCATGGAGGTGGCCACCATCGAGGAGCTCCTGGCGCAGCCGCACTTCCAGCCCCTTTCCGAAGTCGACCTGCCGCTGGAGAAACTGCGGATCGACTGGGCGCAACAGGGCCGCATGATGCAGGGTCAACCGGTGATCCTGACGCCGTCGGTCGCCGTTCGAGCGGGCGACCTGCTGGCCCTGGGGAACCCGCACGACCAGCTGGTGGCCATCGGCGAGGTCATCAACGTTCTGCGCGAGGGCGGGCCGGTCGAAGTGCGACCGAAGGTTGTGCTGGCAGGCTGAGGGCTTAGCGGACGAAACCGCTGAACAAGTCCCAGCCCGTATAATCCGCGCCCGTGGGAAACCAGACCGAACGAGACTTCGCGCCCGATGCAGCCAGCGGCCGCCGGCGTTTCATGCTGGCAGGCGAGCATGTGATCCTTCGCGCATTTGAACGCGAGGACGCCGAGCGTTGCTACCGCTGGATGAACGACCCGAACATCGTCCGCACGCTCAAGTCACGCTACCCGATGGCCTTGAGCAACGAGATCGAGTGGCTCGATCGAGCGATGCAGCCGGGAGCCAACGAGCGTCACTTCGCGGTGGAACGGAAAGACGACCGGATCCACATCGGCAATGCCTCCATCCACGACATCGACTGGGTCTCCCGCACCGGCTGGTTCGGTCTGTTCATCGGCGAGCCCTCGGCGTGGAATCGCGGGTTCGGTAAGGACGCCATCCAGACCCTGGTCCGCTTCGCGTTCGACGAGATGAATCTGGCCAAGCTGCGAATCAACGTATTCGACTACAACGAACGGGCCAAGCATGTGCTCGAGTCGCATGGGTTCATCCAGGAGGGGCGGCTGCGGCGGGACTTCTACCGCGACGGCACCTATCACGACCTGGTGATCCTCTCGGTGTTCCGCGACGGAGCGCCCGATGCGGCGCAGGAGACCAGTCCATGAGTGAGCGGAAAATCCGGGTGCTGATTGCCAAGCCAGGTCTCGACGGCCACGATCGCGGCGCGAAGGTCATCGCACGGGCACTGCGGGATGCTGGGATGGAAGTCATCTACACCGGTCTGCGCCAGACTCCGGAACAGATCGTGGCCGCCGCGGTGCAGGAAGATGTCGATGCCATCGGGCTGTCCATTCTGTCGGGTGCGCACAACGTTCTCTTTCCGGAGATCATGCGGCTGCTGAAGGAGGAGGGTGCCCAGGACGTCATCGTGTTCGCCGGGGGAATCATCCCGGAGAAAGACATCCCTCGGCTCAAGGAAATGGGAATCCGCGAGATCTTCCTGCCAGGCACTCCGACTTCCGCTGCCGTCGAGGCCATCCGCGCCGCCGTCCACGCCGCCTGAGTGATGCCGGACGTCGAGCCTCGGCGCTTCCGCGTCGACCGTGACGGGAGTCGGGTTACGGTCTGGTTCGACGACGGCGGGATGAACCTGCTGTCACGCGCTGCGCTCGAAGAACTGAGTCTTCTGCTCAACGCCCTGCGCACCGAACTGCTGGCTGGAGCAGGAGCGGTCCGCGTGATCGCCTTCCAGTCGCCCCGTCCCAAACTGTTCGCCGCAGGGGCGGACATGAAGGAGATGAGCCTCTTCTCTGGACAGGAGGCGGAGAGACTGGCCGGCCTGGGACAGGAGGTCTTCCGTGCTCTGGCAGAGCTCTCCGCGGTGACCGTGGCCTGGATCGATGGCGACTGTTTCGGTGGTGCGCTCGATCTGGCCATGGCCTTTGATCTCCGGCTGGCCACGCCGCGGTCACGCTTCTCGCATCCAGGAGCGCGCCTGGGAATCGTCACCGGCTACGGCGGCACATCGAGATGGCGCAAGCTGTTCGATGGCCCCGGCGCTCGCGCTCTTCTCCTCGGCAACGAGGTACTCGATGCTCCCGCGGCGCTGAAGATGGGGCTCATCGATCGCATCGCTGAGGACTTCGAAGTCGAACTGCTGCGCCTGGGGCAGCTCGATCCGGCGTCGGTGGCGTTGGTCAAGGAGTTGACTAACCACGCGCAGACCCTGTCGCAGCGGGACCTGGCGCTGCTGGCGGAACGGCTGGGCTCACTGTACGGCCGCTGATCGACGTGTGGTGCTGCCGTCCCGGCCGCCACCGCGCACAACGCTGTCCGCATCCTGAATTACGACCTCAGGGGCGGCCGGGACGGCCGCACCACACCACCACACCTGATCAGCTACACT
>JBKJQB010000295.1:0-16875 GCA_046594105.1 Thermoanaerobaculia bacterium
CGCTCCAGGACTTTCTGCCGCGCAGACTCCTAGCCCGCTAGAATCGACCTCCATGATCACGATCGCGGAAGTGACCAGGGGTCTGACGCGATCGGCCGAAGGATTCTGGCGGTCGGAGGGGGCCGCCCCCGTCTCGTATCCGTCGCACGGGAGCGACCAGTGCTTCGGCATCGAAGATCGCTCGCTGTGGTTTCAGCATCGGAACCGCGCCATCCTGACAACGGTCCGCTCCTTCCCGCCGCCATCGGGCATGTTCCTGGACGTCGGCGGAGGCAACGGCTACGTCACCCGCGCCCTGCAGGATGCCGGCTTCACTGCGGTATTGCTCGAGCCGAGCGAGGCTGGAGCGCGAAACGCGGTCGCCCGCGGGGTCGAGCATGTGATCTGCGGGAGAACCGACACCGTCAACCTCGGCGAAAGATCGATGGCGGCGATCGGTGTGTTCGATGTGGTCGAACACGTCTCCGACGATGCGGGTTTCCTCCTGACGCTGTTCCGCTTGTTGCAGCCTGGTGGCCGGATCTATCTCACCGTTCCGGCCGGACCAGCGCTCTGGTCCATCGATGACGTGGAGGCAGGCCACTTCCGTCGCTACCGGCGCGCGGGCATCGATGATCTGCTGCGGACGTGCGGTTTTCGAGTCGATTTTTCAAGCAGCCTGTTCTGGTTGCTGCCACTGCCGATCCTTGCGCTGCGGGCCCTTCCGACCCGACTGGGCCTCCGAAAGCAGGTGACGACCGACGATCTCCGTTCCGAACATCAGGTAAACGAAGGATGGGCACGACGGCTGGCAGCCAGCGCACTCTGGTTGGAGACGTCGCTTCTGGAGGGACGCCGGCGCGTGCCATTCGGATCGAGTCTTCTGGTGGTGGCCACGCGGCCCTGAATCCGCGCTCGGATGCGCGGCGCAAAAACAGAAGGCGCGCTGAGCGAGCACTCCCGATTCTGTGCGCTCTCCGCACTACGAGCCCAATGCCGGACGGTCCTCGCGGCCCATCTCCCGGTCGCGCATTCGGGCGATGCGTTCGAGGGGCGCGGTGGCGCGCAATTCGAGCCAGCGGCGCGTCCCCGTTGCGTCGTTCCCTCGCATCTTCTCCCGTTGGGGGGCATGGAAAAGATGTAGGAACGGCAGGTAACCCCAATGCCACACCCGCCCACCCGCCTCGGCCCGCTCCCAGAACTCGTTGTCCTCTCCGCCCCAGCCGACGAACGATTCGTCAAAGCCACCGATGGAGAAGTAGGCGCTGCGGGACGCCACGATGCTGCCCCCCTGGGAATTCTGAACGACGGTTGCTGGCAGGTCCGCAGACAGATCGCCGTTGACAAAGACCCTCTGCGAATCTTCTTCCCGCAAATAAAAAATGAATCGCTTCAGGTCCAGAAACTCCCAACCCTCGGCAGTGCGCCGCAACGCTTCCGTTGCATATTCGCGGGGAACGATCATGTCGTTGTCGTGAAGGATGAGCACCGCACTTCGCGCAGCGCGCGCGCCGACGTTGAGCGTCCACGAGCGGGCGTAGTCGAAGCCGGCATGCGGAATGGGTGTGTGGATGTAGCGCACCCACGAGGGCAGTTCGTCGCGGATCTCCGGTTCCAGTGATTGTTCCACCACGACGCATTCGACCGGGACACTCTGCCCGGCGATCGATTGCAGGGTCAGGAGCAGGTGCGGCAACCGGGCGCGCCCGCGGTGGCCGATGATGAAGGAAACGCGGGGCGCGTCCCCCGCCGCGGCGGGCGCTGGCTGGATATGCATGGGCCACTGCGCGAACGCCCGCCGCATCAGCCAGCGTCCGGTCGAGGGCCATACCTTAACGATGTGCAGGTCGGAAGTGAATTGCCAGAGGCATCGAACGCCGGAACCGTTGTCCTCGATCGCTTCGGCCCGATTCCTGATCAGCGTCCAGGTTGAGAGATGGCGCCTGAATGGTCCGAGCGACAGCAGTCGCATCGTGAAACCGGGTGCGTCGTACAACAGCACGCCAAGAG
This sequence comes from Thermoanaerobaculia bacterium, assembly GCA_046594105.1. Lineage (GTDB taxonomy): Bacteria > Acidobacteriota > Thermoanaerobaculia > Gp7-AA8 > Gp7-AA8 > JBDSGC01. Next base: position 1,990 of record JBKJQB010000295.1, read on the forward strand.
ATCGTTTCAGACTGGTGAACATGTCAGAGGCATTCATCGATGCGCGCGCACGGTCGACTGCAGGATGTTCCACGTCCCGTGCCGGACTTCCCGCCACGGGCCGGCGTGCACCGCGCCCGGAACCAGCAGATAGTCCGCCTCGGATGCCAGCTGCCGCGAGGCCGCCTGGTCTCCCGCCAGAAATGCCATCCACACGTCCCGCCTGACCGTGGACGGAGATTCCACGATCAGAGACTGTTCGGTATACAGGGTGGGCAGCCACACGCGCCGCTCCCCGATCATCATCGGTGCGAGCACTTCCCCGACGCTCGCACCCTCTCCGTCGACCACCACCGACGCCGGAGGAGTGTGGTCCCGGATCCAAATCAGCGCGTCGTGGTAGTCCGCAGGGACCGACCAGCCCCTGGCATCGGGTCGAGCCATCCGATACCAGGAAAACTGCAGGACATAGACCGAGGTCTGCACCAACCCCATGGCCATGAGAAGGCCGCCCGCAATCGTGCGCCAGCGGAGACGAGGTGCTTGCAGGACCCGCTCGATCCCCGGCGCAATCAGCGGAGCCAGCGCGACGGCGATGAGCGATCCGGTCTTCATCGAGAAATCGATCAGCGCTCCGGAACCTCCAGTCACGTAGAGAAATGACGGCACCGCGATCGAGAACAGGATCAGGAGCTGAAAGACGCCGATGCGCGGAAGATGGGAACCGATCAGAGCCAGAAACCAGAGCGGCGCGATTCCAAGAAATACCATCTTCAAAAACTGACCCTGGTCGAACCCGGCAGCCAGTTGCCGCGACCCTCCAGTGGCCAGAATGCCGATGGAGAGGAACAGCGCGACCGCCAGCGCTCCGGTCAAACCAAACCACAAAAGCGCGATGGCCGGACGCCGGCCCGGTCGGAGCAGCGTCCATCCCAGGACCGTCGCCGCGAGGGAGAAGACCAGCGTCACGCTGTAGCCGATGATCATGCAGAGCGCGATCACGGCGACCGCGAGGTCACCCCGCCTGCCCTCCCGATTCCAGCGCTCCAACTGGATGAGCGCGAGGAGGACCAGCACCAGGGCGAAGCTGTTGTTGCCGAACGTCACCATGCTGTTGATCGGCGACAGCAGCAGGTGATTGCGCGTCGGAAGGGCCAGCCAGGCAGGCAGGTGAGAGGCGATCCCCTGGTAGAAGTAGGTGGTGAAGGGAGCGAACAAGGCCACGGAAGCCGCCGCCGTCGCCGAGCGTGCATGCGCCCCCTCGTCGAACCAGACCACGGCCGTCCGCACTGCGTGGAACAGCAGACCGGCGACGGGGGGGTTCATCAGGATCAATGCATTGGCACTGGGCATGGAGGCGCCGAGAAAATCGGCGAGGGTGGCCGGAAGAGTGAAGTACAGCCAGTGATAGCGCAGCGCGCCGGTGCCGGCGACAAAGGAGAGCGGCAACATCGGAGAGGCGCGCAGTGCCGAGATCACCGAGGCCAGGTTCCCGAAATCGATCGCCAGCAGCCCGTAGTAGCGGACCTGCGTGCCCAGTCGCACTTCGAAACCGAGCCAGATGAGCGAAAAGATCAGCGGCAGAACGACCAGGCAGGGCATCGCCAGTGGACGCAGAACGGGACGAAGCTCGCCGAGCAGTCGCCGCGGTGCCACAAACCGAAGTGCCGCCGCAGTCAGGAGGATGGACGTGGCCAGATCGACAACGAGAGGCAACCCGATCGCTTTCCTGACGAAATACCAGGGAACGGCCAGCAGGACGATCAGCGCCGCCGCACTGACCAGCCGAAGGTCAGCCGGCATGGAGCGAAGCACCGGCGCGCGCATGGCCAGCATCACTGCGGGCAGCAGGAGGAATCCGCAACAAAGCAGGAAGAGCGCGGCCGCCCCCGCCCCGCCACCGAGATGCACCAGGACTGCAAAATCGAGCAGAAGGATCGCCGCAATGGGCAGGCGGTACCGTGGAGTCGCGGAAACGCGCGAAGCATCGATACCTGAGGGGCCTTCGGTCATGTCAAAAGGGATGGACCACGGTCACGGCGTCAGCTGGAGAATGCTTTCGATGACGCGGTCCTGCTCCTCTGTGGTCAGGCCGTTATAAAAAGGCAAACGAAGCAACCGGTCGCTCACACCCTCGGAAACCGGACAGTCGCCCGCCGCTCCACCGAAACTCCGCCCCATTTCTGAGATGTGAAGAGGTAGGTAGTGAAACACGGCACTGATCCCCTTCGACCGCAGGTGCAGAATCATCCGCTGGCGGGACTGCAGCGAAGGGAGCAGCAGATAGAACATGTGGAACGGCTGCTGGCAATGGTCAGGAATGAACGGCATGCCCACGCCCGCTGCCCGAGCCCAGGAAACGAGCTCCTTCGCGTACCGCTGCCACACCGCCCGTCGCTTGGATTGAATGGTGTCTGCCTGTTCCAGCTGCCCGGTGAGATACGCGGCCAGCATGTCCGACGGCAGGTAGCTCGATCCGATATCGATCCATGAGTACTTGTCGACCTGTCCGCGAAAGAAGCGGCTGCGGTCGGTGCCTTTCTCGCGGATGATCTCGGCGCGCTCGACCAGCGCCGGGTCGTTGATAACCAGCGCGCCCCCCTCGCCGCAGTTGATGTTCTTGGTCTCGTGAAAGCTCTGCGTGGCCAGTCTACCGAACGTTCCCAGCGGCTTGCCGCGATAGGTTCCGAAGAGACCGTGGGCGTTGTCTTCGACGACGTCCAGCCCGTGGCGGCGGGCGATGTCGAGGAGCGTGTCCATTTCACAGCCCACCCCGGCGTAGTGCACCGGCGCGATGGCCCGGGTGCGCGGCGTGATCAGCGATTCGATCTGCGTTTCGTCGATGTTCAGCGTATCCGGGCGGATATCGGCGAACACCGGTTTCGCGCCCCTCAGGACGAAGGCGTTGACTCCGGAAACAAACGTGAAGGAGGGAACGATGACCTCGTCGCCCGGCTGCAGATCGAGGAGGATGGCGGCCATCTCCAGTGCATGCGTGCAGGAAGTGGTCAGGAGGACGCGGCTGCCGTCTCCGAGGATTGCTTCGAGCATCGCGTTGGCCCGTTTGGTATAGGTGCCATCCCCGGAAATGTGACCCCGGGCGATCGAATCATTCACGTATTCGAGCTCCCTGCCTTCCACGGACGGCTTGTTGAAGGGGATCGGATTCAAGGTGAGCTCCAGATGAAACGTGGCGCGTCGGGCCCGGTCATGAAGAGGAGATCGAGCACCGATACCTGCGGATCGAAGGGCGGGTACAACTGAGGATACTCGGGATAGTCGTAAGCCATCCATTCCAGAGTCACTCCGGCATCGGCGAATTTCTGTGGCTCCAGGTAATCGCGCGCAGACGGACCGCTCAGGTAATGGGTAGCGCCCACCTGCCGGAGAAGCTCGATCAGACGGTCCGTCTTCTTCCCGCTCACCGCAAACTGCGAAGAGCGAAGGAAGCGGGTGGTGGTGATTCCCAGCAGGGAGGCCAGGCCAATCGTGGAGGCGATGGTGAACTCGGCGAGCATTCGTGGTGGATCCGCGTAAGTCTGATCGAGCCATTGCCGATAGAGGTCGAAGTAGGGAGCCGCGCCGTACACCCGCTGCAACGTAGCCAGATGCTCCCCAGCCCATTCCTCACTGGACATGGAAACCTGATCGATCGGAACATGGCCGCTGATCGCTCCACGGCTTCGCACCGGAATGGTCAGCCAGCGGGAGCCCTGGGGAGTCTTGATCCGGTTGCGGTTCCGCCAGCCATGTTTGTCGTACTGCACATCATCGTAAAAGATGAACACGTCCGCTTTCCGGATCAGATCGAAGTAGCCGCGCCACGGGATGTACGACGGCTGGAGAATGACGCACCTCATGCCCGTTGATGGAAGCGCTCCAGGGCAGGCGAAACGGGGACCGTTCCATATCGGGCGCCCCGAATGATCACTCGCCCCTCGCCGTCGTGCTCCACCCGGCCCTCGGAAAACCAGGAGAGCACCTGCAAGAACATCGGCTCGAGCCACGCGTACATGCGCACTCCATAGTCCGCGACGGCCTCACCAGGAATCGTTCCGATCACCGCCTGGGCGATGACCCTGCCGGCATCGACTTCCTCGATGACCTCGTGGATGGTCGCCCCTCCGAATCGAGCGCCCGAATCGAGGGTTCGCGACATTCCGCGCATTCCCGGAAAGGCGGGGAGCAGTGCGGGATGAACATTGATGATGCGCCCCTGGCAGGATCGCACCAGATCGGGAGGGAGCACGCGATCGAAGGTCAGAGCGATGAGGTCCAGCTGGGCATCCAAAAGCGCCCTGGTCAGCAGGGACTCGAACTCGGAACGGTTTGCCGGATCGAGGCGAAGAACCGGGACGTCGTGGCCGGACGCGAAGTCCTCCAGATCGCCGGCCGCCTTGCTTTCGAGAATGAGCAGGGCCGGGTTGATTCCCGCCTCTTCGCGTCGCAGGACCGCCTGCCGGAACAAAGAGCCGTTCCCGGAGACACAAAAGCCGGTTCTCACGGCGTCTCTTTCCCGGCCGTCCCGTTCACAACATAGACCGGCCGTTCCATGCTGCGATTGAAAATTCGCGCCAGATACTCACCCATGATGCCGAGCGCGAAAAGCTGCGCGCCGGAGAAAATGGCAATCGCCGAAGCGAGAAAGGGAAACCCCGGCACGCTGGTGCCGGAGATCAGGTAGCGCCCCAGCACCCAGGCCAGGAGAGCGAATCCGAAGGCAGTAAAAAGGAACCCGATGGAGCTGGCCAGCCGCAGCGGCGCCGTGCTGTAGCCGGTGAGAATCACCATGGCCTGATTGATCAGCCGGAGCGGCGTGTAATTGGACCGGCCGATGGTGCGCGGCTGGTGTTCGCAGGCGACCGAGGCAAATTTCGTGGTGCCCCAGGAGAGCAGCACATCGATCAGGACCTGCGGGCTGCCATACGAAGCGAAGGCCACGCGCAGTCCGGTGCGAAAGGCACGGAAGGCGCTGATATCCACCAGATTCTCGATGCGCATCGCGTGCGACAAAGCCGCTTTGGTGAACCGGGAGAAGAAATTCCGCCACAGCCCGTGCTGCAGGACATTCGGCGTTCCGTAAACGACATCCGCCCCTTCGCGCAGCCGAGCCAGAAGCTTCGGGATCTCCTCCGGAGGATGCTGCAGATCGTCATCGATGGTGACGGTGATCGAGTACCGCGCCGAGCGGATCCCGGCCAGCAACGCATTGTGCTGGCCGAAGTTGCGCAGCAGATCGAATCCCCGCAGCCGCTCGTTGCGAGCGCACAGGGTCTGGATCACGCCCCAGCTTCCGTCGCGGCTGCCATCGTTGATGAGGAGGATTTCCCAGTTCGCAGCCTGCGACGGCAGGACGGCCTCCAGCCGCTCGACGAGGGGCGTGAGGGAATTCTCGCTGTTGTAGACGGGCACCACGACCGAGATGCCTTCGTTCAGCTGCTCGCTCATGCCTTGCGCATCCTCAGACCGATCTTCATCTTACACGGCGCGCGGCGCATCGATTGTCGCGGCCCGGTCCACGCGGTCACACCAAACCCATCGCCTGAAGGCCCAGGTGCTGCCTCATGTCTCCCCTCTCCATGGCGCCCCGATACAATGAGCTTCGCATGCAGAGCTCCCTGGTCTCCACCATCATTCCTGTCTTCAACCGGGCGGGGATGTTGCGGGAAGCGGTGGCCAGCGTGTCGGAGCAAACGTATCGGCCGATCGAGATTCTCATCATCGACGACGGTTCGACCGACGACACCGGCGCCATCGCGGACGCGCTGGCCGAATCTTCCGAGGGCCTCGTACGAGTGCTGCACCAGGCCAATGCAGGAGTGGGATTGGCGCGCGAGGCGGGGCGTCAGGCCGTACGGGGCGAGTTCATCCAGTATCTCGACAGCGACGATCTCCTCCTGCCCCGCAAATTCGAAGTGGAGGTCGCCGCGCTCCGCGCCTCACCCCAGTGCGGCATCGCCTACGGCCCGGCGCGCCATCGCGACGCGATGGGCAGGGAGATCGTCTGCGACTGGAAGCCAGCCAATCGAATCGAGCGCACTCTCTTCCCATCGCTGCTGCTGGCGCGCTGGTGGGACACGCCGGTTCCGCTGTTTCGTCGCAGCGTGACCGACGCCATCGGACCGTGGACTTCGCTCAGTGTGGAGGAGGACTGGGAGTACGACGCACGTGCGGGAGCCCTGGGCGTTCTGCTCGCTCACGTCCAGGAGACAGGGGCAGAGATCCGGGACCATGACGCGAACCGATTGTCCCGGGGCGGCGCCACGAATCCGGCCCGGCTTGGCGACCGGGCCCGGGCTCACGAGCTGATTCTCTCCCACGCCCGCCGGGCCGGCGTGTCCGATTCGTCCCCGGAGATGCTCGCCTTCGCCCGCCGCCTTTTCCTGCTGGCCAGGCAATGCGGGGCCGCCGGTCTGGACGACGAATCGAGCCGGCTGATTCGCGCCGCCCGCTCGGTTTCCCCGGCGGTCGATCTGCGCGTCTACGAAGGAGTGGCCCGATTGCTGGGCTGGACGGCGACAGGAAAGCTGGCGCTCCTCTCGGATCGGCTGCGATGGTGAAAATCTCCGTCGTCATGCCGGTCTACAACGGAGAGGACCGGCTGCGCTCCACAATGGAAAGCATCCTGGCCCAGACGCTCACCGACTTTGAGCTCATCGCGGTAGACGACGGCTCGACTGACGGCACCTCCGCTCTGCTCGACGAATTCGTCCGTGGTGACCGGCGCATCCGCCTCCTCCGTCAGGACAATGCCGGCATCACCCGCGCGCTGATCCGCGGGTGCGCCGAGGCCCAGGCCCCGCTGATCGCACGGCATGACTGCGGGGACCGGTCGATGCCCACGCGGCTGGAGACGCAGAGTGCGCTGATGGGGGATCCGACCGTTGTCCTGAGTGGCTGCAGCACAGCATTCCGGGCTCCCACGGGCGAGTTGTTGTACACCTCGTCCGTGGGCGGGGAGAGTGTCCGGAAAAGCCTGCGGTCGGATCCCGTCGCTGCGATCCGCGGGCTGCCTCATCATGGGTCGGCGATGTTCCGCCGGGATGCCTACCTCGCCGCGGGTGGCTACCGCGCGCAGTTCTACTTTGCTCAGGATCTCGATCTCTGGATCCGCCTGAGCGATCGGGGAACGATTGCCATGGCCGATCCCACTCTGTACGAAGCGTTCGTGGACACCGGAGCCATCAGCAGTCGCAATCGACTGGAGCAGTTTGCCTCGGCTGCCCTGGCCATCGACATCCGGAACGGAGGCTCCGAAGAGGAACTGCTCGGGCGTGCCGCGGCGATCCGTCCCCGCCCTTCCCGCCGCGGGGAACGACGGCGGAAGTCGGAAGCGCTCTACTTCATCGCCAGCTGCCTGCGCCGCAATCGAGATCCCGCATGGCAGCGCTATCTCCGCGACTCCCTCAAGACCAACCCATGGCAGATCCGGGGCTGGCTGATGGCGGTGCGAGACCCATGAAACCGCCCGTCTTCGATCCTCAATGGCCGCCGGAGGTTCTGGAGATTTATCAGAACGATCTTCGAGAACTGTGGGACCGCAACATCGAGCGGCATTCCTATCACTCGTATCAGAACCAACTCGCTCTCTACCGCTCCCTGGTCCACAAGTTCGGATCCCGCACCGCGCTCGACGTCGGCTGCGCCCAGGCGACCCTGGCCCTGCTGCTCGCCGAGGATGGTCTCCGGGTCACCGCGGTGGATGTCCGGCAGCACTTCCTGGACTACGCGAAGACGCGATACGAGCGCGGCGAGATCCGCTTCGAGGTGGCGAACATCTTCGACCGTCCCGACCTCGGAACCTTCGACGTGGTGTTCGCCAATCAGATCATCGAGCACCTGGTGTACCCCGCGGAGCTGCTGCGAATCCTGTCGGCCAGCCTGGCTCCGGGAGGAGCCCTGGTCATCTCCACGCCCAATCACGATTACTTCCGCTCGTCCCTCCCCTCGTATCGAGAGTTGGGCGATCCCCGTCAGCATGAGCACCGGCAATTCTCGGCGGGGGGAGGCGACCACTTTTTCGCCTACACGGAGGAAGAGCTGCGCGCCGCAGCGGACCAGGCCGGGCTTCGGGTGGAAGAGGTGATCTACTTCGAGACGCCCTTCATCTCCGGGCACGCCATGGTGCGCTATCTCCATCGATTGCTGCCGGTGCGGCTGCTGCGGGCGCTGGACCGCACAGCCCTTCGCCTCGCACCGCGAACGCTCGCCCACCAAATCTGCCTGGTCCTGAGGAAGGAGTCATGAGCAGCGGACTGGCCCTGCTCGCCAGTCGAGTGCGCGCGCTGTGGCTGCGAGTGCTCGGCGCGCGCGTCGGCCCGAAGTGCTCACTGGGCGTGCGGCTGCAGGTTCGGAACGCCCGAGGAATCACCCTCGGAGCGAGGGTGGAGATTGAGCATGACGTCTATCTCAAACTGGTCGCGCCGGAGGCGGCCCTGCAGATCGGCGATCATGCGTTTCTCGGACGAGGTTGCGAAATCGATGTGGCCCTCTCCGTGAGCATCGGTGCTCACACGCTTCTCGCGCCAGGTGTGTTCATCACCGATCACAGTCACCGGCATGCACGCGGCCAGCGTCTGGACGAGCAGGGGATCGACAGCGCCCCCGTCTCCATCGGCGCCGACGTCTGGCTGGGAACCGGATGCACCGTGCTGCCGGGTGTGACCATCGGCGACGGCGCCGTCGTCGGCGCGGGCGCGGTGGTCACCGACGACGTGCAGCCCTACACGATCGTGGCCGGCGTGCCCGCGCGTTTCGTCCGGAATCGCCAGTGACCATGTCGAGACGGAGGGTGGCCATCGTCGCCTCGCACGTGATCCAGTACCAGGATCCCTTCTTCCGTCTCCTGGCCAGCGCACCGGACATTGATCTGACCGTCCTTTACTGTTCGCAGGCGGGAGCGGTGACGTATCGCGACGCCGACATGGCTTCAACGCTGCGCTGGGACCTCGAACTGCTCAGCGGGTATTCGCATCGATTCCTGTTCAACCTCTCCGGCGACAGCAATCGGGGTTGGACACGGCACCTCAATCCCGGCATCGTCACCGCTCTTGTGCGCGGCCGCTACGACATGGTGATCTTCATGCTCGGCTGGGGGTCGATCACTGCGATGGCCGGGATTCTCAGTTGCCGCCTCGCGGGCATTCCCTTTTTTCTCTACGGGGACAGCAGTTTTCCGCCACCGGAAACGAGCCTGCGGTCACGGATACGAGCGAGGCTGCTCGGCGCGCTGTTCCGCAGGACCACCGGGTTCATGATTTCCGGGGTGCTCAACGGAGAGTATTACCGCCACTACGGTGCCGATCCTGCGCACTTTTTTCTTCTGCCGTGGGCGGTGGAAAACGAGCGTTTTGTAAAGAGCGCAGAATTCACGGAGGGGGAACGCGAGCGGATGCGTGCAGAGCTGGGGATCGGCTCCGGGCAGGTGGTCTTCGTGTACTCGGCGAAGCTGGTGGAGCGGAAAGATCCCATGACTCTGCTGCGGGCTTTCGAGCAAATGCCCGGGCGCGACCGGGCCGCCCTTCTGTTCATCGGGGACGGCTCCTTGCGCGCGCCGCTGGAAGACTACGCGCGCACACACGAGCTCAGCGGCGTTCATTTTTCCGGTTTCGTCAACCAGACGAACCTGCCACGACACTACTCGCTCTCGGATGTCTTCGTCCTTCCCTCGCTTTACGAGCCTCGTGGCGCTGTGGTGAACGAAGCGATGGCCTGCGGGCTGCCGTTGATCGTGACGGACCGCTGCGGATCGATCGGCGACATCGTCCAGCAGGGGGACAACGCCCTGATCTATCACGCCGGTGATCCCTCCGCGCTCGCGCAGGCAATGCGCTGGATGGTCGAGCATCCTGCGGAAAGGGCCTCCATGGCCGAACGTTCGCGCTCCATCATCTCTACCTGGACCTACGCTCGAGGCGTCGAAGGCATACGGTCGGCGCTTCGCTGGCTCGAGGAAGGGAGGCCAACCTGATCACTGTGGCCATCCCTACGTTCAACCGAGGGGCGCTCGTGGTCGAGACCGTGCAGCGGCTCTTCACGCTCGATCCACCACCGGACGCGATCCTCATCGTGGACCAGACCGCAGAAGCGAACCAACCGCTGATGCGGTGGCACGAGGAGGGGCGCATCCGCCTGATTCGCCTTCCGGCACCATCGATTCCGAAAGCGATGAACGCGGCGCTGCTCGCCGCGGCAACACCACTGATCCTGTTCCTCGACGACGATGTGAACCCCTCCTCCGGACTCCTGCGGGCCCATCTCCAGGCCCATGACGATCCTCGAATCTGGGCGGTGGTGGGGCAGGTTCTGCAACCAGGCGAAGTCTCGGAGCACAAGGAGCAACCGCCGGACGATCTGGAATTTCATTTCAACCACGATCAGGGTATTTTCCTGACCAACGTTCTCGCCGGAAATCTTTCCGTCAAGCGGGAGCGCGCGCTGCAAATCGGTGGGTTTGATGAAAATTTTGTGGGGGCTGCCCACCGGTTCGAAACCGATTTCGCGCTCCGCGTCGGGGCTGCCGGAGGTCTGGTGTGGTTCTCACCCCAGGCCACGCTCCGTCACCTGAAGCTCTCCTCAGGCGGATTGCGCTCCTACGGGGACCACCGGAGCAGTCCTTCCCCCGCGCATTCTGCCGGCGATTACTACTTTGCGGCGCACCACCGCCGTCCGTTCTGGAGGCATGCATTGACCCGTCTTCGAAAGAACGTGGCCACCCGCTACCACCTCCGTCATCCGTGGATGATTCCCACCAAGCTTGTGGGAGAGCTCCGCGGCATGTGGCTGGGTCTGTGCCTGGCGAGGAAAGGCAGACGTCTGCTGCCACCGCCGGACCGGAGCAATCCCTCCGCATGAAAGCTTTCTGGCAGGTCTGGCTGGCGGATGCGCCCACGGAGCACCGAGCGGAGGTCAGGCCGAATCCTCTTCCCCTCAACGATTCTGACGACTGCGGGCGAAATGACGGGGGAGGGGTTCTCGTTGGGCCCATCGGTTTCGCATGATCCCCATCGTCTTCGGGTCGTTCCTGTTTCTCTCCATGGTGGTGGCGCTGGTCAACTGGCGTCGCGGATGGACGCTGGCCATCCTGTGCGGGGTTCTGCAGGATCCTGCGCGTAAGTTGACCGCAGGCACCCCGGTGGTGATGAGTCTCAGCATCGTTCTCATCTACGTGGTGATCCTGTTTGCGGCGCAGAACGAGCTGCAGTCGTACGCGCGGGATCTCGGACGTCGCTTCGCCGGCATCTGGGAGGCCACGCTGCTCGTATTTCTGTTCCTCGGACTGGCGGCGGTCAACGGGATCCTCACCTTCGGCCTTGAGAACTGGAAAGTCCCCGCGCTCAGCCTCTTCATCTACTTCATCCCCATTCCCGCGGTGATCATTGGCTACGCCTATCTTCAGCGGGAAGACCAGCTGCTCGGACTCTTCCGCTTCTACTCCATCCTCACGTCGGTGGCTCTCATCGGCACGCCCCTGGAGTACTTCCACGTCCAGTCCGCAGCGCTGGGCACGGTGGCCATCGAGGCTAACTACCGGTTCATCACCGGGATCTCGGTGAGACTTCTCTCCGGCTTCTATCGTGCCCCCGACATCATGGGGTGGCACGCGGCGACCCTGGCCTGCATCGGCCTGCTGATGACGCTGCATCACCGCGTCCTTTCCCGTTCCTGGCCCTGGCTTCTGGTCGCCGGCTGGGGATTTCTCAATTGCCTGATGAGCGGGCGTCGAAAAGCCGTCTACATGGTGGCCGTGTTCGCCGTTGCGCTGCTGTGGCGGTTCATGAAGCGCATGAAGTTGACGGAGGTGCTCATCTTCGTCCTGGTTTCCGTGATCATCGGCCTGGTCACCCATCAGGTTCGCACCAACGAGCAATCGAGCGTTTACGCACGCGGTGCAGAGACCACCAGCGACGAACTGTTCGGGCGGCTGGAGGGCGGCCTGGCCGGCACCGTTCAACAGTACGGTTTCATGGGAGCTGGCCTGGGTGCCGCTACCCAGGGCTCCCAACACATCGCTTCGTCCAAAGTCGCGCTTGGATGGCAGGAGGGAGGTCTGGGAAAGCTCGCGGTGGAGCTGGGAGTCCCCGGGGTCCTGGCCGTGGGGATCCTGATTGTCGTCATGATGGGGGTCCTGCTCAAGCTCACTGCTCATCCTGATATCCCCGAGTCTTCGCAACTGCTGCGCGCCGGGCTGTTTGCTCTCTTCGTGGCCGACGCCATGACCTTCGTCGCCTCGGCGCAGGCATATTCGGATCCACTCCTGACGCTGTTCAGTGCCTTCACTCTGGGATGTCTCCTCGCCACGGCCTCTCTCGATGAACGAGCGGCCGATCGGGCCACGGGCGTGCCGGCCACGCCAGGACCGCGAGTGGTTCCATCCGAGGTTTCCGTCGCCACCTGAAGCAGCGATCCGGCGGCCCATTCGAAGGAAAAGTCTGCCGCTCAACCTCCCGTCGAGGCGTCCGCGGACGTTACAGGTAAGCTCTCCCGGTGCGCCTTCTCCACGTCGTACCGACCTACCTTCCGGCCACCCGGTACGGCGGTCCGGTTTATTCGGTCCATGGACTCTGCCGGTCCCTCGCCGGGAGAGGACATCAGGTCGACGTGGTCACGACGAATGCGGATGGCTCCGGAGAATCGGATGTGCTGTTGGGCGTCCCTGTGGATCTCGACGGAGTGAACGTCCGCTATTTCGCCACGGCGCCGGTGCCGCTGGCCCGTCGCCTCTACCTCTCTCCCTCGATGCGCCGCTGGCTGCAGCGCCATGTTCAGGACTACGACCTCGTCCATCTGCACTCCGTGTTTCTCCGGCCCACATGGGCGGCGGCGAGGGCAGCGCACCGGATGCGTGTCCCCTTCGTGGTGTCACCACGCGGCATGCTGGTTCCCGAACTGATCGAACGGAAGAGCTCTTTCGTCAAACGGCTCTGGATCGCGGCCGTAGAAAAACAGACCTTCGCAGAAGCGGCTGCCGTTCATTTCACGGCGCAACAGGAATGGGACGATGCCATCCGAACGGGAATCCCTCTGCCCGCGCCCTTTGTCCTCCCCAACGGTACGGAGCTTCCCGTTCTCGAAAAGGAATCGCGGCGAAACCACACCATTCTTTTCCTCGGGAGGATCAGCTGGAAGAAAGGTCTCGACCTGTTGATCGACGCGATGGCTCTGGTCCCCGAGGCTCGGTTGATCGTCGCCGGCAACGACGAGGAGCGCCTTCTGCCCGGTTTGCTCGCCCAGGCCCGCCGCAATGGAACCATCGAGCGAATCGAGTTTTCCGGTCCCGTCAGCGGGGCGGTCAAACAGACACTGCTGGCAACAATCTCCGCGCTGGTGCTCCCATCCCATTCCGAGAATTTCGCGAATGTCGTGCTGGAGGCCATGGCTGCGGCCACCCCGGTGATCGTGTCTCCGGAGGTGGGTCTGGCCTCCGCGGTGACGGAAGCAGGGGCCGGTCTGGTGGTGGACCGCTCGCCCGCGGCGATCGCCACGGCGATCCGGCAACTGCTGCACGATCCGGAAGAGGCGGGACGGATGGGTCGCCAGGGTCGTGCGCTGGTGGAGAGCCGCTACACCTGGGCGCAGGTCGCCGGGGAGATGGAACAGCATTACCTGGAGCGCATCGCCGCATCGCGTCCGGCGCGCTGAGCCTCCGGCGCGCTGCGCCGGCGCGGTACCATCCCCTCCACGATGCTCGACCGCATCACGCCGCTCGTTCTGACGCGCAATGAAGAACCGAACATCGGGCGAACGCTTGGACGGTTGCGCTGGGCCGCAGAAGTGGTCGTGGTCGACAGCGATAGCACGGATGCCACGGTGGCCATTGCCCTGAGCTTTCCGAACGTTCGCGTCCTGCAGCGCGGTTTTGATTCGCACCATGCCCAGTGGTCGTACGGCGCTGCCCAGGTGTCGACGGAATGGGTGCTCACACTCGACGCCGATTACTTTCTCAGCGAGGCCTTCATTGACGAGCTCTCCTCGCTGCACCCGGATGCCGCCACCGCAGGATTCGAAGCCGCGTTCGTCTACGCCATCGACGGACGTCCCCTGCGCGCGTCGCTCTATCCTCCCCGTCCAGTTCTGCTCCGCCGCGGCGCCTTCGCCTTTTATCAGGATGGTCATACGCAGAGGGTGCGTCTGAATGGAGCGCTGCAGCGACTGCAGGAATCGATCATTCATGACGACCGGAAAGACCTGCGCAACTTTCTGGCGCGACAAAAGGTCTACATGCGCGCCGAAGCGCGGAAGCTGAAGGGCACTCCATTCAAAAAGCTCCCATGGTCCGGGCGCCTGCGGCGGCTCCGGATCATCGCGCCGCTGGCAGTGCTGGTCCACTCGCTTCTGATCAAGCGAACGATTCTCGACGGACGCGCCGGTCTGCAATACGCAGGGGAGCGATTCCTCGCTGAGCTCCTGCTGTCGCGCGAGCTGTTCCGCAGATGAGGTCGAGCGCCGGAATGCCTGCGGGGCCAGGACGTGGGCTTGCAGCCGCTGCTGCTCCGCGAGCTCCCGCGGGCGAGGATGCCCGCGCTACGAACGGCGGGCAATTTCAGGACGCGGAGTTCCGGCGGATCATCAGGTCGCCCATCACCAGGAGATCCATCTTCGTGCGAAGGAAGCAGTCCAGCGCCTGCGCGGGGGTGTTGACCACCGGCTCGTTTTCGTTGAACGAGGTGTTCAACACCAGGGGGACACCGGTACGGTCGCGGAAGGCTTCGATCAGGTGGTAGTAGCGCGCGTTCTGGCTCTCGGTCACCGACTGGAGGCGGCCCGACCCATTCACGTGCGTCACCGCGGGGATCAGGGCCCGTTTCTCCTGACGGATCTGGTAGACCTGCAGCATGAAGGGGACGTCGTAGTCGGTCTCGAACCATTCGCCCACGGCGTCGCGCAAAACGGACGGGGCAAACGGAC
>JBKJQB010000335.1:0-7413 GCA_046594105.1 Thermoanaerobaculia bacterium
ACCGGTGGCCGCGCGCGACAACTCCGGGTTCATCGTCAACCGGCTGCTGGTTCCCTACATCCTCGACGCCATCCGGGCCTTCGAGGAAGGGGTCGGCTCGGTGGAGGACATCGACAAAGCCATGCAGCTCGGTTGCGGGTATCCCATGGGACCCTTCACCCTGCTGGACTTCGTCGGACTGGACACCACGTACTACATCACCGACGTGATGTTCGCGGAGTATCAGGAGAAGCGCTTCGCCGCGCCGCCCCTGCTGCGAAAGATGGTTCTGGCGGGACGGTTCGGACGGAAAACCGGAGCAGGGTTCTACGACTATTCGGGCGAGAAACCGGTGCCCTTCGATCGGAAGTGATGTCTGTGGCAGGAGACCCTCCTGCCTGTTAAAAGAATCGAACGGGAGCGAGACGATGGCTGACGAAATTCTTGAAAATGTGAAAACCGAAATGCGCGACGGGATCCTGATCCTGCGTGTCGACCGGCCGAAAGTGCGCAATGCCCTCAACGCCCAGACGGTGGAAGAGATTTACCGCGTCTTCGTCGGCGCCCGTGACGACGACGCGGTCAAAGCGGTGATCGTGACCGGCGAAGGGGAGAAGGCCTTCGTGGCTGGCGCGGACATCAATGAGCTGGCGCTGAAGACTCCCATCACCGGCAAGGACACCTCCCAGCGCGGGCAATTCATCTTCTCCTTCATCGAGCGGTTCCCCAAGGTGGTGATCGCCGCAATCAATGGCTTTGCCCTCGGCGGCGGCTGTGAGCTGGCCCTGGCCTGCCACATCCGCATCGCCTCCGACAAAGCGGAGATCGGCCTGCCCGAAGTCAGCCTGGGCATCATTCCCGGCTACGGCGGCACGCAGCGCATGGCCCGGCTTCTGGGCAAAGCCAAAGCCCTCGAACTGATCTGCACCGGCGATCGCATCGGAGCGGAGGAGGCGCTGCGCATCGGCCTGGTGAACAAAGTCGTCCCCGGCGATCAGCTCCTGGCAGCAGCCGAAGAGATGGCCCGCAAGATCATGACCCGCGGACCGCTGGCGGTGCGCGCTGCCATCGAGGCGGTCATGAGTGGCAGCGAGATGCCGTTCGAGGAGGGGCAGTTCCTCGAAGCAGCGCTCTTCGGCCTCCTCTGCGCCAGCCAGGACACTAAAGAGGGGATGCAGGCCTTCATCGAGAAACGCCCCGCAAATTTCCAGGGGAAGTAGAAAGCATCTTCCGTCATGCTGAGGAGCTTGTGAGGAAATCCCCAACCGTCATCCTGAGGCGCGCAGACGGCGAAGGATCTGCAATCACGAAACTGTCCCAGCCAAGGCTCTCGTGATTGCAGATCCTTCGCTTCCCGCCCGCCACCCACGCCGCTCAGGATGACGGTTTGGGGATTTTTTCACGCCTCTGAGCCGGGGACACTGCGCGGTGCGCAGCCAATGGTGGTGAGATACGGGAAGCTCTCGCCATCGCGTTCCTTCTCCCCGCCGCAGCGGGGAGAAGGAACGCGAAGCGGGGATGAGGGGTCCTGCTTCATCGCGAGCGAGCCCCCTCAGCCGCCTTCGGCAGGAACTCGATCCGTCGAATCGGGAGCGGGCCAGCGATCCGCACCCACCCCCTTCGAAATTCGATACTCTTTCCTTTGTTCACCCCACCGGAGACGCTGCGATGGAAAACCTCGAACATCTGATTTACGACTGGAACGCCGGCAGCGAGCAGGCGGCACGATCCTCAAAGAAGAAGATCGAGTTTGACGATGAGACTCTTCGCGACGGTCTGCAATCGCCGTCGGTCACCGATCCGACCCTCGACGAGAAAGTCCGCATCCTCCACTACATGAACGAGGTCGGCGTGGACTCGGCAGACATTGGTCTGCCCGGCGCCGGCCCGCACGTACAGCGTTCCGTGGAGCGGCTGGCGCGGGAGATCGTCGACCAGAAGCTGAACATCGCAGCGAACTGCGCGGCGCGCACGCACGAGAACGACATCCGTCCCATCATCGAGATCTCCCAGCGCGTCGGTCTCCCCATCGAGGCCTGCACCTTCATCGGCTCGTCGCCCATCCGCCAGTTCGCCGAGGAGTGGGACCTGGACTGGGTGATCGAGCAGTCGGCCAAGGCGGTGCGCTTCGCCACCAGCGAAGGCCTCCCGGTCATGTACGTGACCGAGGACACCACGCGAGCGAAACCGGGTGATGTGGAGAAGCTGTATACCGCGGCGATCGAAGCGGGCGCGCAGCGTGTCTGTGTGTGCGATACGGTCGGCCACGCCACTCCATGGGGCGTGCGCAATCTGATCCGTTTCGTGAAGGAGCTGGTCCAGCGCGTCAATCCCGCGGTCAAGGTGGACTGGCATGGGCACAGCGATCGCGGCCTCGGCGTCATCAACTCCATCGCCGCCATTGAGGCGGGGGCCGATCGGGTGCACGGCTCGGCCGCCGGAATCGGCGAGCGCGTCGGCAACACGCCCATCGACCTGCTGATGGTCAACCTCAAGCTGATGGGATGGATCGACAATGACCTCTCCCACCTTGGCGACTACGTCAAGTTTGTTTCCGCGGCGGTGCGCATCCCGCTTCCCGATCAATACCCCGTCTTCGGACATGATGCCTTCCGCACCGGCACCGGAGTCCATGCCGCGGCGATCATCAAAGCAAAGAAGAAAGGCAGCGAGTGGCTGGCCGATCGCGTCTATTCGGGCGTGCCGGCCGGCATGTTCGGACTGCAGCAGATCATCGAGGTCGGCCCGATGTGCGGACTCTCCAACGTCATCTACTGGCTCGACACGAACCGCTATCCGCAGGACGAGTTGCTGGCGAAGGAGATCTTCCAGCTGGCCAAGTCCACGAACCGAGTGTTGACCGACGAGGAGCTGCACTCGGTGGCCAAACGCTGGCAGGAGCAACGGGTCGCCGCAGGTTGACCCACTTCGAAAAGGGATTCGGTTCCTGGCAGGTGATGTGGCGCAGGCACTCCTGTCGTGAGGCCTCCTCCCATCGTGAGCACAGACAAGAGTGTCTGTGCCCCATCACTCGACTGAGATTCAACACGCTCCACAAAGAAGTCGCGGAACAGTTGGCATTTCTTCATGGCACAATCACCGCCTCATGATCGAGGCCCGAGTGGCGAAATGGCAGACGCAGCAGACTCAAAATCTGCCGAGGTAAACCCTCGTGTCGGTTCGAGTCCGACCTCGGGCACCATAGGAACGATATCGATGTCGAGAGAAGGTTCTTTCCATGGCGCATGATCCTGCGCAGGACACGAGCGCCGTGTCTTCGACCAACCTCGCCAGAGAGCAGTTGAGCTCCCTGGCCTCCGAGCTTCTCGAGCGGCGGGACGCGATTCTCGATGCGTGGCGCGCGGCTGGCGAGGCGGCACCCGATCGCGAGATGGCCTCCTCACTCTCCCGGGCCCAGTTCAACGATCACATCCCCGCAGTGCTCGACTGTTTCGCCAACACCCTTCGCTCCTGGCCGAGCCCGCCTGACTTACGGGCCGGGCAGATCGAAATCGAAAAGGTCAGTGAGCACGGCCTGCAGCGCTGGCAGCAGGGTTACCAGCTTCGTGAGTTGATCCGTGAGTGGGGATATCTGCAGATGTGTTTCAGCGACGAGCTGGAACGCTTTGCCGTGGCCCATCCGGAGCTCGACCCCAGCGTCATGCCGATCGTTCGTCGCGCCTGGGCCAGGCTGTGCGCCGACGGGGTGACCTCCAGCGCCAATCAGTACTGGCGCCTGCACCAGGCGGAGTCGGCCGGGCATGTCAACGACCTGGAGCGCGCACTCTCCACCCTGCACAACATGGAGCGGTCGCGTGCGGAAGCCTGGCGTACGGCTGCTCACGATCTGCGCGGGAGCGTCACCGTCGTCAAAGGCGCGGCCACACTGCTCAACGGTGGTGGCCCTTCGCTTTCCGATCCGGTGCGGGGGGAAGTCGTGGATATGTTGAGCAAGAGCGTGGCATCGCTCAACGACATGCTCAATGATTTGTTGAGTCTGGCCCGGCTGGAAGCAGGCCACGAGCAGCGGGAGATCACCGCGTTCGATGCCGCTGCTCTGGTGCGCGATTTCTGCTCCGCGTCGCAGGCCGCGGCGACGGATCGCGGCCTGTATCTGAAGATGGACGGTCCCATCACCCTCCCGGTCGAAGGCGACCGGACCAAGGTCACGCGCATCCTGCAGAATCTGCTGCTCAATGCGTTGAAGTACACCCAGCGCGGTGGCGTCTCCGTCACCTGGGGACTGGACCGCACGCGCGACACCGATCGATGGACGTTCTCGGTCCAGGACACCGGTCCGGGAATCGACGAGGCCGACGCTGCTCCTCTGGCGCAGGAGATTCACAACGCGACCGATGTCGCCGAAGAGGCCAGAGAGATGAGCACCGATCGCCGTCGCGACATGCCCGGTCCCTCTTCCGTCCCTTCCCAGTCGGTAGCCTTGCCCCAGAGCCAGCAGCCGGGCGAGGGCGTTGGGCTATCCATCGTCAAGAGGCTCTGCGAGCTTCTCGACGCCGGGTTGGAACTGGCTACCCAACCGGGCCACGGCTCGACCTTTCGCGTGATGCTGCCGCGCAGCTACGAAGACCTGCCCCGCTGATTTTCAACCAAAAAGCGCGACGTCCACGCCGTCGTTGATCGTGAAATGGCGATCTGGTGAACAAGCAAGGGGGATGCCCTTGCATGCAATCAAAATCGGGAACGCTGCGTTCGGACAGGGGTACTCTGCCCGAGACGAACGATGACGCGACGACTCCTCCTTCCTCTGCTCCTCGCCCTGTTGTTGCCATCCGCGCTCAGTGCGGCCACCGGGGATCGCGATCCGGCCAGCCGCCCGGGCGGCCGCCACTACATCCTGGAGGCCGATCATTCATACGACGCGGCGGAGCGCTCGCTCCTCATCGCTGCCGGTGTGGAGACCCAGCGACCCCTCGGCGGCGATCGCTATCTTGTGCGCATGCGCTCCGCAGCGGCCTTTTCTCAGGCCGCGAACCTCGGATCGCTAAAATCCTACGATGGGACGAGGAAGATTGCCCGCTCCGCCTGGACCGAAGCGGCGCGGCTTCGCTCCTTCGCCCGCCTGACGGTGCTTTTCCATGAGGACGTCGCGTTCGAGGATGCCCAGGATGCCATCGCCACGGCGGGCGGCTCGCTCCAGACACCTCTGACGATGGGGTTCAAGACTCTGCGGAGGATCGAGGCGCTGGTTCCGGCGAGCGCGCTCCAGTCGCTGGCCGCGGACGAGCGGGTGTTCGGAATCTTCGGACCGCCGCGCCGACCTCGCGCGCTCAACTCGGTGGCCGCCTCGCTGTCCAAAGTGACGCCTCTATTCAGTGCGCCATATGGTCTCGATGGCAGCGGAGTGGTGATGTCCCTCTTCGAGCTGGCCAACGCGGACACCACCCACCCGCAGTTCGGCGGCCGCTACATCACCCACTTCACCAGTGGATCGACTGCCGACAAGCTGCACTCGACTCATGTAGCGGGCACCATCATCGCCTCGGGCATCGATTCGTCGACCGGCGTCTCCACCACCACAGCGGCGCGAGCGAAGGGGATGTCTCCCGCCGCCACGCTGCACGAATTCGACGTCCTCGTCGATTTCGGCGTCCTGGTCGAGACGAAACAGACGAAGCTTGCGCCGCTCGGCTCCGTCGCTGACAACAACTCCTGGGATTACGCGCTGGGCTGGCAGCCCAGCGGAGGAACCTGGGTCTGGAATGGTGGGGAGGACTATCTCGGCGGCTACTCCCTGACCGAGTCCTCTCCTTATGACGCGGTCACCGTCTCTCCCGGCGTCCCACTGTTCGTTCACTCTGCCGGCAACGACGGCAGCAACGGACATCCATCGCTCAGCGGCCCCTGGTTTGCCCACCAGCATGTCGACGACAAGGGCGACGCGATCACCAGCGAGATCTTCTGCTACTCCCAGAACGGATCGGGCACGGACTGTCCGGCTTCGACCTGCAGTGTCGGAACGAGCACCAAGACTCCTTCCAAGGATCCATTTTGCGAGAAGACGCAGCACCCGACCTACGGTCCGTACAACACCGCAGGATTGATGTCGAGCACCAAGAACTCGGTCTCGGTCGGTGCGGTCGATGCTTCCGGCGTCCTGGGGACGTTCAGCTCCCGGGGACCGGCGCGCGATGGGCGGGTCAAACCGGAACTAGTGGCCAAAGGCGTGTTTCAGCAGTCAACGGGTCCGGGCGGCGGATATCCGACGCTCAGCGGCACCTCGATGTCGGCGCCTGTGGTGACGGGGATCTCCGGACTGGTGGTGCAGCAGTACCGCAAGACCTTCGCCGGCCGGACTCCGAACGGCGCAATGCTGAAGACCTTGCTCATCGCCGGTGCCGACGACCAGGTCGGGCCTTCGACCATCGATTTTCCCGGACCCGACTACGGGTACGGTTTCGGACTGGTGGATGCGAAGGCCACGGTCGACCTGGTTCTTGCCGACAACGGAATCGGATCGCGGATCCGCACCGGAACGTTGTCGCAGGGACAGCAGACAGAGTTCCCGCTGGTGCTGTCGGCCGCGCAGAAGATCCGCGTGGTGCTGGGATGGTTCGATCCTGAGATTTATCCAGCCCCCGACGATCCGGCGCAGCCCACACTGCTCAACGATCTCGACGTAAGGATCATCGATCCGGCGGGCAACACCGTGCTGCCGTACGTTCTCGATCCCACGCAGCCCGGTCTCGCCGCGACCAGAGGCGTGAACACCCGCGACACCACCGAGGAAGTGGAGATCTTGAATGCGGCGGCCGGCGTGTACCGCGTGATCGTCATCGCAACGAAGATCCGCGACACCAAGAAGACGACGCAGGATTTCGTGCTCGTGGCCAACGCGCCGCTTACTGCAGCCGCGCCGGTGTGCAGCGACTCCTTCGAACCGAACGACACGGCGCAGACCGCCACGGCGGTCTCGAGCGGAACCGCGCTGACGGCAGGGTTTTGTCAGGATGGGGATGTTGATTTCTACAAGTTCACGAGCGCTACCGGCTCGTTCGCGCAGGTGGTGGTCACCGCGACCACCACCCCGGTGAAAGCCACCCTGTTCTACAACGGTAATGCTGGAGCGATTAAAACGATCTCGGCGGGCACATCCGGTCAGGTCAGCATTGGATTTCCATTTGATCAGTTCGGGCCGCCGAAAAGCATCGCGATCCTTCTCAAGGTGGAGCCGGCCGGCACCATCGTGGCGCCGGCGTCGTACTCTCTGAGTTTCTACAACGGTGGACGCCGCCACGCGACCGGCCGATAAGAAGTCTACGGCGCGCTTTGCGAATCCCTTTTGTTCATGCGGGTTCCAGCCCCGTAGGGGCGATTGACCTTAGCCCAGGACTTCAGTCCTGGGATCCCGGCGTCGTAGGGAACGGAGTCCCGTAGGGACGATTGAAAATGTTCCTGACCAGACGGCTTCAATCG
>JBKJQB010000356.1:0-3896 GCA_046594105.1 Thermoanaerobaculia bacterium
ATCTCCTTGTCGGACGACAGCGGGCAGACCATCACCGGCAGCGTCTTCGTCGATCGCGACTCCATCGCCTTCGCGCCACAGATTCCGCTGCCGGCCGGCCGCCGCTACACGCTGACCGTCTCGCAGAGCCTCCGGGACATCGCCGGCGGTGCCCTCGCTGGGTCCTTCGCTTTGAGTTTTTTCACCACGACCAGCGCACCAGGTACAGCGCCGGTCGTCGATCAATCCGACAAGAGTGGCTGCCTGTCGCGCGAACAGATCACCGGAACGGCCGGCACGCCGGGCGCGCGGATCCGCCTCGATCTCGACGGCGTGTCGGCCTCGACGACCGCGACCGGCGACGGGCGCTTCTCGTTCATTTTCACGCTCTCCGGGCAGCAGGGATTCCACATAGCGCGCATCCGCGAAGTGGGTGGCGACGGCAGTCTCTCGCCGGAACGCGACGTCTGCTACCGCGTCGATTGCGGCGGCCCGCAGCTGCTGGGAGCAGCACTCGATCGGATCGGCAGGAAGCTCACTCTCCGGTTTTCACGGCCGATGAAACTGTCGAGCCTGACCGCCTCGAGCGCCGGCACCATCCGTCTCAAGCCGTCGGATGGCGCCGTGCTTTCCGGGCAGGTCGTGCTGAACGCGACAGGCGATGAGGCCGCGGTCGCGTTCGACGGAGAACTGCCCTCGGTCACGCTGATCCTCACGATCACCAGCGACGCGCGCGATGCGAACGACATCCCGCTGTCGTCCCCCTACACGCAGACTTTCTCATCGGACCTTGCCGCACCGTCAGTGAAGGGCAACGGGTTCGTCAGCGGCGCGGTCTACGACGCAGCGACGGGCCGGCCTCTCGCCGGCGCCAGTCTCTCCTTCTCCCACGATCTCACTTCCGCTATCTCGGACGATCGCGGCCGCTACGCGCGCTCGCTGCGCGAAGGCGCCTGGACCATTGCGGCATCGAAGCCGGGCTACACCACCGCATGGCGCCAGCTCATCGTTGCCGCAGGTGCGCAGGTTCTGCCGATCGATCTCCGCCTGGCGCGCCGAGGGGCCGAGGTGATGACCGGAACCGGAGGGCTGACGCTGGCTCATCTCGATGATCCGATCCTCACTCGCAAAGTCGAGGTGATCATCGCCGCGTCAGCGCTCGGCTCCGGACATCGCGTCGCGCTGACCACGGTCGGCGGGCAGTCGGTTGCCGGACTCCTTCCGCTCGGCTGGTCGCCGCTGGCAGCGGCGGAACTGCTGATCGATGGGTCGACCGTGGGATCCACCGTGGGTTCCACCGCGCCGCTGCCGATTCCCGGAAGCAGTCTGAGTTTCGAGCTGACCGCCGCCGATCTCACCGCGATCACCACGGCGAATGCGAACCTCTCCGTCGCGCAATATGACGATGCGCGCGATGAGTGGCGCGTGGTGGATGCATCGCCAGCCCTCAACAGCGCGACCCGCCGCGTGACGGTTTCGCTCATGACCTCAGGAAACTTCGCCCTGGTCTATCCCGATGCCGGAGCAGGACTGGCGCGACCGCCCGCGGCAAGATCAGGCGCGCTGCTCACCGGCGTCGCCGATCCCTGCAGCGCGTCGCCGGCAGCCTGCAGCATGACCAGCCGCAGCTTCGCATTCGAGCCGAAGTCGATCCCGCCGAACGGGCGGGCCATCGCCACGCTGATCACCAATGGCGCCGGCAAGCTCTTTCCCAGCGGAACCGTGGTGCAGGCCTCGATCGACGAGCAGCTCAACCTTTCCGACGGCCGCGTGCTGAACGATCCTCCCTTCACCACCGACCTGATCGTCTATCGCACGCTCGCCGGCGACGACGGCCTCGCGCAATTTGCTTTGTCTCCCAGCACGCAGGCGGGGACGGTGACTCTGCGCGATGGCGCCGATCGCATCGCCATCGTCGACTCCCTCTCCAGAATCGAGAGGGGAGCGCTGATCGGGCCGGCTGGCGGCAGGATTCCCGGCGACGACTCCATGTCGCTCGAGATCCCGGAAGGGGCGACCGGCGAGCCGCTGCACGTTTCGATGGCGCCGATGGGAGCCGGCGAGCTTGCCACGTTGCCGCGGGTCAGTGGATACCAGATCGCCGGCGGGTTCACGCTGGTCCTCACGCGCGCCGGGGCAGCGCCCGCGGTCGATCTAAATGGCGATGGCAAGCCCGATCCCGTCGCGGTGTCGCTGCAGAAATCGGCGCGCGGCCAGTTCACGGTTGGCGCTGCGAAGTTCGCTACCGCAAATCGTCAGGTAATCGTCGCCGAAATCGTCGCCGGAATCACGGGGGCCACTGCGTTCGGAACGATCGTTCGCCTCGCCGCCACCACCACGCCTTCGACTGGAGTGCTGGCCGGCAACGCGATCGCCATGAGCATCGACGCGACGCGCGCGGAGGTGCTGCCACTCGATGGGATCATCCGCGCGGGCCGTTACCTGTTCCTGACCGCCGATGCTCCCATCGCCTTCGCCCGAGGAAGTGTGAGGCTCGGCGCGAGCGGCCGGTTCGCCGCCGGCGCACGCGTGGTGGCGGGCATCGGATCGCCGATGGCCTCACCGCTCGGCGTCGCTGACCTTGCGCGGGCGACTGGCACCTTCGCGATCCCGGTCGCCGCAAGACCGGCCGCGCCGTTTTCGCTCCGCCCCGATTCGCAGGCGCAGGGAGCGGGCGCGGTCGCGGTGAGTGCTTCGAGCCCCGACGCTGGCTCGGTCGTTCCCTTCGATCTGATCCTCGACGCGCAGCCTCCGCGGCTGGTCGCCATCGCGCCGCGCGATGTCGAACGCGACGCATCAGCACCTCTTCAGATTCAGGTCACCTTTAATATGGCGATCGATCCCTCCTCCGTGACCGGCGGCGTGACGTTGACGAACGCCACCACCGGCGTACGCGTGGCCGGCTCGATCGGGGCCGCCGGCGCCATCGTCACCTTCACCCCCGCCGAGCCGCTGCAACCTGCCGCGGCCTGGATCATCGCGGTGCGGCCGGGGATTCGCTCCACGACCGGCGCACCATTCGGCCAGACGGCGTCGGCCCAGTTCACCACAGCGCCCGTGCCGCCTTCGGGAAGCATCCACCCGGAGCGGATTCAGATCACGCTTCCGTCGAACGGAGTCTCGATCATCCGCGGGTCGGCCGGTGCGCTGCCCGCCGCGGCGAATGCAGTCGCCGTGCGGCGCGGCCGATTCTTCGCCACGCAATACCAGGCCACCGCATCGGGCGATGGATCGTTTCAGTTCAACGCAGGCAGCATCGACGAAGCCGACCGGATTCGCACCGACGACGCCATCGACCTTCGCGTGGTCGACGCGATCAGCCACGCCGTCATCGCCATCATTCCCCTGACGCCCTTCATCACCGCGGAAGGGGATGGTGTGCTGGCGCTGCCGTCGGTGACTACGAGATTCGTGACGCGCGAGGGCATCGCGATCACCGTGCCCGCCGGAGCCTTCGAGGTTCCAACCGTCGTGCGTGCCACGGCGATCCCACCGTCGGCGTTCTCCTCAGTTCCCGCCTTCGCTGAAGAACTGCATCAGCTCGCCGGCGCCCGCGTGGAGTTTGACGGCACGGCCCATCAGCGCATCGAACTGGACCTTCCCGTCTCCACGCCACTCGATCCCGCGCGGCAGTACTACCTCGGCGGGCTGTTCGAATCGGCCCGAGGCCCGCGCATCATGCTCGTGGATACGTTGAGGATCGTCGGGTCGAATCTGACTACTACGCTGCCCGCGAGCGGTTTGTCGGCGCCGCTGCGAGTCGCGACGCAGTCGCTGCACCGAAGCAGCAACGCGATCGGCGGCATCACCAACGCCGGCGAGGTGAAAGGCGCCATGCTGGGCGTGATCCAGCGCGGCAGCTACAGCGCCGTCGATGTCGCTCCGGCTCTGGCCTGGGCATTCACCACCGGGCTGGG
>JBKJQB010000037.1:0-4017 GCA_046594105.1 Thermoanaerobaculia bacterium
AGCGCACGAGGCAGATCGCGTCCGGAGCCGGAGTCTATGTGCCGCTTCGGGGACGGTCAAGGGCGGCCCATGCGCAGCCGATTCACAGCAAGAGGTTGCCGATCACAGTGATCGCTCTCACCCTCATCGAGCCAGGCACGGCAGTCTGGAAACACCGATCGCGGCTAACGGGGTCCACAGGCGCAGGCCGTTCCGGATCAATCGGGTTGTTTGATGCCGGAGACAGCCTGAACCATACATGGACCGGTCGTCGCGCGTAGCGCGCGGGGCGTGGTCCGAGGGAGGACCCTCACAGGCTTCAGTTTTCCGGCGCCGGCGCAGTGGCGAGCCCGACCGCGGATCGCGTTCGTCTCAGTGCACCAGATTGAGCAGGCCGGTCATCTCTTCGCCGGCCAGGGGATCGAACTTGCGGCGGAGCGTGTCCGCTTCCAGTTCGATCTCGTTGCGGAGGGCCAGCTCATCGATCACGGCGCGGAGCCACTCGTGCCCCTCGTCGACCTGCAGGCCGCACTCGAAGGTTCCCAGGCGTTCGCCCGGTGCGCTCCAGGCGACGTGGGCGCGGAGGTCGACCGGTGTCTCGCGCCCATGGATGCGGAACCGCAGCGCGCCGACCGTCCCGCTTTCCACGGGCGCCGGCATCGTCACCCGGATCCCCTGCGTGGAGATATCGCGTACCCGCACCGAGGGAAAGTGAGAGAAGGATGCGGTCAGCGAGGTGCGCAGACGATAGCGCTCCGCGCGACGGTAGTCTTCGATGAGCAGTGCCGCGCCGGAGTTCAAAAGCCCGGCGATGATGGTGGAGGCCATGGCCGGTGGCTCTCCGAACCGCAAGCCGCACAGGTACCGGTCCTCGGCTGAGTCCTCCAGGGCGACGGCAGCGAGCTCACACCACAACACGCGAGCATCGCTCTCCAACTCGCCGGCGTCCGTGCTGACCCGGAGAGTGAGTGTGGATCCCACCGTCAGCGGTTGCCGCAACTGCAGGCGCGCGCCTCTCGGCGACAGATCGACCACGCTCGAGGGGATGTCGTCGACCATCGCGGAAAGGTGATTGAGCAGAAAATATCGGGGGGCCGTTCGCAGTTCGTACATCGCGGTACCTCGCGGAGGACAGCCTAGAAACTCGAGCGTCAACGAAGCGTTCCTCCAGGCGTCGAACAATCGTCAAAGGGAACGGATCCTTTGACGCTGGCCCGCCCTCAGCACGCCTGCTTCCCCGACCTCTGCTGCGTCAGGTTTCGCAGGCGGAGCATGGCCATGGTTCCCGCCAGGGGGCCGGGAGCCAGCAACACGAATGCGAAGCGCCAACCTACCGCGGCCACCGCGATCGGCATCAGCTGGATCGATACCGAGGTGATCAGGAATCCGATGCAGGTCTGGAGCGTGAGCGCCGTTCCGATGTAGCGAGGATCCGAGAGCTCGCTCACGCAGGCGGAGAACTGGGCGGAGTCGGCAACCACGCTGGCACCCCAAAGCGCCGCAACCGCCATCAGGGCCCAGGGTGCTGCCCCGAAAAGCAGCCCGACAGTCAGGCAGCAGATGCCGCTGATCATCATCGCCGCTGAGGCCACTTCTGCGCGCCCAAGGCGATCCGCCAGACGGCCGGCCACCACACATCCAATCGCACCGCTGCCGATGACGACAAACGAGGCCATCTCCCCCATCCATCGCGTGCCGCCGCTGCGGAGGATGCTCTGCCGGAGCATCACCGGCGCCCAGGTCCACATCGCATACAGCTCCCACATGTGCCCGAAGTATCCGAGGTTCGCCAGCCGCACTCCGCGATTGCGGAAAATGTCGGCGAACTGCGCGAGATCGAAGGCTTGAGGACGGAGGGCGTCCGGCCCGTCGCGAACGAAAAAGAAAACGAGGGCTCCGGCGATCACGGCAAGAACGGACGGCACCCCGGCGGTGACCCGCCAGTTGGACCGACCAGCCGCGTTGATCAGATAGGGCGACGCTTTCCCAAGGGTCAGGGCTCCCACCAGAACTCCCAGGGCCAGACCTCGGCCCTGGCGGAACCAGGTGGCGATGATCTTCATCCCTGGCGGATAGACACCGGCAAGACAGACTCCCGTGAGAAACCGAAGGGCGATGGCAGTGCCGCCCTGATGAGCGCCCAGAACGAGCACAAGGTTGACCAACCCACCGGCCGCGGCGGAGACCGCGAATAAAGTCCGCACATTGACTACATCGGGCAGATTGAACAGCGCGCTGAGCAGAGTTCCAGCCACGAAACCCAGTTGGACCGCCACGGTGAGCCAGGCGGCGGCTCCTGTACTGAGCTTCCATTCCGACGCGATTGCCGGAGCGACCGCCGACACGCCGAACCACAACGACATGGCCAGCAGTTGCGCCAGCGAGACCAGCAGGAGTGTTCTCCCTCGTTCACTCATGCCGGTGACGGGAGGGGCAACTCGGGCTCGGGCGCGGCCTTCCCGCGCTGCGGCCATCCCCGGGCCTTGACCTCCGCGAACGACAGCAGGGAGTTCGCGTAATAGTCGCGCAGCCGCGCCTCTGCCGGATCCCACTGCCAGGCCTCATCGATGGCCGGGAGTCCACTGCCGTCGAAGAGGTCGGAGCGCCAGCGCGACGCCGGCTGGATGAGATGACGAAGCTGCAGGATGGGGCGGGCGGCGAGCCAGATGGCCATTCCGGTCTTCTCCCGCAGCAGCCAGGGCCGGTCCTTCCAGGTCTCCCGATACCGGTCGATGGCCTCAGCGATCTCTTCATCGGTGAGAGCTTGCGCGTGGTCGTCAAAGACCCGGGCGGCCAGGGTGACCGGGGTGACCGCCAGCGCGCCGGAGATCTCATCCATCACCAGTTCCGCCAGACTGCGCAGCGCTGGTTTGCGCTGTTCGAACGTGGCGGCCAGAAGATCGGGGTGACTGCGAGCGAAATCGTCGACCAGGATGGGATTGCCGAATGTCACCACGGCGTATCCGTACCTCTTGAACCGGTGCAGCAGACTCCGCCCGAAGTTCTTGAACAGAAAATCAAAGCTCGTCTTCAACTTCTCCATGCGGGTGGAGCGGTCCTCGCGCCCCAGAAGCTCCTCGGTCAGATTCCGATCCTCCAGCACCCGGTCGTAGTTGATGGCGGTCGGAATCAGATACAGCGGTGCGGCGGACGGATTCCCGCGCTTGGAGCCGACGATGTAGTCGAGCATTCCCAGTTTCGGCTGCAGGAAGGCGCCGTCACGAGTCAGTCCGCCCTCGATGAAGATTCCCTGGGTGACGCCCTTCCGGGTGATGGTGCCGACGAATGCGCCGAGGACCGCGTGGTAGAGCGGCTCGCGATAGCGGCGCCGGATGAAGTACGCACCGAACCACTTGAAGAGGTGATTCAGCGGCCAGACCCGGGCCCACTCCCCCACCGCGTAGGAAAGCGAGATGAAGCGGAAGAGCATGTGCGCCACCAGGACGTAGTCGGCATTCGACCGGTGATTGATGACATACACGACGCTGGCCCCTTTGGCGGCGTGCTGGTTGAACTCCTGAAGAATCCTGCGCTCCACCACCGGCCGGTAGAGGAAGTGCATGATGGCCGCGGCGATGGGCGCGCCAAGCCGGTAGTAGGCCAGCAGGTTGAACTTGGGAACGATCTCCCGGAGATACTCCCGAGCGCTCCGGGCAGCCGCTTCGACAGTGACTCCATGTTCACGGGCGTAGCTGCCTATGGCGTCCACCACCTCCCTGCTGGCGAAGACCTCCAGTTCGATCTCCGCGTGTTTACGCTTGAGCTTGAAGCGGTCGACGTGAATCTTGCGCTGCCGCTGGAACCGCCGCGTGTGGCGTTTGCCTCCCACCGCAATCGCGATCCCCGCCGATGCGGTCAGAGCGAGGACTACGGCCAATGTGAGCATGGAGTGGGGAAAGTGTACTTGCTCCAGCGGGCTCGACGCGGAACAGCCGGGTTCTGAGCGGAGCGAACGGAGCACCGGCATCCATCGGCTTCCAGCCGGCGTACTGGGCGAGCTCCCGCGGGCAGGATGCCCGCGACACGGCCGGCAGGGAT
>JBKJQB010000109.1:0-4374 GCA_046594105.1 Thermoanaerobaculia bacterium
ACCTCCCAGGCCACCTTCACCAGCGACAGCGGCGGGCGCCGGATCAACATCGCCTTTCCGGTCGGACTGCAGCGCGGCCGCAAGTTCCGCGTGACGCTCAAGCGCACCATCCAGTCGCAGATCGAAGGCACCAACGGCAAGCCTCTGCACCTCGGCGAGGCCATCGACGACAAGGGGACGGTGATCAACGGTCCGAGCGATCTTCACTTCACCTTCACCACGCGCGCGCCGGGTGGAACGCTCGGCACCTTCCAGTTCGCCAACCCCTGCGCCGCGCAAGGGCCGGCTGCGTCGGCGCGCGACTTCGCCCTGTCCGGAAACATTCTCTTCGCCGCTGCCAGCGGGGGAGGCCTGCTCGCGTACGACGTCTCCGATCCGGCGGCTCTCATCGCCGGCGGGAAGCCGTTCGCCTGGGCGCCCGACAGCGGCGTCTCCGATACCTGGAGCGTCGCCACCGACGCGCATGGCCGCGTGTGGACCACCGCGCTGACCGAGGCATTCGGCGTCATCCGCGGCTACACGGTCGATTCGTTCATCGATGCGAAGCAGGCCGGTCCTCTCGATTGCAACGACCTGCCGCGCCGGCCGGTGCCGCCGTTGCGCGGCGGGATGATCGTCAGCTACCGCCCCGGGTTCGTGGAGTCGTTGCCGCTCTCGACGGCAGGCTCCGAGTTGGGATCGACCTTGACCACCAAGCCGGAGGCCATCCCGCGCAAGCTCCAGCTGCTGGTGCAGGACGAAGACTCGGATGCGATGACCACCGAGGAGTTGATCAGTAAACTGGGGGCAGTGGCGGCGGCGGTGCCCGGCAACGCACCGTTTCAGCGCCTCAGCCTCACGGTCCAGTACAACACCAGCGGCGGTTACTACGTGCAGCGCGTCACCCTGCGCAACACGACGTTGGGACTTACGTGGTCGAAGGACGTTCTGCGCGGCGGCTCGGCGACGTTCAGCCTCCTCGGCCGGCCAGGCGACTCCTGGATCCGCTCGATCAACCTCTCGACGTACGGCGTCGTGTCGCTCTTCGGCTTCGGCGTCGGCGTGTATGACCTCAACGCGCTGGAGTCCAACCGCTATGCGAATCCGCCCGACCCGAAGCACGCCAATCCGCTCGAGCAGGTGCTGATCTCCGACGGCGCCTATCGCGCGCAATGCGCACCCGGCGATCCGCAGGCACCGCCTGACCCGTTCAACACCGGCAAACCGTTTGACTGTCTTCCGACGGCGCTCGCCTCGATCGGCCAGCACTGCCCGATTCCCGATCTCTCGTTGACGCCGGAGACCATCGCGTTGTCGGCCGCGCCGCCGCAGTTCGCCGTCTACGGACTGAATCCATCGCTCGGCCTGGTCAGCCTGTCGGTGGTGCCGCCCGTCGCAGCGCAGGATCCGCAGCAACTTCCCACGGAACCCGCCTGCACCCCACGGGATCCCGGTCTCACGCTGGCCAGCAGAGTGGCCTGGCCCGCGCAGGACAGCCCGCGCGTGTCGTTCGACCACCCCAGGCTGAACACGCTGCGCAAGCTGTACGAGACGGCCGCGAGCAGGATCAATCCGCCCGGCCATCAGCCCTTCGCGCGCTTCAACTCTCTCGCGCTGTACACGCGTCGCACGGCCGCGCCATCGAGCGCGAAGCCGGGCACGCCCGACACCATCGTCAACTACGGATTGATCGCCGCGCGCGACTACGGCCTGCTGGTGGTGCGACTCGATCCGATGCGCCCGCTCGACAACGACGCGCTGGTCGACGTGGTCTGGATCCCCGCCGGCGCCTTCTCCGTCCGCTCCGTGCCCGGCTCGCCGGTGGCAACGGTGATCGATGGAGCCGGCAGAGTGCTGCTCGTCGACCTCACGCGGATCGACGAGTCGTCGAAGGTGCCCGCCGGCCCGATGGTCTGCGCCAATCCCGACAACTGTTCGGCGCCGCTGTTTCCCACCGCCGCCGCCGCGATTGCCGTCCGCCCGTCGCAACCGTCAGCTGATCCGGCGCAGGCGTGGATCGAGATCGGCGCCGATGATCCGCGCATCCTCTGGAAGTCCGCACCGAACAGCAGCGGAACTGCGACCACGCTCGCGCCGGTGATCGATCCGGAGACCGGCCTGCTCTATCGCGGCGACTATGGCGACCCCACGGCGAAGATCGTCGCCGCATCCGATCCGAGACTGCGCTTCGTCGCCGATCTCGGCAACCCCGCGCGCACCACCGAGATCTCCGGCGTCACGCCGCTGGGCGTGCGCCCCGCGAACTGCGTTCCGGGAACGCCATGCGACACCACCGGCGCCGCCTTCCGCGTAGAAGTG
Source organism: Thermoanaerobaculia bacterium (assembly GCA_046594105.1). GTDB lineage: Bacteria > Acidobacteriota > Thermoanaerobaculia > Gp7-AA8 > Gp7-AA8 > JBDSGC01. The sequence continues at coordinate 2,299 of JBKJQB010000109.1, forward strand.
ACGCTGCCCGGATCGCTTACCGAATCGCTTACCGAATCAATTGCGGGCGCCAACAACAAGCTCCGCTTCGCCATCGAGAGCGAGCTCCTCCCCAACGCCCCCGCCGCCCAGACCCCCGCCCCCCTCCCGCGCGCCCACCTCCGCGCCGCCACCCGCACCGGCCTCGCCGACCTCCGCCCCTCAAACTTCGCCCTGCGTCGCCTGCTCCCCGACCTTCCCGACGCGGACCTGAAACGCCTGCGCTACCAGCGCGCCTGGAACCGCTGGACCTCGCCGCCCATCGTCGCCATCGCCGACCCGCGGGGAGCGAAGGACTATCAGTGGAACGTCTCTTCAACAGTGAAAGAGCAGATGGGTTGTCCCGCCTGCGATCGCCCCGCCCCATTGCAGAGCGCGGTCGCGGGGATTGATTTCTTCGAGCTCTGGACGGCCGGAGGATCGATCGCCGTCCGCCCGGAACTCACCACATTCACGTCCGCCTCGTATCAGCACCTTGGCAAGCTGTCGCGCGTGGCAGGTCGCATCGCCACAGTGCGCGCCGATCTGGTGCGGCCGAGCGATGGTGCTTCGGGACTGGCGCGACTGGCAGCGACGAATCTTCCGACCGCCGGCGTCATGACCGAGCAGGTCGTCGCTGTGAACACGGGAGAAGCATTGACCACCGTGACCGATCTCGCCTTCCGAGGACGGGGGATCAGCTTTGTCATGACGCGAAATTACTCATCGGCGATCAGCTGGATCGGGCCCTTCGGAAGAAACTTCGATTCGCCGCTCTTCGCGCGGGTGCGACGGTTGCCCAATGGAGATGTCGAGTTCTATGACGGCAGCGGCCGCCGCGATCTCTTCATCGCTGGGGTGACCCCGCCGCCCGGCGTGTTCCTGGAGATGCGCCAGACGTCGGATGGCGATACGGTGGTGCGCTTCCCCGATAACACCCGTTTCTCCTTTGACCGCCTCGGGCGTCTGTCGAGGATCACCGACCGCAACACCACCAGCGTCGATGGCAGCGACGGCAACGCCATGCGACTGGTCTACAACGCGTCGGGCCGGTTGGAGACCGTGATCGATCCCACGGGACGCACCGTCCGATTCGACTATTACGGGTCGACCAGCGGCGACGGCTTCGAAGGCTGCGTCTCCAGCATCACCGACTTCGACGGCCGCGTCGTGACCTACAAGTACGATGGTTACGGACGACTGCTGAACGTTCGCGGTCCCGATCCGAAGTCCGTGGCCAGCGCCATCCCTTCGACGACGTACACCTGGAGTCCCATTGCCATTGCGGGAAGTCGGGATGCGCTCTACGCATCGGGAAGCCTGACCAGCGAGACCGATGGACTGGGGCGCCTGGTCTGGCAGCTCGCGTACGACCCGGCAAGTCCGTGGGCGGTCAGAAGGCTGACCAGCGGCGGTGGCTCGTGGACGTTCGCCGTGGGCGACGCGGCGACCACCATGGTGACCGATCCTCTTGCGCACTCGTGGGAGTACGGCCGCGACAGCGAGGGGCGCGTCACTACTCTGAAGCAGCCGGGCGGTGCGGTGACCTCGTATTCGTTCGACGGCGTCGGGCGACTGGCCTCGATGACGCGGCCGATGGGAGACGCCACCTCGTATGGATATGGGACGGGGGAGAACGTGGAGGCGATTGTGGAGACGCCGCGCACCGGCTCGGCGGAGGCTGGCCTCAGTCGCGTCACCCGCATCACCTACGGGTTTGCCAACCTGCCCGCCACGATCACCTCACCGGACGGCGCAGTGACCACCATCGTTCGCGATGCGCGGGGAAATCCTCAGTCGGTCACCGATCCTTCGCAGGTTACCGTCGGAACGGAGTACGACGGTCGCGGACTTCTCCGCTCATCGACCGATCCCCGCAGCGGCCTGGTCTCCTACGGATACGAGACCTCCGGCCCGGCCCTCGGGTTTATGAACAGCGTCATCACCCCGTCCGGAAGCACCACACTCGAAAACGATGCGCGTGGCAATGTGCGGAAGGTCATCGATCCCACCGGGCGCGAAGCCCGCTACGAATTCAACGCGCTCGATCAGCTGGAGAAGGAGAGCCGCGGCGCTTCG
>JBKJQB010000218.1:0-4347 GCA_046594105.1 Thermoanaerobaculia bacterium
GCTGCTCGCTTCGCGGATCGGGGCGGCGGAGTTCGGGTGAGCGCTCGACACCGGCAGAACCTGGTCTGTGGTCGAGGAGCGCGCGACGCCCGGTCCGGGAACGAGCTGACGGCTAGCGGGCCGTCTCCAGCCACGACTCAAACTCGGCGATCGTGGTGTCGTGAATGACCAGAAAACGCGGGAGCGTCATGAGGTCGGTTCCCTTCCGTACCATGCCCGGCTTGACTGTCACCGCTGCGACGTATCCCGCTGCTTTCGCGGCTGCGATCACCGAGTCGTCGTAGTCGCCGAACGGATACGCCAGAAAGCGGACCTCTCGCCCGGTGTGCGACTGGATGAGCTCCCGGCTCTGACACATCTCCTCGGCCAGCCACGATGCGTACTGCGCGTCATCCATCTCCGGATGCCGAGCCCGGTTCAGAAATGGATGGGAGAAACTATGGCTCTGGATATCCACTCCCTCCCTGGACAGTTCCTCGATCTCTTTCCACGTGAGGTTGAAGAGATGTCGGGCGTGGCGTTCGACCACGCGGGGATAGACGAAGACGGTGAAGGGATGCCCGCGGCGTTTCAGCTCCGGTTGCATGAAGCTCTTCGCCGAGCGCCAGCCGTCGTCAGCCGTTATCACCACCGAACGAGACGGGATCGATGGAATCAAGCCCCGCAGGTAGTCGTGCAGATCCAGAAGTGAAATGACCGAGTAGCCATGGATGGTCAGCGCATCGAGCTGTCGTCGAAACTCGTCGGTGCTGATGGTGTAGCGCACCATCTCATTGGGTGCAGCGGCGACTGCAGAGCCCCGGGGAATGGTCTCGTGGGGAGGGATCCCTTCCGGCTCCACTTCGTGATACCCGAGGATCAGGACACGCGGTTGGGCCCGCGGCACAGGAGAGGCTGGCGTATTGCCAACGAGGGCCAGCGAGAATAAAAGGGAAACGATCATCGAGAACCTCACCGCGTTTCAGGATCGTTCCTTCATCAAGCGACATGCCATCGCCCGTTTTGGCAGCGACGCATCGCCAGGTAGCGAACGCTGGCCTCGCCGTTTACACCGCGACGTCGAACTCGTTCCACACGTCGAAGTCCTCGAAGCGCTGTCCGAGGGCCTGGATGCCCAGCCAGATCTCGACGGCCATCACTCCGATCGCCGGCATGGTGGCCACAGCCAACCCCACCGGATTGCCAGGCAGAAAATGGTGGGCCACCCACAGCATGGGTAGAAACACCAGCGCGGGTGGAAGCAGCAGCACGCTCAACGCCAGGACATTGCCGGCAAGCATGACGATCCGCTGTCCTGCCGTCACGATTCCTCGGGCGTCGTCCCGCGACGGCATGGCCCAGGCGGGAAAATAGAGCGGCAGTGCGTTGCGCAACATCAGCTGGATGGCACAGATCGGAACGGCAAACAGAACAGCAGCAATGACGAACTCCGGCGTGGCCACGAAACGCGCGGCCGCCTTGGCCGGAGTGGCCACCCTCCACAGAAGCGATCCCGTGGCCAGAAACGCCACCTCGAAAAACGAGATCACCGCGAGCGGCGCGGCGATTTCCGCCGCCACCAGACGCGCGCCGCTGAGTGGATAACTCTTCAGAACCTCCGCCCTGGCCAGATCGAGCCGAAAGTCGTTCGCAAAGGCCAGCGGGCCGGCGAACAGGATCATGGCCGCGGTCCCCAACATCATCCCGCCCATGGCCTGAGTGGCAATGGAATCGTGCATCCAGGCCACCATTCCCAGAATCGCCGCATACAGGAGAACGATCACGACCAGAAAACCGACGTTCGTACGGGTCAAGGCGATGAAGTTCTTCCAGAGGATGGCCACTTCCGCCACGCCCTTCTCCTGGAGTTTGAAGAGCGCGCGGGTTCGGAACTCCACGGGGCGAATCCCGTTCAGATCACGCTTCTGCTTCTCCACCTTCCGGGCCCGGCGGAGCGCGCCGGCGATGGAGGCCTCTTCAAACGAGACGTTGAGCCCTGCAGCAAGAAAGTACAAGGCCACGCCGAGAACGATCAATCCGGCCCATGAAAGCAGGGCAGAACCGAGGTCGGCGGTCATCGTGGCACCCACGAAGAGCCGGGGTACGAACAGCACAACGCTCGCACCGGGACCGCTCACCATCGAGCTGACCGCGCGAAAAAAGTCCTGAGGGCTATGAATGGCGGTGGTCGACGCGGCCACCAGCGACCTGGCGTAGGCGGCCAACCCTGCAAAGGCAGCGGCGACCAGAAGGAGCCGGGCGATGAAACCGATGCCCGCCAGTTTCAGCCGAGCCCTGGCCAACGCCACCGCGGTGAAGTAGATGGAGAGAACGCTGAACATCACCCAGACTCCGATGAAGCGGACGTGAACCCAGCTGAGGATCGAGAAGATGATCGCGCTGATCAACGCCTGCGGCTGCGCCCGGATGATCTTGTAGAGAAGGAGGTCTCTTCGCCGCAGAGGAGCAGAAAAAAGGAATGCGATCTCCGCCTCGCTGAAATCGAGACCGCCCGAGTCGCGGGGCAGGGCCCAGGCCACCAGCAGAACGCAGAGGACCACGATGGAGACTCCCGCTGCGCTCAGCTCATTGATCGGCAGAGTGGAGTGACCGCGAAAGACCCGGCCGGAACGACGGAAGATCATGAACCAGAAATACGCGACACCGGCGATGGCGCCGATCAGGTAGCGAGGATTTCGAAGTCTCCGGACGCGCTGCCAGATGCGATTGCGCATCGTCTGCAGCGCCACCAGACAGAAGGTCGCGATCATGGCCGGGCGCTGTTCTCTGCGGTGATGCGGAGGAATGCTTCTTCCAGCGAGACATCGCCCTGTCCGTGGGCCACCTTCCACTTGAGGTCGGAGATGGTCCCGTGTGCGATCAGGTTTCCGTGCTGGATCACCGCCACGGTGTCACACAGTTCCTCGACCAGATGGAGCAGATGCGAGCTGAGGATCACGGAGGCACCCTCACCCGCCCGCGCCTGGATCGACTCCTTCATGCGACGGATTCCCAGCGGATCGAGTCCGGTCAGCGGCTCGTCGAAGATGATCACGTCGGGAGCGTGAATGAAGCCGCAGGCGATCATGAGCTTCTGCTTCATCCCACGGGAAAGCTCGGAGGGGAGCGCCCGTCTCTTGTCCGCCTTCTCCCGGAAGCCGCTGACCTGATAGATGCGGGCTACGAACTGGAGATGTTCTTCAACAGTCAGATAGTCGAAAAGCCGTGGCTCATCCGGCATGAAGGCCAGGTGACGTTTCGCCTCCACAGCATCCTCGCGAAGGTCCTTGCCGCAGATCAGAACCCGGCCGTCCGTGGGGGGATGCACTCCCGCCAGAGCGCGCAGCGTGGTGGTCTTCCCCGCGCCGTTCGGCCCCACCAGCCCCAGAATCTCGCCACGTTTCACAGAGAAGGAGAGGTCGTTGACCGCGACCATGTCGCCGTACGTCTTCTTGAGATGGATGACTTCGATACCGGGATCCATGTGCTGGGATCATACGTCCAGGCGGACCGAGAGTTTTCGCGTAGCGCCGGCATCCTTGCCGGCCGGTCCGCCGGCATCTTGCCGGCGGGAACTCGCCGAGTAGCGCCGGCTGGAATGGTGGGCGCGCGAAGGCGCGCCAGGCAATCCAGCCCCGGGCTCGGCCCGGAGAAACGCGTGACGCCAGGAAACGGCGGCCGCGAAGGCGGTCGCTAACCGGTGGTCTATGAGTAGGGGCCGCCTTCGCCGCCGCACCTGGAACGCCATCGGATTTCGCCCGGCAGGGCCGGGGGCTGGTCTGTGAAGCGCGCCTTCGCGCGCATGCTGGGATGGCGGCGCTACGAGTGACAACCGCTTCCGTTCAAAGATTACTGCAGCTCCGGAATCCTTCCCGGGGTCCAGGGAGCTCCCGCCGCATTCAACTGCTTCTCGATGGATGCGAGGTCGACCGTGATCAGTTTTCGCAGACGGTCGAGGATCGCGCCCGCCTGCGCCTCACCCAGTGCCAGCGCCTCGCGATGCGTCGCCGTCGGCGCCGACGATGTTGTGAAGGCATTGACCGCGGTGTTGACCTGATCCATGATCGATGCCGGCGCCGGCTCGTTGTGGCTGCGGAGGACCGGGTCGCCGTTGATGGCGTCGTCCACGTCATGCAGAGCGCTGTCCAGCGCGTTGACCTGCGCCGTCAGCTTCGGGTCGGGACCGGCGATCTCGTCGAGCGACCGGCGGATGTACTGCACGCGCGTCAGCGTTTCGGAAGTGACCTTCCCCGCGCCCATCACGGCGCGCTGCAGGCGTGCCGCCTTCTTCTGGAAGTCGAGCACCGCGGCGCGATCGCTCTCCTGCATGATCGACAGGTAGAGCGGAACGACCGAGAAATTCTGGGG
>JBKJQB010000240.1:0-5247 GCA_046594105.1 Thermoanaerobaculia bacterium
CCTTCGGGGTTCACGTAGATCAACCCCGAAGGCCCCGGCGGAGTCCCCGATCCGGCAGCCGCCGCCCACGACATCCGGGACACCTTCGGCCGAATGGCCATGAACGACGAGGAGACGGTTGCGCTCATCGTCGGCGGCCACTCGTTCGGCAAGAACCACGGTGCTGCCCCGGCAACTGGGAAAATTGGTCCGGAACCGGAGGCCAGCCCGCTCGAGGCGCAGGGCTTCGGCTGGAAGAACACGCACGGCACCGGGAAGGGCGGCGACACCATCACCAGCGGACTGGACGGAGCGTGGACCAACAACCCGACCAAGTGGGATAACGGATTCCTCGAGAACCTCTACAAGTACGACTGGGAGTTGACCACCAGCCCGGCCGGCGCGAAGCAGTGGAGGCCGAAAAACCCCGAGGCCAAAAACACGGTGCCCGATGCTCACGACCCGACCAAGCGGCATGCACCGATGATGTTGACCACCGACGTCGCGCTGAAAGTCGATCCGATTTATGGTCCGATCGCCAAGCGCTTCCACGACAACCCGGACCAGCTGGCGGACGCGTTCGCACGAGCGTGGTTCAAGTTGCTGCACCGTGACATGGGTCCCCTGCCTCGCTACCTTGGACCCTGGATTCCGGAGCCGCAGCTCTGGCAGGATCCTGTGCCGAAGGTCGACCATGAGTTGATCGGCGACGGCGACATCACCGCCCTCAAGCGGAAGATCCTCGAATCGGGTCTGCCGATCCGTGAACTGGTTTCCGTTGCCTGGTCGTCGGCGGCGAGCTTCCGCGGCACCGACATGCGCGGAGGGGCGAACGGGGCGCGCATTCGTCTCGCGCCGCAAAAAGACTGGGAAGCGAATGAACCGGCGCTGCTGGCCCGGGTCCTGAAGGCTCTCGAGAAAATCCAACAGGACTTCAACGGTGCGAAGTCAGGCGGGAAGAAAGTCTCGCTGGCCGACCTGATCGTCCTCGGTGGCTGCGCTGCGGTCGAGCAGGCGGCCCGAAAAGCCGGACAGGAGATCACGGTTCCCTTCACGCCGGGTCGTACGGACGCTTCTCAGGAGCAGACAGACGTCAACACCTTCGACGTCCTCGAACCGAGCGCCGATGGCTTCCGCAACTACATGCGCGCCGGAGACCCGCTATCGCCGGAAACCCGCCTGCTGGACCGGGCAAACCTGTTGCGGTTGACCGCACCGGAGATGACGGTTCTCGTCGGCGGTATGCGCGCCTTGAACGCGAACTTCGGCCAATCGAAGCATGGCATCTTCACCGACCAGGCGGAGACGTTGACGAACGGCTTCTTCGTCAACCTGCTCGACATCGGCACGACGTGGAGGCCTTCCGCGTCGGATAAGAACATCTACGAAGGGCGCGATCGGGCCACTGGCCAACCGAAGTGGACAGCCACGGCCGCCGACCTCGTCTTCGGCGCTCACTCACAGCTTCGGGCGCTGGCGGAGGTCTACGCCAGCGACGACGCCAAAGAGAAGTTTGTGCGTGACTTCGTAGCCGCCTGGAGCAAGGTCATGAATCTCGATCGCTATGACCTGGTTTCCCATGGCAAGGGCGGGCGTACTCGCGCGGTCAGCCGCTAGTTCCATTCAGACACGCTGCACCATGCGCGGGCGCCCCTCGGCAGGGGCGCCCGCGTTCTGTCGCCGGACGCATCGCTTGACGGTCTCGCCGAGGAGGCCGCCCCTGGCCCGCTCACTGGTAGACTACCTTGCACGTCCTGCGCGGCGGGCCGAAGCCGCTGAGCCGCAGGACGTTGGGCGCCTCGCGCTGACTTCCGAGCGAACAGGGGAAGCATGAAATCACTTGCCGTCATCGGCTTTGTCCTCTCCGTCCTGGTTGTCGGCTGCGGCGCGCGCAGAGCCGAGGCCGTCGCTTACGCCAAGACCCATTCTGTCAATTTAGTAGAGGCAGCACGGGGGCTCGGGAGCGCCCCACGTCTCCTATCCGAGACTGAGTATCCCGTCGAGATCCGACCCTTGAACCCATCGAAGGTCGCCATCGGAGAACATGGTGTCTATGTCTATATCAACTCCAGCCCTTTTCACGTTACGGGAATCTTCATTAAGCACGACCCGAAGTTCCTGCCTCCTGCGCCGGTTCCAGACTCAGAGGAATGGGGTTACGAACCCGTGAGCACGAATGTCTTCTGGTTCTCTCGACCGCGCTGAGAGCGAAGCTCGGGCCGCTCGCCGAACCGATTGAACGGTCGGGCGCCGACCGCGCCGCCGGTGTCCCGAGTGCGGTACTCTTTTCGTGTGCGGTCAGCGCCGGTAAGCGTCAGGCCGTGAGACGGCCGAACGACGTTCCCATCGACTCGGGCGAGCGCCAGGCTGGCTAAGTTCTCCGTCATGGAGGTCGTGGAGAGATCGTGATCGGGAGACTGGCGAAAGTCACGCGGCACGCCGAAACCTTTTTCATCGGGGCCGTGCTCGCCCTGCTCATCACGCCAATCGTCATGGAGCGACGTGCGGCGGCACTGAGGGAGCGGATTACATCTGTCGCAGAACCTGCCCGGCGAGATGCTTCCATGATTCAGTTGTCGCTTGCATTGGAGGTCGCCGCGCTCCGCGGTTATGTGATCACAGCCGAGCCTACGATGATCAGGGAGTACCGAGGTGCCCGTGACGCTGAGCAGGCAGCATTTCGACGCCTTCAGCAGAAAGCGGTACAGATGGGTGCAGCAGTAGAGGCGGCGGCAAAAACAGCGAGCGTTTCCTCCGAGCGTTGGAACGCGGCGTCTGAGCTTGTTGCTCGACAGCTTCTGACTAGAGAGGCATTTGTTCAACGGGTGCCCGGACAGCAGCTCCTCTACCGGGCAGCACTCGCTTCGACCCGGGAACTTGAGGAGGCGATCATCGAGTTTGAGACAACGACACGCCGTGCCATTGCGCGGTCGCAGCGCACCGAAGTCATCGTGCTCACGTTTCTGACGCTCTTGGCAACCGCTTCATCAGGCCTGTTTGTCAACGTCGCGGCGACTCTGAGAACACAAAGCTCGCTGGCGCGTACCGACGGGTTGACGGGCCTTCTGAACCGTCGAGGGTTCTTTGAAGTGGCAGCGCAGGAGCTCCAGCGCGCGTTGCGCCACCGATATGCCGTGACCTTGATGTACATCGACGTGGATGATTTCAAAGCAATCAACGATCGGCAGGGACATGCGAAGGGCGATCAGTTATTGAAGAGCATCTCTGAAAGCCTGGAGGAGACGATTCGCGACACGGACACGACCGCCCGCCTCGGCGGTGACGAATTTGCCGTGCTGGTGTCGGAATCCGACGCGATCGCCTCCGATTACGCAGCGCTACGAATCCGATCAGAAGTGTTGTCGCGGCTGAACGCGCGGGGATGGTCAGTCACCCTCAGCGTTGGCGCGATCACGGTTCTGCCCGGTCAACCAAACCTGCCGGCCGTGATCGCGGCCGCCGACGAGTTGATGTACGCGGTGAAGCGCGATGGCAAAAGCAATGTGCGGTGGCGTGTCTTCGAGCCGCCAGCCGTCTAACTCTGCTGCACCGGGCGAAGTGAACGAAGGGTGGGACATCTCGCGCGATGATCAGCATCTTCTCTGTGTGAAAAGTGAAACCTCCCCGACGCGAAGCGAGCTTCTGATCGTCCTCAACTGGTTCTCGGAGCTGAAGCGCCGGGCACCTCCGCGCTGACGGCATGGAGGAGAGTGTCTCGCGCCGCAGCCCCTGTCAGTGCTGCTGATCTTCAGGCATCTGCTCCTGCCGCCCGCCCGCCGGTCCGCACCCGCTGGTGTATAGTTATTGACTCCCGAACATCACACGCCGCCCTTCAGATGAAGGAGATCCCGATGCGAGCCTCTGATTTTGCCGAAGTCCGCACGCGTCATCTCCGTCCCTCACTAAGTGCACGCGGATCCCTGGCTGGCCGATCCACACGGGGGTTGCTGCTGGGTCTCTTCGCGGCCGCGGCGGCCTTTGCGGCCACCGGGGTTGCGGCAGCCGAGTCCCCTCGGACTTCCGGCGTCGTACCAGCGGCCAGCGCGAAGCCGAGCAAAGCGCCGTTCGCTGGTGCCGCGGCCATGCTGCCGATCGAGCGCCAGATGCGCGCGCAGTTCCCCTCGGTCGCTCTCGACTCCCACGGCAGCCTCGAAGCGGCACAGGAATCCGTTGCCGGACGGACGATCTCCGGACTGCGCGCTGGCTCGAGCGCCGCCGAGGAAGCCGGCGGACTGCGCCTCTTCTATCCGCACTCCTACGCCGAGGCCTTTGTGGTCGAACTTGGCGAACAGCGAGTGGCCATACGAGCGACAGGAGCGCATTTCGCCGAGGCCACGACCTCGAGTGCGAAGCTCTTTTATGCGAGCGCGTACGACTCGGTCGATGTGATCCAGGTGCCCGGCAGAGGGCGCAGCGAAGAGCTGCTGGTCCTGCAGGATGCGCGAGCACCACGGGTCTTCGAATACGAGATCGTGGAGACCCGCGGGGTGAGCAGGGTCATTGCTCGCGACGGCGCGATCCATTTCCTTCCCGATCTCGTTGTTGAGCCGGCCGCCGTGCAGACCGCGGGCGGCGCATTCACCACTCCACCGCGTTCGCTTCAGATCGATCGTCCCTGGGTCATCGACGCCAACGGAAAACGCTCAGAGAGCGCTGCGCAATGGACGATCGTGGAGGAGCAAGGCCAGCCGCGCGCAGTCCGGCTGACCGTCAGCTCCGATCGGCTGGCATATCCGCTCGTTGTCGATCCCTCGTTCAGCGTGACCGGGAGCATGAGCGCGGCGCGGTCCGAGCTCACCACCACGCTGCTGCCGAACGGGAAGGTACTCATCGCGGGCGGGTATAGCGGGGTGGCGTCTCTGAACACGGCGGAGCTGTACGACCCGGCTACGGGCACGTTCGCGGCCACCGGGAGCATGAGCGCGGCGCGGGTCTCTCACACGGCGACGCTGCTGCCGAACGGGAAGGTGCTCATCGCGGGCGGCTCCAACCCGGCGTATCTGAACACGGCGGAGCTGTACGACCCGGCCACCGGCACGTTCGCGGCCACCGGGAGCATGAGCGGGGCGCGGTACGGTCACACGGCGACGCTGCTGCCGAACGGGAAGGTGCTCATCGCGGGCGGCTACAACGGGGCGTATCTGAATGCGGCGGAGCTGTACGACCCCGCCACGGGCACGTTCGCGGCCACTGGGAGCATGAGCGCGGCGCGGATCTATCACACGGCGACGCTGCTGCCGAACGGGAAGGTGCTCATCGCGGGCGGCT
>JBKJQB010000032.1:0-5843 GCA_046594105.1 Thermoanaerobaculia bacterium
CGCTCCAAGACGTTATGCCGCGCAGGCTTGAAGCCATGATGTAAGCAACCACAACACAAGGAGAAATCCCATGATGACCATGATCCGTGTGTTGTGGTTGCTTACATCATGGCTTCAAGCCTGCGCGGCATAACGTCTTGGAGCGTGATCTTGGCGGAGCCTTGGGCAACCAGCGCCGCCGGCCGTGCCGGCCTAGTCCGTGGCGAGTGCGGTCCATCTGATTCTCTTCTCCAGCGCGCAGGCGCGCAGGTTCTGTGTTGTGTTGGTGATGGGTGACTGCCGCCGGGATAGGTCGGCTCAGGTCTCCACTGGCTGCCCCCGGAACGCCGGCCCGGCCCATCACAACAACCGCCGGTCCGCGGCGTCCTTCGCGAACCCCACGGTTGGAGGGGCGTTAGGCGAACTGCTCGGGGCCGATCTGCTGGCCGATTTCGGTGACGTCGTCGACCGGCAGGCCGGCCATCGATGCGTGCTTCCGGCATGCGTCCGCGTTCGGCGCGATAAACTCACAGAAAGAGTGTTTGCCGTCCGCGGTGATGTGGCTGCGCACCCACTGCATGCCGTCGATCCGCTGGCAGGCGTCGACGACTTTCTTTCCGACGTCGTTGAGCTGCTCTGCCGAAAGAGGGGGAAGCGTCCTCGTCACGATGTATCGCGCCATAGGATCTCCTTTTTTCTGATATCCCCAGATTCTACGCCCGTTGCGCGAAATCGACTGCCTCGTCGAAGCTCATCGCGGCGCCCCGCCTCCAGCTGGCCTCGCCCTCGGCACCCGCCTCGCCCCTGGCCCGGACGATCGACGGGTGCAGCTCGCCGGCCCGCGCGCCGAGATCCTGCTTGACCGTCAGGGCGGCGGCTGCCAGCTGCAGAGCGCGGTCGCGGTCGCCCTGCTCTGCTTCCACCACGGCCAGACGTTCGAGAACATCGGCGCCACTCCTGGGATCGCCGACTTCGCGAAAGATCATCACGCTCTCCGCGAGGAGCGATCGAGCCTCCGCGATGCGCCCGGCTGCTCTGCACGCATCACCGTAGTCGGCCATGCACCGGGCGACCTGCTGGTGATCGTTGAGCGACATGAAGGCTTGAAGCGCCTCCTCATACTGCGCGATCGCCGAGTCCAGGCGCTCGTCGTCGCGGTCGAGATCCGCGAGACAGGTCAGCGACATCGCCATCCCCCGCTGATCGTTCACGGAGCGGAAGACGCTGGCACCCTCTCGATAGCAGTCGCGCGCCACGTCCTTTTCACCGCGCGCGCGGTGTACGTGACCGAGGTTCTGCAGCGAGAGGGCCACCGCCGGCAGGTTGCCGAGCGCGCGCCACCGGCGGAGCGCTTCGGAGTGGTAGACGGCGGAATCGTCGATCCTGCCCAGGCGCAGCGCGGCAATCGCAACGTTGTTCACCGCGCTGGCGATGGCCCACTCATCGTTCACCTGGCGGCAGATCGCGAGCTGTCTCGTGAACGAGTCGTGCGCCGTGGAATAGTCACCCTGCGCATCGGAGAGCACCCCGTGCGCGTACCACGCTCTCCATCGCAGCGCCGGGTCGATCCCGGCTTCCTGACTCAGAAGCCTGGCCAGCCACTCCGCCCCCTCACGGTACAGGCCGCGCACGTGCCAGAACTTCCAGAGCCCGGTCGCCAGTCTCAGCCCGTCCGCTGCCTTGTGCGTGTCCACTGCGTGACGAAGTGCCGCCCGAAAATTGGCGTGTTCGGCGGCGAGACGGGCCACCCAGAAGGGCTGCTCGGCGGCGACGAGGTGCGGCTCCGCAGCCTCGGCGTAGCGGGCAAAGTAGTCGAGGTGACGATCGGCAAGCGATGCCCGGCCGGCGGACGCGGTGAGTCGCGACTCGGCCACACGGCGAATGGCATCGGGCATTCCCAATCGCTGTTCCGCCGGCGAAGGGAGCCGTCGCACGAGACTCTTGTCCACGAGCGCGTCCAGCACTTCTTCCGCATCCCCTTCGCAGATCTCGCCACAAGCCTCGGCCGTCCACCCGCCGTCAAAGATCGCCACCATCGCGAACAGATGACGCTCGCGATCGTCGAGCAGTGCGAGGCTCCACTCGATCGCCGAGCGCAGCGCACGCTGGCGTTCGGGCAGATCGCGCGGTCCGCCCGTCAGGAACGCCAGTGGATCGCGCAACCGTTCGAGAATGGCTGCGGGAGACAGCGTGCGCACGCGCACCGCCGCGAGCTCGATGGCCAGCGGAAGCCCGGCCAGCACCCGACAGATCTCCGCGACCGCGCTCGCGTTTTCCACCGTGACTTCGAAATCGTCCCGGACGCTTCTGGCGCGATCGGCAAACATCATCACCGACGCGTTCGCCAGGATCGCGTCGAGCTCGGCCCGTACTGCCGGAAGCGGCAGAGGATCCAGCGGATATTCGTGCTCAGCGCGGATGTGCAACGGCGCCTGTGACGTCACCAGGATCTTCACGAATTGGGTGCCGCTCACGAGGCTGGCCACGAAGGTCGCGGCGTCCATGACCTGCTCGAAGTTGTCGAGGATGAGGAGCACGCGCTCGGTGCGCAGATGGTCGCGAAGACTCGCTTCGACGACGCCGACTGCATCCGCGATCGCCGACGCGACCAGCCCCGGATCACGCACGGACTCCAGCCCCGCGAACCACACGCCCGAGGGAAACGACGCGAGGGCGGCACGTCCGGCAGCGATCGCCACCCGCGTCTTTCCGGTCCCCGCCGGACCGGTGATCGTGACCAGGCGGACATCCGGGCGTTCCAGAAGACGAACGATTGACGCCACTTCGCGATCGCGGCCTGTCAGCGGCGCGGAGTCGGCCGGCAGGTTGTTCGCCTGCGCGGTCCCGGCCGCTGGCGGTGCGCCGTGCGGCTGGGGCGCGGCGGCCAGTGACTGCAATTCCCGGAGAACGTCCGCGGAGGCCGGACGGGCGTCGTGTTCCTTTGCCAGCATCGACTCGATCAGCCGCTTGAGGACGGGATCGATCGCCGGGACCGACAGCGCAGGCGGTTCTGCGGTGAGGATCGCCGCCATCATGTCTGGTGCGGTTGCGCCGACGAACGGCCGCCGTCCGGCGAGCATCTCGTACAAGACGACGCCGAGGGCAAAGACATCCGTCCGGCCATCAACGCTCTCTCCCCGGATCTGCTCGGGAGCCATGTAGGAGACGGTGCCCATCACGGTGCCGAGCTGGGTCGGCGTCGCGGTTTGATCTCGCCGTGCCACCGGAACTTCGAGGAGTTTCGCGATTCCGAAGTCGGCGACCTTCACGCGCCCTTCGGTCGTGATCAGAATGTTTTCCGGTTTGATGTCGCGATGCACGATGGACTGCTCGTGCGCGGCCGCGAGGGCTGCTGCAACCGGAAGCGCGATCGAGATCGCGGCATCCGGCGTTCGCACGCCGCTGCGCATCGCATCGCGGAGCGTGCCGCCCGCGACGAACTCGGTCACGAAGAAATGCCGGTCGCCCTCGATGCCGTAATCGTGGATGGTGATGATGTTCGCGTGGTTCAGGTTGGCGAGGGCCCGGGCTTCGCGACGGAAACGGTCAAGGCGGTCCGCGTTTGCTGTGAGCTCGGAGATGAGAACCTTGATCGCCACGCGGCGGCCGAGCGATTCGTCTTCCGCGAGGTAGACCTCCCCCATTCCCCCGGCGCCGATCTTCTCCAGCACGCGGTAGCGACCGAACTTCCGCGGAGGCTCCCGCACGATCGTGCGCGCCTCTTCGTGAGCGGCGAGCAGCGATTCCACCTCCGCCCGAGTCGTCTGATCGCAGGTATCTTGCAGAAAGTCCGCGCGCTCCCCGCCGGTGCGCTGCAATGCCAGGTGGAAGATCTCGCTGACGTTCACGGCTTCGTCCCGCGAGAGGGCTCGCGCTGCAGCCATGCGCGCGCGAAGATGCCGCCGGGTTCCACGGTTCAGCGAAGCTCCGTCGTGATCTCGATGGCGCGATGGATGGACCGATAGACCGGGCAGCCGTCCTTGTGCACTTCGTGAACGCGTTCGACGACATCGCGCGGCGCGTCCGGCGCAGTGAGGTCGTACACGACGTGAATCCGTTTGATCACCAGCACCTGGCCTTCCAGTTCGATCTCGCCTGTGACCTCACCGCTGATTGCAGTGACCTTGATCTTGCGCGCTGCCAGCGCGCCTGCAAAGGTGCCGGTCAGTCACCCTCCTGCCGCGGCAACGATGTAGTCGAGCGTTGTGGCGTGAGGCTCGAATTGATCCATGTCCACACCATAGTGGGATGCCACTGCACCGTGGACGCCGAAGATCACCGGATCTTTCTCGCCAGGCAACCAGGCGCGCCGAATGGGACCTCGTTCGCGCTCGATCCGCACGCTTGATGTGTAGACGACTTTGCTCATCGCTGCACCTCTCCGCTCATTCTACAAACGTTCCGCGATGATGGCGAGGTCATGAATCCTCGCTCCCCTCCGCCCAGCCGCGATCCATGCATCTCGTAGTTGCCGCTCCGGGCCACGGGAGTCCTATTCTGATGAGTGAACTCACCCACTCGATACCGCGTGGACGATGACCAGATGGTCGACTAGAGACTAGAAGGCTGATATTTCTCACACCCTCTGAGCCGCGCTGTCTGCCGTTCGATGACTCTCCTGCGCCGGACATCCCTCACGGCGTCGCTCGCCATTCCTCGAACTCCGCCGGCAGCAGTTCCTCGATCTCCAACGCGCTCGTCCCATTAAGGTCATAGTTGAGATCGAGTTGCTGCTCGATGGTCCGGCTAGTGCGTTCTCTTCTAGAGCCCCAGTACCAGCCGTAGTTTCCGCACATCGAATCTCGCTGCTTCCGGCTCCTTCGATTCCGTAAGCTCGATGTCACCCAGGATCATCGTCAGGCGTTCCCGGCCACTCTTTGTGCGGGCAGCCTCTCTCGGGGTCTTGCCACCGAGGGCGGGGATCGAGTCGTTCAACCATTGGGCGTAGTGCTGCTCCTTGAATTCCAGCACCGCGGCATGCTCATCGGGACTGGCCACGCGTGGATTCCGATCGGGTCGATCCTGACCCCGCGCCAGCGCGGAGTGCGGATCGGTATGGGTACCTAGCCCCGCGTTCACCAGCGGCCCGCACACGCGTTCGATTTCAGCGCGGATTGTGTCCGCGCGCGTGAGGGAGTTCGTTCTGGCCAGAAGGGAGGAGCGGTCAACGTTTACGTTCGCGATGATCGTGTTGTCCCAATCCTTGTGCGTCCGATTGCCTGGTCGGAGGATCGTGAACGCGTCGCCTCTCTCCGATTCGTCCCGTTCCGCGTTGTCGATCGTGGCCACCCGCTTGACCACTTCGTCGCGTCTGGCGGGGTCGAAGCTCCATCGCTCCTCGGTCAGCAGAAGTGGATCGCCGTCCGTATTGACGAGTTGGGGAATGGCCTGACGTGCGGACACTTCGTCCGACCACGCCAGCAGCATTCCCCAGACGACGCGTTCCGGCCGCAGTCGATCAGGTGAGACAACCGTCTTGCGCCTCAGGATCTTGCGCACTCGATCCACCACTCGTTGTGCCTGAAACGGGCGCAGCGGAACCGGGTGCATCCCGCAGATCAGCGAGACAGAGCTCGTGTCGACGACGCGACCGAGCATCATCAAGTGCGGCTCCGCCGACTTGGAGGCGCTCACCTCATGGACGGTACGCACTTCGCCGGTGAGAACGTCGCGCATCTCCAGGCCGCGGCCCGGATGCACCGCCGTGACCTCCCAGATGGACAGCCAGCTTTTGCGCTGCCACTCCAACCCTTCCCGCTGGCCGCGCGTAAGAGACAACGCCCTCTCTTCCAGGTACCAGTCGACGACCGGTCGGCCTTCCATCGAACCGACGTAGGCCAGCCACGAAGCGGCGAGCTGTGGGG
>JBKJQB010000088.1:0-14141 GCA_046594105.1 Thermoanaerobaculia bacterium
TGCTGCAGCTCCAGCTCGACCTGTTCGAGCGAAGCGGGATCGAGCAGCTCGCGGAGCTCAGGCTCACCCAGCAGTTCCCGCAGCTGCGCCTGATCGATGGCCAGGGCCTGGGCCCGGCGCTCGGCCAGCGGAGCGTCGCCGTCGTAAAGGAAATTCGCGACGTAGCGGAACAGGAGCGAGCCGGCGAACGGCGACGGCTTCTCGGTGTCGGCGACCGTGACCCGAATGGTCCGCTCGCGGATTTTACGCATCGTGGAGATGAGCGCGGGAACGTCGAACACATCGCGCAGACACTCCCGGTACGTCTCCAGGATCATAGGAAACGAACCGAAGCGCGACGCCACCTGCAACAGGTCGTAGGCCTTCTTTCGCTGTTGCCAGAGTGGGGTGCGACCCTGCGGGCGATGTCGCGGAAGGAGTAATGCGCGCGCCGCCGCCTCCCGGAACTTCGCCGCAAACATGGAGCTCGCACCGAGCTGGCGGACCACCAACTGCTCGATCTCGTCGGCGTCCGGAATCATCAGCTCCGCGGAGGGGGCAGCGTCCGTCTCCGGAAAGCGCACGATGAATCCGTCGTCACTCCACATCGTTTCCACGTCGATGGCCAGCTCATTCCGAACGCGCGCGGTCACCGCCATGGCCCAGGGGGCATGGATGCGTCCGCCGAAGGGGGTGAGGACGCAGATGCGCCAGTCGCCCAGCTCATCGAGGACTCGCTCGATGACGATGGTGCGATCGTCGGGCACCACGCCGGTGGCCTCGCGTTGATCCGACAAGTACTGCAGAAAGTTGTTCGCGGCTTTCTCGTCGAGATCGTGTTTCGAGATCAGCAGGCGCACGGCGTCGCGCGGCTTCATCTCTCCGATCTCCCGCACCAGCCGCCCGATCTCCGCACCGAACTGCACGGTCCGCTCCGCACCATCCGCCTTCCAGAACGGCATCTTTCCCGGCTGGCCGGGAGCCGGCGTCACGATGACGCGATCGTGCGTGATCTCCTCGATGCGCCAGGTGGAGGCGCCGAGGAGAAACGTCTCGCCGACGCGCGACTCGAACACCATTTCCTCGTCGAGCTCTCCCACGCGTGCGCTCGAGGTTTTCTCCGCACCGGCCAGGAAGACGCCGAACAGTCCGCGATCGGGGATGGTCCCCCCGCTGGTGATGGCCACGCGTTTCGCCGACGGCCTCGGCGTGAGCTCGTCGGTGACGCGGTCCCAGGTAACCCTCGGACGAAGCTCGGCGAATTCATCGGACGGATAGAGTCCGGAAAGCATGTCCAACACTCCGTCGAACGCGGTGCGGCCCAGCTCGGAGAATGGTGCGGCGCGTTTCACAGCGGCGTACAGATCGGCGGCCTTCCACGGGTCCACGGCGATCATGGCCACCATCTGCTGGGCAAGCACATCGAGCGGGTTGCGCGGATAGCGCGTCGGCTCGATCGCTCCGCGGTGCATGGCGTCCGTGACTGCGGCACAGGCCAGCAGATCGCCGCGATACTTCGGAAAGATGATTCCCTCGCTGACGGTCCCCACCTGGTGCGCAGCGCGTCCGATGCGCTGCATGCCGCTGGCGATGGAAGGGGGAGCCTCGATCTGGATGACCAGGTCGATGGCGCCCATGTCGATGCCAAGCTCCAACGACGAGGTGGCTACGAGCGCGGGCAGGCGCCCGGACTTCAGGTTGTCTTCGATCTCCATGCGCTGGGCGCGGGCGATGGAACCGTGGTGCGCTTGCACCAGCATCTCGCCGGCCAGCTCATTCAAGGCAGCAGCGAGCCGCTCCGCCAGGCGTCGCGAGTTGACGAAGATCAGCGTGGAGGTGTGCTCGCGAATGAGCTCCAGCAGCCTCGGATGAATGGCTGGCCAGATCGAGGCTCTGGTCGGGGCGGCGGAAGCAGGTCCGCTGGGGATTTCGGCCGGCTCGCCCAGTCGGGCCATCTCCTCGACCGGCACCTCGACTCGGAGCGAGAGTTTTTTTCGCTCCTCGGTATTGATGAGAACGACCGGGCGGAAGCGTGTGGCGGTCGAGGCGATGTCGTTCATACCGAGGTCCGGCAGTTCGGCAGTCCCCCTCGTGGGTTTCTTCTTCCTGCTTCCCTTCGCCGGTTTGGAGGCGGCGGATTCGGCGCCCCCGAGGAAGCGAGCCACCTCCTCAAGAGGGTTCTGTGTGGCGGAGAGCCCGATCCGCTGGGGAGGCTGGTCGCAGAGAAGCGCCAGTCGTTCCATCGAGAGGGCCATGTGTGCGCCGCGCTTGTTCGGCACGAGCGCATGGACCTCATCGATGATGATGGTGTCGACGCTGCGCAGGGTCTCCCGAACGTTCGACGTCAGCATCAGATAGATCGACTCGGGGGTGGTGATGAGGATGTCCGCCGGCTCCCGGAGAAATCGCGCGCGCTCCGATTGCGGAGTGTCGCCCGTGCGGATGCCGATGGTGGGCAGGTGGAACGGCACGCCCCGCTCATGGGCGAGGTTCGCAATCCCGGTGAGCGGCGCGCGCAGATTCCGCTCGACGTCGACCGCCAGCGCTTTGAGCGGGGAGATGTAGACCACGCGACAGCGCCGCTCTTTCGGCGGGACGGGATCGAAGAGCAGGCGGTTGAGACACCAGAGGAACGCGGTGAGGGTTTTTCCGCTGCCTGTGGGGGCGAAGATCAGAGTGGAGTCACCGCGTGCGATCGACGGCCACCCCATCTCCTGGGCCCGGGTGGGAGCGGCAAACGACTGCGTGAACCATTCGCGGACGGCGGGCTGAAAGAGATCCAGAACGGAGGTCGGCGCCGGTTTTTCGACGGCATCGCCATCGATGCTCAACGTGCGAACTCTTCGGGTCTTACTGGACATTAACTCCTTCCGCTGCAAGAATAGTGACCTCCCCAGAAGAACCAGGGCGAAGGACGGGAATGCGGCTCAAAGTGCTCGGCGCGTATGGCGCGTCAGATGCGGAACACAATCTTACGGGCTACCTGATCGACGACTGGCTCGCCGTCGACGCCGGCACTCTCACCTCGAAGCTCTCCTTCGCGCAGCAGGCCCGCGTCCAGGCGGTTTTCATCACCCATTCGCACGCCGATCACATCCGCGACCTGCCCCACCTCATCCACAACCGCTTCAGCCAGAACGCCGGCCCCGTGACCCTATTCGCGGCCAAAGATGTCATGGACCTGCTCGTGCAGCACGTTTTCAATGGCATCGTCTGGCCCGATTTCTCCACGCTGGTCTCCCCTCTCACCAAGAAGCCGGCCGTGATCTACAGGTCTCTTGCCGCCGGCAAGAAAACGGTTTTCGGCGACGTGACCTTGACCGCAGTCCCGGTGCACCACCAGATTCCCGCTTCCGGCGTCATCGTGGAACTGGGTGGACAGGCCATCACCTTCACCGGAGACACCGGGCCGACCACGGAGATCTGGAAGCGGACCAACAAGACCCCGAATGTGGTCGCCGTGGTCACCGAGGCCTCCTTCCCGAACGATCAGCAGCAGCTCGCCGACGACACAGCGCATCTGTCGCCGCAGACGTTCGGCGAAGAGTTGAAGAAGATCACCGTGGACGCCCCTGTCTACGCCAGCCACCGCAAGATTCCGTTCGAGCGCGACATTGAGTCGCAGATCCGGAATCTCCGGGACCGCCGCGCCCGCGTATTGCTTGAAAAGAATTACACGCTTTAGGGGCGAGGGTTCCAGATCGAAATCGGTCTGTGACAGGCGGTGCCACACAGCTGTCAAATTAGTTTTGAACCCCCTTCCCTCTGTTCGTAAGTGTTCGCAATCACCGCAACAAAGGTAGAGAAGGGTGCCCTCCAGCAGATTTCAGCCGGCGCAGCCGGCGACAGACTGTAGCCCCCGGCGTCAGCCGGGGGAAACCGAGAACCGCCATTTCGCGAGCCCGCTTCAGCGGGCGTCAGAGCAGCGGATGGACTTCGCCAGATGACGGGGAACCATTCTGTCGCCCGCTGAAGCGGGCTTCGCTGCACTCGGGTCGCTGCGTCCCCCCGGCTGAAGCCGGGGGCTACGGTCCTCTGCCGGCTTCGCCGGGCTCCAGCCAGGGCTTCGCTGCACTCGGGTCGCTGCGTTCCCCCGGCTGAAGCCGGGGGTTACGGTCTTCTGCCGGCTTCGCCGGCTCCAGCCAGACCCTCGATGCACTCTCCATCGGAGAACGCGACTAATCGGCCCTGCGTGGTCGTTTCCACAAGGCTTTCGTGGCTCTTACAGCAGCTTCTCTATGGTGATCGGCAGATCCCTCACACGCTTGCCGGTGGCGTGATAGACCGCGTTGGCCACTGCGGCGGCAACCCCGACGATCCCGATCTCGCCGATGCCTTTCACGCCGATCGGATTGGCGTGCTCGTCCACCTCTTCCACCAGGATCGGGTCGATGCTGACGATGTCGGCGTTGACTGGCACGAGGTACTCGGCGAAGTTGGCGTTGGTGAAGCGGCTGAGGTTCTCATCGATGTGCGTCTGTTCGAGCAGGGCCATGCCGATGCCCTGCACGATCCCGCCGAGGTACTGGCTGCGAGCAGTCTTGGCGTTGAGGATGCGGCCGGCCGCGAAGGCGCTGACCACGCGCCGGACCTGCACGCGCGCCAGGTCGGGATCGACTGCCACCTCGATGAAGTGCGCGCCGAAGGCGTGAGCGGAGTACTCGCTTTTGGCCGGCGTGGCATCGAACTGCGCCTCTACGGCGGGCAGGTAATGGCGGTTCAGGATCGAAACAAACGTCTCCCCGTTGGCGGAGTTGCTGCGAAGGAAGAGACGGCCATCGGCGGACGCGACGTCGGCAGCAGCGGCCCCGTGAAGCGGCGATGCGATGTCGGCCACTGCGAAGTCGGTGAGCTTTTTCAGGGCCGCTTGCACCGCTCCCTTGACCGCAGAACCGACGCTGGCCGTCTGCATGGAGCCGCCGGCCACAGGCGCTTTCGGCAGGCGGGTATCACCCAGTTCGAAGCGGACACGTTCGATGGGAATCCCCAGGAGCTCCGCTGCGAGCTGGGTCTGCACCGTAGCCGTGCCCATGCCCATTTCCTGCGCGCCACTCTGCACCACGGCGCTGCCGTCCGCGAGGATGCGCACCTTCGCGCTCGCCGCTCCCTGGTAGGTCGGGTACGTCGCGCTGGCCATGCCCCATCCGAGGAGCATGCGTCCGTCCTGCATCGAGCGTGGCTCCGGGTTCCGTTTCGCCCAGCCGAAACGCTCGCCTCCCTGCTGATAGCACTCTTTGAGCGACTTGCTCGACCACGGCTTTCCGCTTTCCGGATCGGAGTCGGCGTGATTGACGAGCCGGAGCTGCACCGGGTCCATCTTCAGTTTGTAAGATAGCTCGTCGAGAGCCGACTCCAGCGCGTACATCCCTGGTGTCTCCCCCGGTGCGCGCATGAACGTGGGCTGCGGCTGGTTCAGGCTGACGACCCTGGTGATGGTTCGCAGGTTGGGTGACGCGTACATCATCGGCGTGGCCACAGGCGACGGCTCCACGAACGTGTCAAACATTGAGGTGTGCGAAAGCGACTCGTGGATGATCGAGGTCAGCTTCCCATCGCGCCCCGCGCCCAGAGCGACGCGTTGTTCGGTCTGCGAGCGATGGCCGTTCGACGTGAAGAGCTGCTTCCGGGTGAGCACCAGCTTGACGGGGCGCTTCAGGACACGAGCGGCCATCGCTCCGAGCAGGACATGGGGCCAGACAGTGCCTTTGCAGCCGAAGCCACCGCCGACATACGGCGAGAGCACTCGCACGTTTTCGATGGGAATCCCGAACGCGGTGGAGAGATCCTTCTGCGCGCCGAAGATGTACTGGGAGGCATCGTGCACGGTGAGATGATCGCCATTCCACACGGCCACCAGCGCGTGCGGCTCCAGCATGTTGTGATGCTCGACCGGAGTCCGGTAGACCTCATCAACCTTGACTTCGGCCGACGCCAGCGCGGCGTCCGCGTCGCCACGTTTCGACTCCGGCGGTCCGAACATCCCCTTCGGCGTGGCATCGGCCCGATGCGCATTGAGCGATGCTCGCGGCGTCACGACGTCGTAGGTCGCCCGAACCAACATCGCCGCTGCGGTGGCCTGTTCGAAACTGTTGGCGATCACCATGGCAATGTGCTGCCCCGCGTAGTGAATCTTTGCACCGTCCAGCGGGAGTCGATCCTCACCTGCCGCACCGCCGGCGGCGAACGTGCCCGTCTTGATCAACCTGGGGGCATTGAGGTGCGTGATGATTTTCACCACGCCGGGCGCTTTCTCAGCCGCGGCCGTGTCCAGAGTCTTGATCGTCCCGCTGGCGATCGTGCTGGGAACGAGGACGGCGTAGGCCAGATTCTTCTCGTTGTTCTCCGCAGCGAACCGGGCGGTGCCGGTGACTTTGGCCCGCCCGTCGACGCGATCGATTCCTGCTCCGACGTTCGCGCTCATGATGCACCTCCAGCCACCGTCTGCAGGGCGCGGACGATGGTGCGCCTGGCCAGTTCCACCTTAAATCCGTTCTGTCGCTGCGGTTTCGCAGACTGCAGCGCTGCCTCGGCCGCGTCGCGAAACAGCGCGTCGGAAATGCTCTTGCCGGTGAGGATCGCTTCCGCTTCGCGCGATCGCCACGGCTTGGTCCCCACGCCCCCCAGCGCCACGCGTGCGGAGCGGATCGTCGAGCCGTCGAGCCCCAGCCCGACCGCAGCCGAGGTGAGGGCGAACTCGTACGACGCCCGGTCGCGCACCTTCAGGTAATAGGAGCGCTGGGCGTGGGGAGCCGATGGCACGCGCACGGCCACGATGATCTCGTCGTGTGCGAGCGCATGCTCGCGTTGCGGCGTCTCACCGGGAACCAGATGAAAGTCCACAGCAGGAATGTCGCGAGACCCCTTGGGGCCGTGCACCTGCACCATTCCATCGAGAGCGGCCAGGGCCACGGCGAAGTCGGAGGGGTGCGTGGCGATGCAGGCCGGCGAGGTGCCGAGGATGGCGTGCATGCGGTTCTCGCCAGCGATGGCAGAGCAGCCGCTGCCGGGATTGCGTTTGTTGCAGGCGCCCAGCGTGATGTCCCGGAAGTAGGCGCAGCGTGTCCTCTGCATGAGATTTCCACCGATCGACGCCATGTTGCGCAGCTGCGGCGAGGCGGACAGCAGCAGCGCCTCAGAGAGCGCGGGGAACTGTTCTTTGATCGTGCGGTGCGCCGCGGTATCGCTCATGCGGGCCAGCGCGCCGATGCGCACACCGTCGCCGGTCCGTTCGATGGCGGTCATGGCCAGGTCGTTGATGTCGAGCAGGCGGCTGGGAGTCTCTACGTGCTCCTTCATCAGATCGAGGAGGTTGGTTCCCCCGGCAATCACCTTCGCGCGGCTGTTCGCGGACAGACCTTTGATGGCCGCCGCTTCATCGTGGACTCGGGAGTATTCAAAGGGCTGCACGGGTGCCTCCTTTCGCTGCTGCTTCGCGGACGGCAGCGACGATGTTGGTGTAAGCGCCGCATCGACAGAGGTTGCCGCTCATCCATTCGCGGATCTCTTCATCGGATTTCGTGTGGCCTTCGGAGATGCAGGCCACCGCCGAACAGATCTGGCCGGGAGTGCAGTACCCGCACTGGAAGCCGTCCTGGCGGATGAAGGCAGCCTGCACCGGATGGAGTTGGCCGCCGCTGGAGAGCCCCTCGATGGTGGTGATGGAACGACCCGATTGCATCACCGCCAGCGTGAGACAGGAGTTGATGCGCCGCCCGTCGACCAGAACGGTGCACGCGCCGCACGCGCCTTGATCGCAACCCTTCTTGGTTCCGGTCAAGTCGAGATGCTCGCGCAGCGCATCGAGCAATGTGGTTCGCGGGTCGAGCCGCAGCTTGTGGTCGGTCCCGTTGATCTTCAGCGTGACCGGCAGCAGCGAAGCATCCGTCGCCGGTGGCGCAGCGACGGCAGCAGGGGTCGCGCCGAGCATCGGACCGACAACGATCGAGGTGGTCGCCACTGCGGACTGGATCAGAAACGAGCGTCGGGATTGGTCGACCGGGATCTCATCATCGCGTTCATCAGCCATGAGTGGCCTCCGTGTGGCGCGATCATATCTCCCCTACAATCCACCGCATGCAGGCCATCGTTCTCTTCAGCCATGGCAGCGTTCTGTGCGGAGCGGAGCGGAATCTGATGGAGCTTGCCGCGTTCATGCGCGAGCGTGGCGACGCGCCGATCGTGGAGGTTGCATTTCTCAACTACCTCCCGCCCGACCTCGGCACGACGATGGCACGCTGTCTCTCCCTCGGCGCAACGAGCGTGGTCATCACTCCTTATTTTCTGGTCGCCGGAAAGTTCGTGATCGACGATCTTCCCGCGGCCATCGCGCGGGTGCGGGAAGAACAGCCTTCGCTCCCGATCACTACCGCGGACGTCATCGGCTTTCATTCCGCGATGGTGGACGCGGTCATCGGGGCGATCGCTACCGCCCGCCCTGCCTCCGCATGGAGTGGTGAGCGAATCGTGGAGGCGGGGTCGGCCTGTCGTGAGAATCCGCGCTGCCCACTCTACGGAAGCGCGGTCTGCAGAGTTCACGTCGAGGTGACGACGTGAGGGCCCTGCTCCTGGTGGCTCATGGAAGTCCGCGGCCGGAAGCGAACGACGATATCGTGATGCTCGCTGCTGCGGTGCGCGATCGCGTGCCCGGAACGTTCGTGTGCATCGGCTATCTCGATTGCAATGCGCCCGACATCCCCACGGCGGTCGACGAGTGCATAGAGACGGGCGCGACGGAGGTGGTCGTCGTGCCCTATTTTCTGCACAGCGGTCGTCATCTCGTCCGGGACATCCCCGAGATTCTTGCAGGCGCGGCGGAGAAACATCCCGCAGTGACGATCACGATGAGCGACTACGTTGGGCACCAGCCCGCGATCGCCGACATCCTGCTCGACCGGGCCCGCGCCGCCCTGAGCTCGTGAAATGAGGCGCCGAACTGCACCCCGGGAGGGGTGCCAGACGGTAGCCCCGGGTAAGAGGCTCGGAGAGCCGCGCCACCCGGGGTTCGAGGCGCAACCGGCAAGCGGCCGGCGCGACGTTCGCCCGCTCCGAGTCCACCATCCGCCAACGTGTTACCCATGCGAGCGGCGTGACGGCTCCAGCGAAACTCGCATCCTGGGCTACCGCTCAATCGTCCCTACGGGACTGAAGCGCCGCAAGATTTCCTGGAGGCCGCGGAGCCGCCAAAAGATTTGCCCCTCGCCGACAGCTACGTGATTGCCGTTTCCTCGGCGTCTTCGCGCCTCAGAGTAAGAAGCGTCGCCTCTACCAGCCCACCGGCCATCCGTGTCGCAAGCCCCACTCGACGAAGATCGGCCCGACGGCGGCGATCAGGAGCGTGACCGGAAACGCAGCAATGCCCGCGCAGAGAATGGCTCCGGTTCTCCGCTCGTCATCGCCAGGCAGGCCGGCGGCAATGGCTGCGGGGAACGCCGCCGCAGCGAACACCGCGCCATAGAGCGCTGGATTCCAGCCGCGTTCGTTCCTCGGATCCGTTGCCGCAATCAGAGCGCCCGCGGCGATGAGTGTGATCCAGGCCGTCAAGAGCAACGCCAGGCGTTTGCCTGTTCGACCATGAGAACGAGGAATGACGACGAGCAGCGCGATCAGGAGTAGTGGAAGGCTCAGGATCGCAAGTGCGAAGAGGCCGTTCGCGGCGCGTGTCGCGAAGGGAAGCAGTGAGTGATCGGCAGCTCGGGCCGCATGCCCCGGAAACGCTGCGAAGGACTTTGATAGAAAGGCGATGGCACCCAACATGTCGGCGCGGATGGTAGCGCAGGCGACGGAGGACCAGTCGCAGCGTCCGAACGTTTGGCGACCGTGGGGCTCTGCATCGCTGAGGGGGCCGTTCGGCAACTGGATTCGGGCAGCCCCCGATCCGGGACCTTTCCGCGTTGATCCGGTCGCGTTGATCCGGCCGGGCACAACGGATAGATTGCCGGGTCATGGCGCGCGTTCCGGTCTCCGCGATCATCACCACGTTCAACGAGCTCGAATTCGTTGAGGATTGCATCCGGTCGGTGGAGTGGGCGGACGAGATCTACCTGATCGACTCCTTCTCCACCGACGGGACCGTCGAGCTGATCTGCCAGAAGTTTCCTCGAGTGCGACTGGAGCAGCGCGAATACCTCGGCGCCGCATCGCAGAAGAACTACGCCATCGATCGCGCTGCGCACGACTGGATTTTCTACATCGACTCCGACGAGCGCGTGACCCCGAAGCTCCGCGACGAGCTCCTGCGCACACTCGACGGCCCTCTTCCGTTGTGGGCCTACTCGGTGGGCAGATTGAACTTCATGATGGGTCGGCCGGTGCGCTACAGCGGGCTGCAGCGCGATCGCGTCACCAGACTGTTTCACCGGCTGCACGCGCGCTATCCCAACAAACGCGTTCACGCCGATCTGCTTGTCGACGGCGAGACCGGCCGCCTGGAGCAGCGCATGGATCACTACTACATCCGCACCTTCGATCACATGATCGGGAAGATGACGCGCTACGCGAACTGGGGCGCCGCCCAGATGTTCATCGACGGACGCTCCACCGGACTGCTCGGAATCCTTGGCCACCCTATCGGCAAGTTCGTGCGCGACTACCTGTTCAATCTCGGATTCCTCGACGGCTCACGTGGCCTGATCTCCGTCGGCATGCACGTCTATTACACGTTCTGGAAGTACGCCAAGCTCTGGGAGCTCAACCAGCTCAAACGACTGGGCAAGGCAGTCCCACTGCCGAAACTGGACGAAGAGGAAGGGCGGTGGGAGCTGCCCTGGGTGAGAAAGAAGGCGTAGGTACCGGTATCGCGGGGGGGGCGGCGATCCCGCGTTCCTTCATCATCCCGGGCTGGTGAAATGCGCGATGCACCAAGTGATGGCGGAATGAACAATCCCGTCATCCTGAGCTGGGGAACAGCGCGATGCAGCGCTGTTGAGATCTCGATGACACATCCTCACGTGAGTTCCCTCTCCCCGCCGCAGCGGGGAGAGGGTCCGCGAAGCGGGGGTGAGGGGTCTCTCCTGCACTCGTGAGCGACCCCTCATCCGCCTTCGGCACCTTCTCCCCGTGCGCGGGGAGAAGGACACTCGATGGGGGAGGTCATCCCTGCGGGCCGTGCCGGCGCTACGAAAGGCGGCCAGCTCGTGTCATCTGCGATCAAAGGCGGCCGAGTGAGCGCGACTGATGCGGAAATCGTGGCGGACGCTTTGCGAACCAACGCCGCCGGCCGTGCCGGCCGCGCTACTTTCTCTTCTTCCCCGCGGGCGGCTTTTCGTTCTGCCGGAGGTACTCGGCGATCGGGGCCGGCACGTCGCGCTGAAGGTTGTCGACCACTCGAAACGAGACGCCGCCGCTGAACTTCCAGACGTGTTGCGGGCGGTAGATGCCGATGTCGTGGATGCGCGACCCCACCACGAACCTCAGCACCCCGCGGCGATAGTCGAAAGCGCGGCCGTTGCGCGTGTGTACGGCAGCGTCCAGGCGATAGGAACCCGCCACGAGGTCCAGCGAAGGCATCACGAAACGCACGGTGCCATCGATTTCCAGCCGGTCGGCCAGCAGGCCTTCCAGATCGGTGTTCGTTCCGTACACGCAGGTCCCGTCGGCGTGGTAGATGCCGATGCCGAAGACGAAGTCATCCTGGGGAACGCGTACCTGGACGTCGATGTCGATGGACACCGGCGTGCCCGGTCCGAGGGCCACCAGCTCGCGCGAGCGATCATCGACGAGGGTCACTTTTGACAGGACGACCTCGCCCGAACCCCACCGCTCTTCCTCGGTCACTTCGCCGCGAGAGGCAGCCGGTCCCTCGACCGCATCATCCGGTGAGGAAGGGAGGGCGGCTCCTGTAGTCACGATCGGAGCTCCGGCGATCGCCGGAGCGGACACTTCCTGCAGGTAATGATCGACGACGCGCACCGGATCGCCGACCGCCTGCACTTCGCCATGGTCGAGCCACAGCGCGCGGTCGCAGAGGTTGCGCACCTGCGCCAGCTGGTGGGTCACGAAGACCAGCGTGACGCCGCGATACTTCATCTCCTGAATCTTGGCGATGCACTTCGCCGAGAATTCTTCGTCACCAACGGAAAGCACTTCGTCGATGAGCAGGATGTCGGGATCGACGTGAACGGCCACCGCGAAGCCGAGGCGAACGTACATGCCGGAGGAGTAGGTCTTGACTGGCTGATCGATGAAATCGCCGATCCCGGAGAAAGCCACGATGGAGTCGAAGCGCTCCTCGATCTCTTTGCGTGACAGGCCGAGCATGATGCCGTTGATGAAGATGTTCTCGCGGCCTGTGATCTCCGGATGGAAGCCGGCGCCGAGCTCGATGAGCGCGGCGACCCGACCCTGAACCTTCACGCTGCCTGTGGTCGGTTTGAGAATCCCGGAGATGATTTTGAGCAGCGTCGATTTGCCGGAGCCGTTGCGGCCGATGATTCCGAAGGCCTCGCCGCGATCGATGACGAAGGAGACGTTGCGTAGCGCCTCCACGCTGCTCTCCGGACTCATCTTCACGTCCCGTTTGAGCAGGGCGCTCTTGAGCGTGGCAAATTGCGAGCGCCGTCCCCACAGCCGATAGGACTTGCTGACCTGTTCGAGGGCGATGGAGAAGTCGGTCACGGCAGCATCATCCTCAGATCGCCTCAGCCAGCGTGTCCCGCAGCCGCTCGAATACGCCCACACCCAGAGCCAGCGAGGCCCCTGCATAGGCCAGCATCAGGACGATGTCGGCAAGGCCGGGCAGATGACCAAAAAACAGAACGTCCTGATAGGAGACGACGAACGGCGTCATGGGATTGAGCCGGAGCAACGCTCGCAACGGCCGCGATTCGACCCGGTCGATCAGATAGAGGATCGGCGTCAGGAAGAATCCGAGCTGCATCAGATTGGTGATGATGTCGCGGAGATCGCGGAAGAGTACGGAGGCGGACGAGACCATCATGGACACGCCGGCGACGAAGAGCGTCTGCACCAGCATCAGCAGGGGGACGACCAGAATGGTGGAGTGCAGCGCAATGTCGCCATGCCACGCGAAAACCAGGGTGGCCACCAGCAGCACCGGAATGGCCAGAGCGAAATGCACCAGGTGCGAAAGGACCACCACCAGCGGCAGGGCCTCCGCGGGGAACATCACTTTCTTGATCAAGCCGGCGTTCGCGCTGATGGAGGTGGTCGACTCCAGCACGGCAGCCGAGAAGAAGGTCCAGGGCAGGATGCCGGCGAAGAGAAAGAGTGGATACGGTTTGACCGAGCTCGCCGGAAAAAGGACCGTGAACACCATGGTGTACACGGCCAGCAGGAGCAGCGGATTGGCCAGCGACCAGAAGAACCCGAGCATCGAGCCGCGGTAGCGAGCCTTGAGATCGCGGGCGGTCAGCGCCGCAATGAGCTGGCGGTAGCGGAACAGCATGCGAAGCTCATTCATGGGGAAGATCGGGGAGAGGTCTGGGGAAAACAAACTTTCCGGAAGCGGCCATCTTCGTCGGTTGGAGGCGCAGCCTCACTGGATCAGGCGTCGTCCGTGACGATCAGCATGATCGTCGTCGAGCCGATCTGAAACTCGGAATGGTTGGTCAGTTCCACCGGCTCGAGGATCTTCGCGTCATCGACGAGCGTCCCATTGGTCGACTTCAGGTCCTCGAGGTAGTACAGCGTGTCGCGGATCTCGATCGCCGCGTGCTGGCGCGACGCTTCGGTGTCGGACAGGGGGATGTCTGCCTGGGCCCGGCCGATGGTGACGCGGGTCTTCTCGATTCGGAAGACGGTTCCGGCGTCGGGGCCGTTGATCACGGCGAGCGAGAGGCGTTTCCCCTGCGGCATTTGAGGGACTTGCGGAGGAGGCGCCATCTTCCCGGTCGAAGAGCGGGGATCGCTGGCGGCGGGCAGAGGCGACTCCTCGGTGGTTTCAACCACTGGTGTTGCCGCGGGCGGGGGCGGCTCCTCCCGTCGGGTGTAAGTCTGGTCACCGAAGCCTTCCATCACCGCTTTGGGTGCGTATGCTGGGTTCTGAATCTCGAAGACGTTCCCGCACTTCGCGCACTTGATCTTCTTCGACGGCTTTCTCTCGAAACGGTCCGCGTCGTACTGATA
The DNA here is from genome assembly GCA_046594105.1 of Thermoanaerobaculia bacterium. Lineage (GTDB taxonomy): Bacteria > Acidobacteriota > Thermoanaerobaculia > Gp7-AA8 > Gp7-AA8 > JBDSGC01. The sequence continues at coordinate 14,062 of JBKJQB010000088.1, forward strand.
ACGCGCGTGACAGTTCGTGCAATCAATAATCAAATGGACTCCGGTTGAGACTCGATTTGACGATAGCACGATCCGTGAGG
>JBKJQB010000319.1:0-3803 GCA_046594105.1 Thermoanaerobaculia bacterium
TGCACAGCGCGCCATCCGCCGCGCAGACGGCGAAGGTCTGCAGCGACGAAACTGTCGCCGGCAGCCTTCCGTAGCGCCGGCATCCGTGCCGGCCGTGTATGGTGTCTCCCCGGCGCCGATTAGAATGCGCCGATCAGACCGATCCCAGAGGTGTTCCTTGAATCATAAAGACTTCATCGAGATTCACGATTACAGCGCGGCGGAAGTGATGGCCATCTTCGAGCTGGCCAGGGACATGAAGGCGAATCCTTCCAAATTTCACGGCGCGCTTCAGGGCCAGACCCTGGCCATGATCTTCGAGAAATCCTCCACACGGACCCGCGTCTCGTTCGAAGTGGGGATGTTCCAGATGGGGGGACACGCCCTGTTCCTTTCCTCACGCGACATCCAGCTCGGTCGTGGGGAGCCGATCTACGACACGGCGAAAGTGCTCTCTCGATACGTGGATGCCATCATGGCCAGAACCTTCGCCCATCGGACCGCGACGGACCTCGCGGAGTACGCCAGTGTTCCCGTGATCAACGGGCTCACCGACCTCTCCCACCCCTGCCAGGCGATGACCGACTACTTCACCGCGTGGGAAAAACTCGGCGACCTGAAGGGACGCAAGCTCGCCTACATCGGCGACGGAAACAACATGGCGCACTCGCTGATGTTCGGCGCTCCCAAGCTGGGGATGCACGTGTCGGTGGCCACGCCGTCGTCGTACGCGCCCGACGATACGGTAGTTGCTAAAGCGAAGGCTGATGGCGATCAGGCGGGCACCCGCGTCGTGGTCACCACCTCGATCGAGGAAGCGGTCCGCGATGCCGACATCGTGACCACGGACGTCTGGGCCTCCATGGGTCAGGAAGAGGAGTCGGCGAAGCGGGCGAAGGACTTCGAGGGCTGGCAGGTCGACAACCGGGTGATGGGCTTCGCGAAGAAAGAGGCCATCTTCATGCACTGCCTGCCCGCCCATCGTGGCGAAGAAGTGGCCTCCGAAGTGATCGACTCTGACCGCTCGGTCATCTACGACCAGGCAGAGAACCGATTGCACGTGCAGAAGGCCATCCTGCATTCGCTGATGAAGGATCGGCGCCGCTGATTGAGAACATGCGCTGAGGCGACGCAATGACGGCTGATGCGAAAACGCGTCATGGGCGGGGATTGGCGGTCGTCGTCATTCTGGGGATCATCTTCTTTGCCCTTCTGGCGCTGCTGATCCTGCACACCGGCAAACGGCCGGCGGCCCCGCCCGCTCAATCGGAACCACTGGCGGTCATGCCTCTCCGGCTCCGTCTGCGCACCAAGCCCTCGGCCGATGCACCGGTGGTCGCCACTGCAACCACCGGCGAGAAATTGACGGTACTCGACGATCGAGGCGCGTGGGTTCGCGTTCAGAATGAGGATGGTCTGGCAGGGTGGGCAGAGCGCAACGCCCTGGAGCGGGCGTCCGAGCGAGAACGCCGCCTGACCCGCTCCCAGGCCATTCGCAAACTGCCGATCCTCGCTGCGGTCGCCAGTGCTCGCGCCCCCCTCTACGCCGGCCCGGGGATTTTCTATCCGGTGATCGGCGAGCTTGCCAGCGGCGCCAAGGTCAGGGTCTACACCCGCGATCACGATTTCTACGCGATCGAGAACGCAGACGGCATCGCCTACGCCGACGTCGATGCGATCGACGTGAGCTCCGCGGGAACCCGACAGCTCGAGGTCCATACAGAAGCGCCGCTCAGCAGCGACGCGATGGCTTCCAATGCGCCCTCCAGCAATCCGGCGCCCGAACCCCTGCCCGTGCCTGCGCCGGTTCCTGAAGAGCCTCGTCCGGCTCCCCCGATCGAACCAACCGTCCGTACCAATCCGGGCGGCGTCTACGCGGCCGTTCCACCCGGCGGCACGCAGCCTGATGAAGTGGACCGGGTGGTCCCTCGCTACCCGCCCATCGCCCGTCGCGCCGGTGTGGAAGGGGCTGTGGTGATCCGAGGCATCGTCCGCCGCGACGGCACGATCGACGACGTCGAGGTCATCAAGAATCTTCCCTACGGCCTCGGCGAAGCGGCACGGGAAGCGGTCAGCCAGTGGCGTTTCCGACCGGCAACGTTTCATGGCGATCCCATCGACGTCTACTACACCGTGACCGTCAACTTCCGGCTGCAGTAGGTTCCTCGGGTCATCTCGGGGATGCTGGCGAGTCGGACCGCAGGAACCTCGCCACGCTGAGATCGCTTCTGGTGGATTGAGGTCTGCAAGGTGCCTGCGCGGCAGAACGTCCTGGAGCGTGATCTTGGCGGAGCCTTTGGGCAACCAGCGCCGCCGGCCGTGCCGGCCTAGGTCGCTTTTTCTGACGCCATCGTCTACATTTCGCGCTCAATGACTGACCGTTTTCCCAAGCCGGCTTCCGGCACGCGCATCGACTTTCAGAACAACCATATCGTCGTGCCGGACGACCCGATCTGCCCCTTCATCGAGGGCGATGGCGTCGGTCCCGACATCTGGCGCGCTACCCGGTACGTTCTCGACGGGGTCGTCGAGAAGGTCTACGGCGGCAAGCGGAAGTTTCACTGGCATGAAGTCTTCGCTGGAGACAAAGCGCAGGAGAAATTCGGCGAGTACCTTCCGCAGGAAACACTCGACGCACTGGCCTTCTACCGCGTCTCCATCAAGGGACCGCTGGCCACGCCGGTCGGTGGCGGGATCCGTTCGCTCAACGTGACGCTTCGCCAGGTTCTCGATCTCTACGCCTGCGTGCGGCCGGTCCGCTACTTCGACGGCGTCCCCTCACCGGTTCGCGAGCCGGCGAACGTCGACATGGTGATCTTCCGCGAGAACACCGAGGACGTCTATGCGGGCATCGAGTGGGAAGCGAACTCGGAGGGGGCAAACAACGTCGTCGGCTTCATCAACGCCATGTCCAAGGGCAAGATCAAAATCCGGGAAGGCTCAGCGATCGGAATCAAGCCGGTCTCCGAGTTCGGATCCAAGCGCCTGATCCGCAAAGCGATCGAATACGCCATCGCCGCGAAGCGCGACTCGGTGACCCTGGTGCACAAAGGCAACATCATGAAGTTCACCGAGGGCGCCTTCAAAGACTGGGGATACAAACTGGCGGCCGAGGAATTTGGCGGCGCCACCATCCCCGAGTCGGAAGTGGGGCCTTCGGGGGCCGGCGGCAAGATCATCATCAAGGACCGCATCGCCGACTCCATGTTCCAGCAGGTGCTCCTGCGCCCGTCGGAGTACTCGGTCATCGCCACCACGAACCTGAACGGCGACTACCTTTCCGACGCGCTGGCCGCGCAGGTGGGAGGACTGGGAATGGCTCCCGGGTCGAATGAATCCGACGAAGTAGCGATCTTCGAGGCCACCCACGGCACCGCGCCCAAGTACGCCGGCAAAGACATGATCAATCCCGGTTCGCTGATTCTCTCGGGCGTCATGATGCTGCGACACATGAAGTGGGATGAAGCCGCCGACGCCATCGAGCGCGCCATCGCAAAGACCATTCAGCAGAAGAAGGTCACGTACGACCTCGAGCGCCAGATGGCCGGAGCGACGAAGGTCTCCACCAGCGAGTTCGGCCGCACCATCGTCGAAAACATCTGAGGCCGGCCTTTCGTAGCGCCGGCATCCTGCCGGCCGTGGCGCGGGCATCCTGCCCGCGGGAGCTCGCCAAGTAGCGCCGGCTGGATGGTCTGCCCCAAAAAACTGGCATTATGCCGGTAGCGGCGCTGTGGGAGCTGTGGGAAACGGCGGCGGTTGTTGGCCGACGTTTTCCAAGTCCTGGGGGAAGGCGCGGACTCATCGCGGCTTTCCTCAGGACGGCA
>JBKJQB010000123.1:0-2903 GCA_046594105.1 Thermoanaerobaculia bacterium
TTCATCGAGGACGCGCTTCAAGAAACCACGGTTCTCACGGCAGGCGTCTCCGCCGAGTATGGCCGCTTCACGGGCGGGGTGGTCTCCTCGATCACCAAGTCGGGCGGCAACGACTTCAGCGGTTCCCTTCGCGACGCCGTAGACAATCCGAAGTGGACGTCGAAGTCGCAGGACAGCCAGCCCACTCCGATCAACCACAGGAACAACACGTACGAAGGCACCCTCGGCGGCCGCATCATCCGCGACCGCCTGTGGTTTTTCACCGCAGGGCGCAAAGCAGATACCTCCGCGCAGCGGTCCTTCCTCTCGGTCCTTCCCGGCGGCAATGCGGGTGGGTTCGTTCAGGTCCAGAAGCGCAGTCGTTTCGAAGGCAAGCTCACAGGCAACATCACCAACAAGCACAGCGTGGTGGCCTCCTATCTGAACAACAACTTCACGGGAACCAACGACTGCCAGTTCGGCTGCCTCGACACGCGCACGCTCGCCCCGCCGCGCCAGCTCCCGAACAATTTCAAGACAGCTCACTACAACGGCGTCATCACCAACAACTTCCTCCTCGAGGGGAACTACGCCAAGAAGTTCTTCGCATTCGTAAACTCCGGTGGCCCGCAGCCACGAGGGGCGACGTCGGCCGCAGATCTGGCGTCAGGCTCGCCGATCCTGGATCAAGTCGCCACAGGAGGCGTCTTCAACGCGCCTTACTTCTGCGCAAGCTGCGGCGCCGAGACTCGCAACAACAAGGAGTACGACATCAAAGGCCGGTACTTCCTCGGCACGAAGTCGCTCGGTACTCACAATGTCTCGCTCGGCTATGACAACTGGGCCGAACAGCGGAAGTCCAACAACTATCAGTCCCCCACCGACTTCCGTTTCGACATCCTGAACATTCAGCCGGTCCAGAACACGGATGGTACGGTCTCCATCGCCATCAAGGGCAGCCCGACTACCGGCGACCGCTTCGTCTACTTCCCGATCGCCTTTGCCTCCCTCGGCTCCAACCTCAAAACGACCTCCCTGTTCGTCAATGACAGGTGGGAGCTCAATCAGCACTTCTCTTTCAACCTGGGCACTCGCTACGACAAGAACGACGCCCAGGACAGCAGCGGAAACGCGGTCTCCAATGACAAGTCTTTCAGCCCTCGCCTCGGCGCGATCTATGACCTGATGGGCAATGGACGTCTCCGCTTTGACGCCAGCTACGGTCACTACGTTGGCCGTCTCGCCGAGACGGTTGCCGGCCTCGGCTCCGCGGCGGGCGCTCCGGCCAGCATCGTCTTCCGCTACTCAGGTCCGGACATCCCGCTGCAGGATTCGCGTGCTGCCTTGACGCAGGCGTTCCAATGGCTCCTCGATAACGGGGGTATTAATCGCGCCCCTACAGGCAACCCCAGTATCCCCGGCTTCAACCGCCGTCTGGCGGGTGAACTCAGCTCTCCCTATCAGAGAGAAGTCACGGTCGGCGTCGCCACTCAGATCGGCAAGGGTTATATCCGCGCCGATGTCGTCGATCGCAAGTGGTCGGACTTCTACGTTCAGCGCACCTCGCTGGGCATCGGAACCGTGACCAACCCTGCCAACTCGGCGCTCAAGAGCGACCTCATTCTGGTCAGCAATTCGAGCGATGGACCGCAGCGCAAGTATCGCGCGTTTGAGTTTCAGGGTCAGTACCAGCTCTTTACCGGATTCGGAGTGGGTGGCAACTACACCAACTCCCGCTTGCGCGGAAACCTCGAAGGTGAGTCCAGCGGCGGTGGGCCGGGAACCTTCGGTTCACAGGCTTTCCAGTACTCTGAGTACCAGAACTTCACGCAGAACGCACCGGTTGGATTTCTCCAGGCGGACGAGCGCCACAAGGCGCGTCTGTGGGGAGCTTTCGACTTCGGCACTCGGATCGGACACTTCAACCTCGGAGCCATCGAGCGCTACGACTCCGGTCAGCCCTACTCGGTCGTCGGAAGCATCCCCATCCGGTTTTCGACAAGCTTCTACGGGACGAACGCCGCCACCTGCCCGAACGGTAGCTGCTCAGGCGGAGTGGTCAATCCGGGATATGCCGCTCCCCCCACCACCGTCACCTACTTCTTCGAGAATCGCGGTTCACGCCGCTGGGCCAATATTGTGGCCACCGACCTGGCGCTCAATTACGAGCTGCCGGTACGCTACGCGGCAATCTTCGCGAAGGGCGAGGTCCGCAACGTCTTCAACCGCCGCGCGGTGATCGGTGGAAACACCAACGTGAATACGAGCGCCAACGCGGGCAAGGGCCTGGTGTCGTTCAATCCTTTCACCGATACCCCGAAGGAATGCCCGCAGGGCAACACGCCAGCGCAGTGCACGGCGATGGGCGCGAACTATCAGCTCGATCCTCTCTTCGGCAAACCGACCACCAACACCACATTCGCACAGACTGGCAACTTCCAGCTGCCGCGCACCTACCTGATCTCGGCGGGTGTTCGCTTCTAATTCAAACCAGTACGCCTCAAACAGAAACGCCCCGGCTCCGGCCGGGGCGTTTTCTTTTGAGCGATTCGACGCGGCCCTTTATGATCGAGTTCCTTCTCCCCGCCGCAGCGGGGAGAAGGTGCCGAAGGCGGATGAGGGGTCCTCAGTGACGCAAAGGCCAGGCCCTCACCCCCGCTTCGCGGACTCTCGATGGGGCGGGGCCTGCGCACCGCGCTGCGCCCCTATTCCGTATCGATCTGGGCCCGCTGCAACGCTCCCGAGTAGTCGACGTAGATCGACTTCCATTCGCTGAACACGTCGATGCCGGCCACTCCCGCTTCGCGATGACCGTTGCCGGTCTGCTTGGTTCCGCCGAAGGGCAGGTGCGTCTCCGCGCCGATGGTCGGCGCATTCACGTAGAAGATGCCGGTATACATGTCGCGCATGGCGATGAAGGCGTT
>JBKJQB010000142.1:0-16089 GCA_046594105.1 Thermoanaerobaculia bacterium
GGGACGTCGCGGAACGGCGAGTTATTGTGAGCGACCAAAAGACGAAAAACGGGCCGGTGGAGGAGGGCCGGTGGAGGAGGGTCAGATCTCCAGCTGGCAGTACGCTCCGGCGACTGAACGCGGCGCAACTCATGATTGTAGGTAGGTTCTTCGTCGGGATGAAACAGCAGGCTGGACGTCTGACCCCCGAGATCGACCCCCGAGATCGACCCCTGCATGAAAATCTGACCCCCTCGTTGGGCAAGTCCCCGGGCGCGCTGCGGGAGAGCTTCCGGCGAAGGAGCGGCGAGGGCATTCTCGACTACGGTTCTGGTTATACTCCGGGTATGAAGACCGCAGTCTCCATCCCCGACGAAGTGTTTGAGAAAGTGGAAAGGCTCGCTCGTCGCGCCAGGAAGTCTCGAAGTGAGGTGTTCAGCGCGGCGTTGCGGGAGTACGTCGCACGGCACGCGCCGGACGAGGTGACAGACTCAATCAATCAGGTCTGTGATCGCATCGGCGAACAAGATGACCCATTCGTCCGAACCGCGGGACGGCGGATTCTGGAGAAAGCGGAGTGGTGATTTCGCAGGGAGAGGTGTGGTGGGCGGAACTTGATTCGCCCAGAGGATCCGAACCCGGTTTCCGTCGACCCGTGGTGGTCGTTCAGGGCGATGCGCTCAATCGAAGCAGAATTGCCACGGTCGTTTGCGTTCCGCTTACCAGCAATCTCGCCTGGGCCGATGCTCCTGGTAACGTGATGCTCACTGCCGGAATCACGGGACTACCGAGAGATTCTGTAGCGAACGTTTCGCAAGTCGTCACGATCGATAAGGCTCTGCTCTCAGAAAGAGCCGGGAAGCTCTCTCGGGCAAAGACTGAGCTTCTCCTTACCGGCATTGATGTTGTTCTCGGCCGCTGAGACAGCTGGTGCCAGACGGTGACGCGCTCCCGTTCGAGCCTCTCAAGAAGTTACAAGGCTCCCTCGTCGGGGATCGTGGAGGGTTTCAACCGCAAGGCGACACTGACTATGAAAAGGCCTATGGGTTTCGCACCGATCGTGCGGTCGAAGTTGCGCTGTATTACACACTTGGCGATCTACCTCTGCCAGACAAAATCCACAGATTCTGGTGAGCAACCGAATTGACGAGCGATGGCGTGAAAACTAGACTGATTCCTCTGACAAGCGCACCCACGCCGATCCCTCAACGGCTGAGCGTGTCGGTGGGGAACGCCGCCAAGACAAGGGAGATACGATGCACATCACCTGGCGCGTTGCAGCATGTTTTCTTCTACTGGCCTGTTTTTCAACGCCTCTCTTCGCTGAACAGCAATCGGCCACCGCCGATCCGAAACCCCTGGTGATCGCGGCGGCTGCCGGTGTGAAGGTGCGCTTCCTTGCGCCTGGTCCTGTCCGTCAGATCCGCGTGCAGATTTTCTCGCCGGACGGCGGCTCGCTGTTCGATTCGGACTGGAGGGATGGGAATGTCCTCGATTGGCCGGCCGACAGGGCGTCCCTGAGCGGCTCGTATCGCTGCCTCGTCATCGTCAAAGACATGGAGGGGCATGTCACGCAGAAGGAGGCCACAATCACCGCGCAAGGCGGTGAGTTCTCCAGTGACCTGAGCGACGACGCCAGCTTGAAGATCGCACTCCTCGTCCACGATGGAGCGAACGGATCCGTCGTCAGCACGGGCGGCGACCTGATCTTCCGCTTCGGGAACTTTCTCGCGGCACAAGACATCGAGCGCATGCGATTGACCGCCGAGGGAAATGTGGGCATCGGCACCGACAAGCCGCGGGCGCTGCTCGATGTCAACGGACTGATTCGATCGAGCAAAGGGATCATGTTCGCGGATGGAACGATCCTGACGACCGCAGCCGGTTTGCCGGGCGTGCAGGAGATCGGCGGAGTGGTCCGGCAACGCTCGAGCGGGTGGAGCGTTGCGCCAAGCCTAAGCCAGACGCCGAGTGCGACTTCCAGCCGGCTGACCCCTCGACCTCTTGCAGCAGGTTATCAGTTCAGAGTCGATGGCGCGGGCGTTCATATCGGCAATGCGAATGCGTACGGCCTCGACGTGGCCGGCAATGTCACACTGTCCAGCAATCTGGCGCTTCCGGCGACAGTCGCAGGAGGAACCGCGGGCGTCATGAACCTCGGCGGCGCCCGCTTCGCTCATCGCTTCGGCACTCGTAATACGTTCGTTGGCTCCAGCTCCGGCAACTTCACATTGATCCCCGACACTGCCGCTCAAAACGCGGCCTTCGGCGAAAACACGCTCCAAAGCCTGACGTTCGGTAACGGCAACACGGCCGTCGGCTTCTCCGTGCTCGTCAACGACAGCGAAGGCGCTTTCAACACGGGCCTCGGCGAGGGCGCGCTGTACGCGAACTTCATCGGCACTCGAAACACCGGCATCGGCGAAGGCGCGCTCTTTTACACGACCGGCAGTTTCAACACCGCGTTGGGGGCTCGTGCTGGCTACAATCTCACCACCGGCTCCAACAATATCCACATCGGCCACGAGGGGTTTGCGGCGGAGACCACCACGATCCGCATCGGCACCGCGCAGGCGCAGACGCGGACGTTTCTGGCGGGCGTGCGAGGCGTGACGACCGGCATGGCCGACGGACTAGCGGTGCTGATCGATTCCGCCGGACAGCTCGGAACGATTTCCTCCTCCGCGAACGTCAAGAGGGAGATCACCGGCCTGGACCAGGCCAGCTCGGCGCTTCTGAAGCTTCGTCCGGTCTCCTTTTTCTACAAGAACGATGCGGTGGGGATCCGCCAGTACGGCTTGATCGCCGAGGAGGTGGCCGAGGTGATGCCGGAGCTGGTGCAGTTCTCCCCCGCCGGCGAACCGGAGACGGTTCGCTATCACTTCCTGGCCCCGCTACTGGTCAACGAACTGCAGAAGCAGCAGCGGACGATTGGCGAACAGCAGGCCCGGCTGGATGACGAGCGGAAGGAGAACGCCGCGCTGCGAACGCGCCTGGAACGGCTGGAGACAGTCGTTGCGGGCCTGAAAGCAGAGAGATGACGTCGCATCGGCACGCGACTCCCGAACGTCGTCGTTGTAGCAGGCGATCTGGAAGATGGAAACGCCGCCGGTGCACTGAGACGAAGTCGCCGCCATCGACGAGCAACTGGCGGTAGCGCAGGCCCTCAGCGGCTCGCCCGCGTCGAGGGGGATGAGTTCCGGACGACCTCGGCGATCCCCATGGCCGCGAAGCGCCAGCCGATTCCTCCGAGCAGTGCGATCGGCGGGACCGCCACCAGGAGGTAGCGCGGAAAGGCGATGGGGATCCAAAGCGTGATCACGATGGCGATGGCGGCGCTCCAGACCGCGACGGCGATGGCCTGAGGCGACCGTTGCCGCGCCAGCATCGCGGCCGCGATGAGGCAGAGGATCCCGATCATTAGAAGGATGCCGGTCCAGTCGCCGAGGGCGTATTGAAAGAGGAAGGTCATCTTCCCGCCGATGGTGTCGAGCGAACCCTGAGCCGCGATCTCGCGCTGGAGGAGAGTCCTCAGATCGTTCTGCTGGAGCAGCATCCGGGAGACGATCCGCTGCGGCAGGCTGTCGGAAGTCGGTCCCGGGACCCAGTAATAAGGATTGAGGGCGATTGCTGCGATCGGGAAAATCATTGCTGAGAGGGCTGCGGCACGAAGGCGTCGCGTGATCAGGAAGAGTACGACACAGGCGGCGACGGCGAGGAGCCCAGTCACCCTCACGTTGAAGGCGAGCGCGGCCGCCAGGGAAGCAGAGATCGCTGCGCTGGTCTGATTCTCGACCAGCAGACTCAACGCGCCGGCCAGAAGGATGAAGAAGCTGAGGAGCGGATCGAACACCGCGGTGGCCGAGAAGGCGGCGACGAGAAAGTTCAACGAATAGAACAGTACACAGATGAGGCCGCCCGAGACGTCCGTGGCGAACCAGCCGAGGAGGAGAATGAGACTGGCAGTGGCGGCCGTGGCTAGAGCGGACACCATTCTGGACGGGAACAGCCACCTCTGATATTGCGCCTGCCATTCGGGGGGCGGTAACCGACGGCCGTTTTGCGTGAGGGTAGCCACCCGGAGGTCGGTCGGAAGGGGCTGACCGGCGGCCTGGATGGCCAGTCCAAACAACAGTTTCCCGACAGGAGGGTTGGTGCGCTCGACGGGCGAGTCGAGCCAGGCACGACTCCGCCAGTCGCCCTGCTCGACCAGTCGAAGGAAGAATGCCTCGCTGATCTTGTGCACCTCGTCGATGCGGAAGTCGCCCTCGAGGCGCCCTGAGCCAATCGTGGTCGCCAGCGAGGCGAAAAAGACCAGTCCGGCAACGAACGCCTTCCAAGAGCGAGACACCGACGGAGTGTACGTCGGGGGCCGGAAGAAGCGAGGCTGATCGTCGAGCGAATGGGGAGCGAATCAGGAGCCGAAAGGCCTGATGGATCCTGCTGCGGAATAGGCTTTAGGGTCATGGGGTTTGGCTCATTCCGGGCCTTGACAAGCCTGGATCGCGCGCGTAGAGTGCGCGGGTTTTCCCCTCCCGGGAGTTCATTTTCGCTGTAGGTGTCTTCAAAGAGGATAGGTAAGGAATGCCGACTATCAGTCAACTCGTCAGCGCGGGGCGCAACAAGGTCAAGTACAAGACCAAGTCGCCGGCGCTGCAGTCGAGCCCGCAGAAGCGTGGTGTTTGCACGCGTGTCTACACCTCGACGCCCAAGAAGCCGAATTCGGCGCTGCGCAAGGTTGCGCGCGTTCGTCTGACCAACGGAGTGGAAGTCACCACCTACATTCCGGGTGTGGGCCATAACCTCCAGGAGCACTCCATCGTGCTGATCCGAGGCGGTCGTGTGAAGGATCTGCCGGGTGTTCGCTATCACATCATCCGTGGCACGCTGGATACGGTCGGCGTGGCGAAGCGGATGCAGGGTCGCAGCAAGTACGGCGCGAAGCGTCCGAAGAAGGGATAAACGGTTGGGTGCGCTCCGGCGCGCCTGGATCAAAGGGTTTTCATCACTATGCCGAGAAGACGTGAAGTTCCCAAACGCGAGATCCTGCCGGATCCTGTCTACAACAGCCAGCTGGTGACGAAGTTCATCAACTCGCTCATGCTGCAGGGCCGCAAAGCGGTCGCCGAGCGCGTGTTTTACGGTGCGCTGCGCAAGGTGGAAGACCGGGCCAAAGACGATCCGATCAAGCTGTTCAAGAAGGCCGTGGACAACATCAAGCCTGCGCTCGAGGTCAAGAGCCGGCGCGTGGGTGGTTCGAACTATCAGGTTCCCATCGAGGTTCGGCCTTCCCGCCGGACGGCGCTGGCGATCCGTTGGTTGATCAGCTACGCCAACTCGCGCGGCGAGAAGACCATGCAGGACAAGCTCGCCGGCGAGATCATGGACGCGGCGAACAATCGTGGGAATGCCATCAAGAAGAAAGAAGACACGCACAAAATGGCTGAAGCCAACAAGGCTTTCGCTCATTACCGCTGGTAGTTGGGGCTGGCGTGCGGTCTTGGAAGTAACCAGGTAGTCGGTGTGTTGGGTGTTGAATGTTGAGGGTTGGATGAGGGGCACGTTCATCCAGCGCTGAGCATTCAACACTCGACTCTTCGCAGTTTTCCACCCGAGGCTCCGTCTCGACCGGATAACACAGACACTGTTCTGCGGTTCCGGACCGAGCAACGGGATAACGAGAAGATCAATCTGCGCACCCTTCACGGGGTGCACGGCACTAATCGGCGGAGCTTTCGTCTGCCGATGCCGCGTTGTCGTCAGTGCAAGAAGGCTAAGTCATGGCACGTCAAGTACCTCTGGAAAGAACGCGAAACATCGGGATCATGGCTCACATCGACGCGGGTAAAACCACGACGACCGAGCGCATCCTCTATTACACCGGGCGTACCCACAAGATCGGTGAGGTGCATGACGGCACTGCGACCATGGACTGGATGGTCCAGGAGCAGGAGCGCGGCATCACCATCACCTCTGCTGCCACCACCGCCATGTGGAACGACACCCGTGTCAACATCATCGATACCCCCGGCCACGTCGACTTCACCGTCGAAGTGGAACGCTCGCTCCGCGTCCTCGATGGCGCGGTTGGCGTCTTCTGCGCCGTCGGGGGCGTCGAGCCGCAGTCGGAGACGGTCTGGCGCCAGGCGGACAAGTACGGGGTTCCCCGCATCGCTTTCATCAACAAGATGGATCGCGTCGGTGCGAACTTCGCCACGGTGGTCGGTCAGATCCGCCAGAAGCTTGGCAAGAACGCCATTCCTCTGCAGATCCCCATTGGAGCCGAGGACAAGTTCAAGGGCGTCATCGACCTCGTGCAGATGAAGGCTCTGATCTTCAAGGATGAGACCCTCGGCGCGGAGTACGAGACGGCCGAGATTCCGGAAGAGCTGCGAGCCGAGGCCGAGCAGTACCGCGAGAGGATGGTCGAGGCCATCGCCGAGCAGCACGACGAGCTCCTCGAGAAGTGGATGGCCGGCAAGACCATCGAGATCGCCGAGCTCAAGGCCGCCCTTCGTCACGCCACCATCACCCAGAAGATCACGCCGGTCCTCTGTGGATCGGCATTCAAGAACAAAGGTGTCCAGCCGCTGCTCGACGGCGTGGTGGATTACCTCCCGTCACCTGTAGACATCCCGCCGGTCAAGGGCATCAACCCCTATGACGAGTCGCTCATCGAGAGGCGCGCTGCGGATGACGAGCCGTTTTCGGCTCTGATCTTCAAGATCATGACCGACCCCTTCGTCGGCCAGCTGGCCTTCTTCCGCGTGTACTCCGGACACGTCGCCTCCGGCACGGCGGTGCTCAACACCACGAAGGGCAATACCGAGCGCATCGGGCGTCTGCTGCAGATGCACGCGAACAAGCGCGAAGAGATCAAGGAAGTGTGGGCCGGTGACATCGGCGCTGCCGTCGGTCTGCGCAGCGTGACCACGGGCGACACCATCTGCGACAAGGACAAGTCGACCATTCTGGAGACGATGGTGTTTCCGGAGCCGGTCATCGCCGTGGCCATCGAGCCGAAGACGAAGGTCGATCAGGAAAAGATGGGTCAGGCGCTGGCCAAGCTGATGCAGGAAGACCCGACCTTCAAGGTGCACACGGACCCGGAGACCAACCAGACCATCATCCGTGGAATGGGTGAGCTCCACCTGGAGATCATCGTCGACCGTATGGTGCGCGAGTTCGGTGTCGCCGCCAACGTCGGCAAGCCGCAGGTTGCGTATCGCGAAGCCATCACCCGGAAGTCGGAAGCGGAAGGCAAGTTTGTTCGCCAGTCCGGTGGTAAGGGGCAGTACGGTCACGTCAAGATGCGCTTCGAGCCGATGCCTGAGGGCGGGTTCGAATTCATCAACGAGACCGTGGGCGGCTCGGTACCCAGAGAGTTCATCAAGCCGACCGAGCAGGGCATCCGGGAAGCGCTCGAGCGCGGCATCGTGGCGGGCTATCCCATCACCGGTGTCCGGGCCATCCTGTACGACGGCTCGTACCACGACGTCGACTCCAGCGAAATGGCGTTCAAGATCGCCGGCTCCATGGCTTTCCAGGAAGGGGCACGGAAAGCCGGGCCGATCCTGCTCGAGCCGATCATGGACGTCGAAGTGGTGACGCCGGAAGACTACGCCGGCGACGTGATGGGCGATCTGTCGCGCCGTCGCGGACGCATCCAGCAGATGGACGAGCGGGCCGGAGCCAAAGTCATCCGGGCGCACGTGCCGCTGTCGGAGATGTTCGGTTACGCAACTCAGGTGCGTTCGATGTCCCAGGGACGCGCCAGCTACACCATGCAGTTCCTGGCGTACGAGCCCGCTCCGAAGAGCGTCTCGGAAGAAGTCATCGCCAAGAGTGCCGGAGCGACGCAGCGAATCTGAGGACTGGATTTCCAGCCCTCGAGACATTTCACGAAACCAGCAGGAGGTTGACTCAACATGGCAAAAGAAAAATTCGACCGCAGCAAACCCCACGTGAACGTTGGCACCATCGGACACGTCGATCACGGCAAAACGACGTTGACTGCCGCCATCACCCGAATCCTCGCTGCGAAGGGCACGGCAACGTTCGTGGCCTTCGATCAGATCGACAAGGCTCCCGAAGAGCGTGAGCGCGGCATCACCATCGCCACCGCACACGTGGAGTACTCGACCGAGAAGCGCCACTACGCGCACGTCGATTGCCCCGGTCACGCCGATTACGTCAAGAACATGATCACCGGCGCCGCCCAGATGGACGGAGCGATCCTGGTGGTTTCCGCAGCCGACGGCCCGATGCCGCAGACTCGGGAGCACATCCTGCTGGCCCGTCAGGTTGGCGTGCCCTACATCGTGGTCGCCCTGAACAAGGTGGACATGGTCGACGACTCCGAGTTGCTCGACCTGGTCGAGCTCGAAGTGCGTGAGGTTCTCTCGAAGTACGACTTCCCCGGCGACGAGATCCCGGTGATCCGCATCTCCGCCCTCAAGGCGCTGGAGAGCGGCGACCCGGCTTCCGAGTGGGGCGCCAAGATCATGGAACTGATGGATGCGGTGGACAGCTACATCCCGCTGCCGCAGCGCGCCATCGACAAGGACTTCCTGATGCCGGTCGAGGACATCTTCTCGATCTCCGGCCGGGGCACGGTCGTCACCGGCCGCATCGAGCGTGGCATCGTCAAGGTGGGTGAGGAAATCGAGATCGTCGGCATCCGTCCGACCATCAAGAAGATCGTCACCGGCGTCGAGATGTTCCGCAAGCTGCTCGATCGTGGTGAAGCGGGCGACAACGTCGGCCTGCTGCTCCGCGGCGTGGAGCGCAAGGACGTGGAGCGCGGTCAGGTTTGCGCCAAGCCGGGCTCCACCAACCCGCACACGAAGTTCAAGGCTGAGGTCTACATTCTGAATAAGGAAGAGGGCGGTCGTCACACCCCCTTCTTCAACGGCTACCGCCCCCAGTTTTACTTCCGGACCACCGACATCACCGGCACGGCGCAACTGGCCGAGGGCGCGGAGATGGTGATGCCGGGCGACAACACCTCGCTGACCATCCAGTTGATCCACCCCATCGCCATGGAGAAGGGACTTCGCTTCGCCATCCGTGAGGGCGGCCGTACGGTCGGTGCCGGTACGGTCACCGACATTCTCGAGTAGCTTTTTGAGAGGCAGGCCAGCCCTGTCCCCGCTGTTCTTTGAGGGAAAATCAAGATGAACGAAAAGATCCGCATCCGACTCAAAGCGTACGACTACCGCGTCCTGGACCAGTCCACGAGTGAAATCGTCGACACGGCCAAGCGCACCGGTGCAAGAGTGGCCGGTCCGATCCCGCTGCCGACGCAGATTTCGCGGTACACGGTTTTGCGCAGCCCGCACGTCGACAAGAAGTCGCGGGAGCAGTTTGAAATGAGGACGCACAAACGGTTGCTCGACATTCTCGAGCCGACGACCCAGACGGTCGACGCGCTCATGAAGCTCGAGTTGCCCGCAGGCGTCGACGTCGAGATCAAAGCTTTCGGGAAGTAAAACGGTATTGCCCTGAGTGCGGGGTCACTCCGGAGCCGTCCGCGCGGCAAAGGACCTCAGCACCAGGTTGGGCGCGCCGATGGCGGCCCGGAAAGATGGACCACAAGAACCGCAAGGTTCCAAGGTGAACGGAAATGGCAATCGAAGGAATCATTGGCAAGAAGGTCGGCATGACCCAGGTATTCGCCGAGGATGGAGCACTCGTCCCGGTGACCATCGTGCAGGCCGGCCCTTGTCTGATCGTGCAGAAGAAAACCAGCGAGCGTGACGGCTACGATGCCGTTCAGGTCGGACTGGTGGAGAAGATCTCGAACCGCCGAGTAACCAGCGCGGCTCGCGGACATTTCGAAAAGGCAGGCGTTCCTCCAGTGAGGACGCTCTGCGAGTTCGAATATAGCGGCGATGCCAACGTGGGCGATCGCGTGCAGGTGGACATGTTCAAGGCGGGCGATTCGATCGACGTCGTGGGCCAGTCCAAGGGGAAGGGCTTCCAGGGCGTCATGAAGCGTCACCACTTCAGCGGCGGCCGGGCCACTCACGGCTCGATGTTCCATCGCGCTCCCGGCTCGATCGGCGCCTCGGCGTTCCCTTCGCGAGTCATGAAGGGTATGCGCATGGGCGGCCGGATGGGTGGCGATCAGGTCACGGTGAAGAATCTTCGCGTGGCCAAAGTGGACGCGGAGAACAACCTGCTCTACATCCGCGGTGCAGTTCCCGGCGGGCGCAACGGCTTGGTGGTCGTGCGCTTCTCCAAGAACGGAAAGCGGGGCGAATGATCATGCCGACCATCGACATCAAGGACTGGAACAACAAGAAAGTGGGCTCTGCGGACCTGCCCGATGATCTCTTCGGCTATCCGTACAAAGAGCACCTCATTCACGAAGCAGTTCGCAATTACCTGGCCTCTCAGCGCCAGGGAACGCACAAGATCAAGAATCGATCGGAAGTCAGCGGTTCGGGCAAAAAGCCCTTCCGTCAGAAGGGCACAGGCCGCGCGCGGCAGGGTGGCAATCGCCCACCGACGCATCGGCACGGCGGTACCGTCTTCGGCCCCCATCCTCGCGACTACTCCTACAAGATGAACGCGAAGGAAAAGAAGAATGCGCTCAAGAGCGCGCTCTCCCAGCGGGTCAAGGAAGGCAACTTCGTCCTGGTCAACGATCTGTCGATCGACGAAGCGAAGACCGGCGTGCTGGCCAAACGGTTCCTGGACATGGGGATCGACGCGAAGGCCCTGCTGGTCGATTCGCTCGAGAACCTCAACCTTGCTCTGGCGTCCCGCAATAACCCGCGGCTACGTCTGGTCGACCCGCTCCATGTGAACGTGTACGACGTGGTCAACAGCCGCTACATCGTGCTGAGCCAGGCCGCCCTCGAGCAGCTCAAGGAGGCCCTGCAGTCATGAACGCCAACCAGATCATCCGACGTCCACTGGTGACCGAAAAGAGCACCAGCCAGCGCGAAGCCGGCGCGAACGTGATCGCCTTCGAGGTGGACGTCAAGGCGAACAAGATTCAGGTCAAGACCGCCGTGGAGCAACTCTTCAAGGTGAAGGTCGACGAGGTCCGCATTTTCAACGTCCGCGGCAAGATGAAGCGGATGGGTCGTAATCAGGGCAAGCGCCGCGACTGGCGCAAGGCCTACGTGAGGCTTTCGGCAGGCGAGAAGGCGCCGGACTTCATCGAGGGCGTGTAACCCCCTCCTCAGGACAAAACTATGGCAAGCAGACAATACAAGCCGACAAGCCCCGGCATCCGGTTCCAGTCCCACGCGTCGTTCGACGTGGTGACCAAGAGCAAGCCGGAGAAGGCCCTGACCAAAGGGAAGCCGAAGACGGGCGGCCGCAACAGCAACGGCCGCGTGACCTCGCGCTTCATCGGCGGCGGGCACAAGCAGAAGTACCGCGTCATCGACTTCCGCCGCGACAAGCACGACATTCCGGCCAAGGTTGCCGCGATCGAATACGACCCGAACCGCAGCGCGCGCATCGCCCTGCTCAACTATGCCGACGGCGAGAAGCGCTACATCATCGCTCCGGACGGTCTGCAGGTGGGCACTGTCATCACCTCCGGACCGGAAGCGGACATCCTGGTCGGCAATGCACTGCCGCTGATCAAGATCCCGCTGGGCACCACCGTTCACAACATCGAGCTGAAGGAAGGTAAGGGTGCGCAGATGGCTCGCTCCGCCGGCGCCTCCGCGCAGCTCATGGCTCGCGAAGGCGAGTGGGCCACCTTGCGACTGCCCTCGGGCGAGATGCGCAAAGTGCATGTGCGGTGCTACGCCACCATCGGTCAGGTCGGCAACATCGAGCACGAGAACGTGTCCATCGGCAAGGCCGGCCGGACTCGTCACCTCGGCAAGCGTCCGCATAACCGCGGCGTGTCGATGAACCCGGTCGATCACCCGCTCGGCGGTGGTGAAGGCAAGACCTCCGGTGGACGTCATCCGGTGACTCCATGGGGCAAACCGACCAAGGGCTACAAGACGCGCAGTAACAAACGGACCAACAAGTTCATCGTCAAGCGGAGAACCAAGTAATGGCACGGTCACTTAAGAAGGGTCCTTTCATCGACGACCACCTCACCAGGAAGGTGGAGACGATGAACCGCGAACGCGAGAAGAAGGTCATCAAGACCTGGTCGCGCCGCTCGACGATCATCCCGGACATGGTCGGTCACACCATTGCGGTCCACAACGGTCGCAAGTTCGTCCCGGTTTACATCTCCGAGAACATGGTTGGACACAAGCTCGGAGAGTTCGCCATGACCCGCACGTTCAAGGGGCATAGCGGAAAAAAGGTGGAGAAGTCCGCCAAACCGGCAGCGCCGCCGCGATAGCCGGCAGCTCGTGCGGCGCCGGCAGTGCCGGTGCCAGATGGAGAAAGACATGGAAGCAACAGCAACATTGAGATACCTGAAGATGTCGCCGCAGAAAGTCCGGCTGGTGGTGGACCTGGTGCGGGGCAAGAAGGTCGAAGAAGCGCTGCAGATCCTGCGGTTCACAGCGAAGGCGTGCGCCAAGGATCTGGAGAAGCTGGTCCGTTCCGCGGTGGCCAACGCCGAGGATCGGGAAGCGAACCTGGACACCGACGAGCTGGTGGTGTCGAAGATTTACGTCAACGAAGGGCCGCGGGAGAAGCGCATCCAGCCGGCCCCGATGGGACGGGCGTATCGGATCCAGAAGCGGCAGGCGCACGTCACCGTGCACGTGTCGGACGAAGTGAAAGCGGTCAACGAGCGGAGCGGCGGTAAGGGCCGTGCCCGCGCAGCAAAATAACGGAGGCAATCTTGGGTCAGAAGGTCAACCCGTACGGATTTCGGCTCGGCTTCAACAAAACGTGGCACTCCCGCTGGTTTGCGGGGAAGGCTTACGCCGAGACGCTGCATCGCGATCTGAAACTTCGCGATGATCTGAAGAAGCGTCTCTCGCACGCCGGAGTCTCGGAGATCGACATCGAGCGTACGGCGAACAAGATGCGCATCAACATCTACACCTCGCGGCCGGGCATCATCATCGGGCGCAAGGGCGCCGAGGTCGACAAGCTCCGCGACGAGCTGCAGAAGCTTGTCAACGGTGAGGTCTACATCAACATCCAGGAGATCCAGCGCCCGGAGCTCGACGCGCAGCTGGTGGCCGAGAACATCGCCACGCAGTTGCAGCGCCGGATCGCCTTTCGTCGGGCCATGAAGAAAGCCATGGAGTCGGCCTTCCGTTTCGGGGCCAAGGGCATCAAAGTCCGGGTAGGTGGACGGCTCAACGGAGCGGAGATCGCCCGGTCGGAGTGGTATCAGGACGGCCGCCTGCCCCTGCACACGTTGAAAGCCGACATTGACTACGGCCTGGCTCTGGCCCGGACCACATACGGAATCATCGGCGTCAAAGTGTGGATCTTCAAGGGCGAGATGGCCAAAGCACGTTCACGGAGAAGGCCTCAGTAGCATCCCGCAACGTTCCCCCGGGAGCGTGTGGGTTCACTGAGAGCCAGGAGCAAGCACCATGTTGATGCCGAAGAAAGTAAAGTTCAGAAAACAGCAGCGCGGCCGCCGTCGAGGCATCGCCACGCGCGGCGCGAAGGTCTCGTTCGGAGACTTCGGGCTGCAGGCGCTGGAGGCTGGCTGGGTGACGGCGCGCCAGATCGAGGCCGCTCGTGTGGCCATGACCCGTCACGTCAAGCGCGGCGGAAAGATCTGGATCCGGATTTTTCCGGACAAGCCGATCACCAAGAAGCCGCTGGAAACACGTATGGGTAAGGGAAAAGGCGCACCGGAAGAGTGGGTGTGCGTGGTGAAGCCGGCCCGCATTCTCTACGAGATGGAAGGCGTGACCCGGGAAGTGGCTGAGGAAGCGCTGCGTCTGGCAGCCCACAAGCTGCCTATCAGGACTCGCTTCGTCACCCGCGAGCAGACGGAGGTGGGTGAATGAACGCCGCAAAGCTTCGCGACAAGAATGTGACCGAGCTGGAGACCCGCGAGCGCGAGCTCAGCGAGCAGCTCTACAAACTTCGTTTTCAGCGCGCCACCGGGCGGATGGAATCACCGGCCAAGATGCGCGAGGTCCGGCGTGAGATCGCCCGGATCAAGACACTCCTCGGCGAGAAGTCGAGGTCGTAACCCGGGATCCGGCCGGCGCGAGGGACTGCTACATCCCTCATCACCGGGCCCCGCGATTGGAGAGAGCAGATGGCAACGAGCGAAAAGAACGAAACGGCGACCGCGACCAACAAACGCACCATGACCGGCGTGGTCGTTTCGAACAAGATGATGAAGACGGTGGTGGTCGCCGTGGAGAACGTGTTCCGGCACCCCATGTACCAGAAGTACATCAAGAGGACGAACAAGTTCCTGGCACACAACGAGAGCGCGGAGATCAACATCGGAGATCGCGTGGTCATCGAAGAGAGCCGCCCGCTGTCGAAGCGCAAGCGCTGGAACGTCCGGGAAATCCTCGAGAAAGCGAGCTAGTGGTGGAGGGCAGGCCGGTTGGCCTGTCCGGACGGGCCGAGCGCCTGTCGACCAAGAGGGAGATGTCATGATTCAGATGGGAACGATTCTGCAGGTTGCAGACAACACGGGCGCCAAGAAGATTTTCTGCATCAAGATGGTGGGCGGCTCCACAGCCGGCCAGTACGGACGGCTGGGCGACGTCATCACCGCGTCGGTCAAAGAGGCCTCGCCGGACGGAACCGTCAAGAAGGGCGCAGTGGTCAAGGCGGTCATCGTTCGCACGGTGAAGGAAACCCGCCGGCGCGATGGTTCCTACATCAAGTTCGACGACAACGCAGCCGTTCTCATCAACGATGCGCGGGAGCCGGTGGGCACGCGCGTATTCGGACCGGTAGCCCGGGAGCTGCGCGAGCGGAAGTTCATGAAGATCATCTCGCTGGCGCCGGAAGTCATCTAAACGAAACCAGGATCCGACCGGAACCGGCCTGCAAAGGCGGAAGGTCGAAAGAACAGAGAGCCACGATATGTACGGAAAACCAACCAAAGAGAAAGACATCGTGCGGACCAAACCGCACCTCAAGAAGAACGACACCGTGGTCGTGCTTTCGGGCAAGGACCGCGGCAAGCAGGGCAAGGTCCTCCGGGTCAGCCCCACCAAGGGCACGGCGATCGTGGAGCGGGTCAATCACCAGAAGAAGCACACCCGCCCCAATCCGCAGAAGAACATCAAGGGCGGGATCATGGAGCGGGAGACCGGAATCAAGCTCTCCAACCTTCAGGTGATCTGCCCGAGCTGCGGGGAAGCCACCCGGACGGGAACCCATCGCACCACCGAGGGCGCGGCTCGATTCTGCAGGAAATGCGACACCGAGATGTAAACCGGGCAGCCTTCCGAACCGGGGACCGGAAAACGCTCCTATTTGCGGAGCAAGGATGACGACGATGGCATCGCGACTCAAAGACAAGTACATGAAAGAAGTGCGCAAGAAGATCCAGGACGAGTTCGGGATCACCAATGTCATGGCCGTGCCCAAGGTTGAGAAAATCGTTCTCAACATGGGTATGGGCGAGGCGATCTCGAATGCCAAGATCCTGGATGCGGCAGTGGACGAGCTGGGGCAGATCACCGGGCAGAAGCCGGTGACCACCAAAGCGAAGAAGTCCATCGCCAGCTTCAAGCTGCGCGAAGGGCAGTCCATCGGCACGATGGTCACCCTTCGTGGGGAGAAGATGTACGAGTTTCTCGACCGGCTGATCAGCATCGCGCTGCCGCGGGTGCGCGACTTCCGCGGCCTGCCCACCAAGTCGTTCGATGGCCGTGGCAACTACACCCTGGGAGTTCGCGATCACTTCATTTTTCCGGAGATCGACATCTCCAAGGTCGACAAGTCCAAGGGCATGAACATCACCATCGTCACCTCGGCGAAGAACGACGACCAGGCTCGCTCGCTTCTCCGGGAGCTGGGGATGCCGTTCGGCAAGTGAGTGATCCTTCGTCGCCCAAGCGGCGAGGGATCTCCGGAATCAGAAGCAGACCGCATCGAGTAAAGGTAGAGAGAAGGAAACCATGGCAAAGACCTCAATGATCGTCAAGGCTGAAAAGAAGCCGAAATTCTCGTCGCGGGCGAAGAACCGCTGCAAAGTCTGCGGCCGGCCGCGTGGATTTCTGCGGA
>JBKJQB010000273.1:0-17437 GCA_046594105.1 Thermoanaerobaculia bacterium
CCGATGTCGTAGATGGGGACGATGGCCGGGTGGTCCATCTGCGCGACCAGCTCGGCCTCGCGCTGAAAACGTTTCTCCGACTCGGGGGTGAGAAGCGCACGCGGCAGGATCTTCACCGCCACTTCACGGTTCAGCCGCGGGTCACGGGCCAGGTAGACCACGCCCATTCCGCCGCGGCCAAGCTCGCTGACGAGCTCATAGCGATCCAGGAGCTTCGTCCCGATCATTGCGACGGTCATTATGTGCTATGCGACACGTTCGCTGCGTGACCCGATCAACAGCTCCGGTTATTTCCGCAACGTCGCCGGCCAGTTGGTCACCACTGTGATCCCCTCGCTCTGGTGTACGTTCGGGGTCATGGCCAGCAGCAAGCGGCTATGGTCCGCGGCGAGATCCGCGGCCACGGCAGGAGACGTGTCGAACAGCGGCGCCGGAGTCCCGATGGAGACGCTGTTCCCTTTGACCTCGATGGGAGCTGCCACGATCTTGTTCTGATCGAACGCGAAGTAGGTCAGTTCCCGTCCGTCGTTGCGCCAATGAGGACGACTGCTGCCGCCGCTAAAACCACCGCCGCCGTTCGTTGAGACCTGCCACTTTCCGACCCCTGACGGGAAGGGGACGACGTAGACCTCATACCTCCCCGACTCGTTCGACTCATACGCAATCCAGCGGCCGTCCGGCGAAAAGTCCGCGGCCCTTTCATCGACCGCGGTGTTGCGAAAAGGGAACGGCTTTCGGTCGCCGAACATTGGGACGATCCAGATGTCGCCCCTCGTCTTACCCTTGTAATCGGTCGAGTCATACGCGATGAAGCGGCCGTCGTTAGACCAGCTCGTCGGTTGCTTGACGTTCGCGTCGGCGACGAACGGAACCTCGTTCCCGCTTCCGCTTACGTCCTTTAAATACAGATTGGGCACCCCTTTCGCGGCCCCACCCTCGGGCACGGAGTTGTAGACGATCCGCGAGCCGTCGGGCGACCAGACCGGCGAACCCTGATCCGTCGTACCGAACGAGAACCGCGTCCGGACGCGCCGCTGGAGATCGTAGAGCCAGATCGCGCTGGTTCCCGAAGCCGGATCCTCCACGCTCTCAGCGAGCTGTTTGCCGTCTGGCGACAGCGCGACGGACCTGTACGAGGCCGGCTCGGCGACGGTCTCGATCAGCTTTCCGGAACGATCGTAGAAGGACAGCGGAACGCCGGCCTCGGCGGACCCGCGCTGGTAAATTAGAACGCCATTGTCCGAGACACTGAACAGCGCCCGGAAGAACGTGGTCTCGTAGTGCACGTCCTGGACGAGAGGGGCGGGATCGCCGGTGAGCTTCAGCTCCTTTGGATCGAACGGCTGTGCCACGAGAATCCGGTCGCGGACATACAGAAGATGCCCCGCGGCGTACACGGCATTCGATCTTCCGCGGAGGAGCAGCTTCTTCTCGGGTGAGTCCAGCGAGCCGGCATAGATCGAATTCGTTTCGCTCCGGGTCCCGGCGCTATGCGTTCCTACCATGTAGATGAAGTGGCGACCGTCGGGAAGAAACACAGCCCAACGATGCGTCGTCTCGCCTGCGCGTTCGTCGATTGTCGTGACGGCCGCCGGCGTTCCGCCCGCGGCGGAGACCCTGGAGACGGCACCCAGCGAGCTCGCCGAGAAAATGATGGTCCCATCACGATTCCACGAGCCACTGCGCGGATTCGTCTGCACGTCGCAGATCGCCAGAGCCGGTGCTCCAGTGAGGTCGGCCTTCTTGAGCTTTCCGCTGGCGAAGAACGCGAGGAAGCGGCTGTCCGGAGACCAGAAGGGGAATGTGCCGTTTTCACTTCCGGCGATCGGCATCGCGGAGAGCTCGCCAAGGGGACGCAACCAGAGTGACTGGTTGCCCTTGTCGTCTTTCGCTGCGAAGGTGACGTAGCGTCCGTCGGGAGAGATGGTCAGGGAACCACAGTTCTCTCCCACGAGATTCATCGCTGCGCCCGGTGGCGAAATGATGGATGTGCGGACCACCGGTACCGGCGTTCGGAGCAATCGCACGTACGCCGCACCGAGCGCGATGGCAGCGATCACCGCAAGAATCGCAACCGACCAGCTCAGGCGTTCCCGGGTCTTGCGCCGATGAGTGATCGATGCCGCCACACCGACCTGAGAACCGCCCTGCGCGATCCACGCGAGCTCGAGCCCGACATCGTGCGCCGTCTGCCATCGATCATCGGGATCTTTGGCCAGGCACGTCCGGATCACGCGCTCGAGAACGGGCGGCGTGAGTGGCTGCGTGACGGAGACCGGCTGTGGCTCGCCGGAGATGATCGCGGCGATGATGCTGGTGCGATTCTTTCCCGAGAACGCCGCCTTGCCGGTGAGCATCTCGTACAGCACCGCGCCGAACGCGAAGATGTCAGAGCGGGAATCGACCAGCTCTCCCGCGACCTGCTCGGGAGACATGTACTGATACGTGCCGACGATGGTCCCTTCCTGCGTGAGAGGCTTGTTCTGGGTCGCGCCGCTCAGGATCGAATCGCCGCGCATCGTTGGCTCGAGCGATGATTTCGCGAGACCGAAATCGAGGAGTTTCGCACCCGACTTCGTCAGCACGATGTTCCCTGGTTTGAGGTCGCGGTGAGTGATCCCCGCGCGATGCGCGCGATCGAGTGCCGACGCGATCTCGATTCCGTGCTGCAGCGTCTGTTCGACGCTCAGCGGTCCCCGGGCCAGGCGGTCCGCCAGCGACTCGCCCTCCAGAAGCTCCATCACGAGATAGTCGAGGCCATCCTCCTGGCCGACGTCGTGAAGCGTGCAGATGTTCGGGTGATTCAACTGGGAAATCGTCTTGGCCTCGCGCTCGAAGCGGATCTTGAGCTCCGCGTTGCGCGCGAAATCGGCAGGAAGGACTTTGATAGCGACGCTTCGACCGAGGCGCGTGTCGGTCGCCTTCCACACCTCTCCCATGCCGCCCGCGCCGATGCGCGAGACGATCTCATACGGTCCAAGCCGCTGTCCCGAAGCGATCATCACGGGTGATGCCTCGATTATGGCACGCCGGAACGAAGGATCGGAGAGCCAGTCAATCCCGTTTACGGCAATTGCTGCAGCGCCGCCGCGGTACTGGCGGGTTGGCCCGATGGCCTGCAGCGGATAGCGGGCGTTTCGAGTCCGCACCGCGCTGCCGGACGTGGCGAACTGCGTGAAATTCGTCGTCGATGCGTACTCCGGTCCGATCGAGCCGCTCAGGCCGGACCCGACGTTCGACAGCAGCGCCATCCACTCCTTGAGCTCCTGGATTCCCGGAGTGGCAGGGAGCGTCGACTCGGTTGGCCAGCAGCGTCGGATAGTCGGCGCTCGAAAGCACGATCGAGCCGGTCGTAGACCATGGTCTTGCCGGGGAACTCGGAATCGAGAAGAGAGGTTTGCAGCTGATAGAACGTGTCCGGCCCGCGTAGAATCTCTTCATGCGACCGATCGGCTACGTGCGAAGCAGTTTCACCGAGACCTCGCAGATCCCCAAGGGGCTCGGCGCCGCGCATGTGGCGGAGGGCACGCTGGAGATCGCCGCGGAGTTCGAACAGGGTTTGACCGACATCGAGGGCTTCTCGCACCTGTTCGTGATCTGGCAATTCGACCGATCGCAAGGGTATTCGCTGATTGGCGCTCCCCCCTGCGATCCCCGGCCGCACGGGGTCTTCGCCACGCGGTCCCCGTTTCGTCCGAACCCCATCGGGTTGACCGTGGTGGAACTCCTCACGCGTGAGGGCCGGTTCCTCCGTGTCCGCGGAGTCGACATGCTCGACGGCACTCCGATCCTCGACATCAAGCCGTATCTTTCGAGCGTTCCCGATTCGCTCCTGCGCCGCGGGTGGCTCAGCGAGGTGGAGAAGGCCCGGCCTGAGGAGCCACGAAAAACGAATTGAAGCGCGGGCAGAAAGCCCTATGGGTCTGCGCGGCAGAACGTCTTGGAGCGTGTCTTGCCGGAGCCTTGGGCAACCAGCGCCGCCGGCCGTGCCGGCCCGGCAGAAACGAAAACCCCGCACATCGCGGAGGCGACGTGCGGGGTTTGAGGCTCTTCGTGGTTCGACTATTCGTGATCGATCGGCTCGTAATTCAGGGCGGTGGAGTTGTTGAGGGGGCCAACGCCCTGGCGTCCTGGATGGTCGGGCAGGTTGAGCACTGTTTCCGCGATGTTGTTGGCGTAGTTCGACTCGGCGAACTGGTGGCACAGACCGGTGGCTGGGTCCTTCACTCGCGGGCAGTTGCCCTTCCTGTCGGGGGCGTACGGCGGGTTCACGGTGATGCGCAGGAGGTAGTCGCCGGCCGGAACGGGGGGCTGGCCGTCTCCGCCATCCAGCACGAAGTACTGGCCGCCCAGCGTGAAGCGATAGGTGTCGGTCCATCCGGCGCTGATTCCCTGATAGCCGCTCGAGCTTAGCGAGCCGCAGTTGTGGAACTGGCCGTCTTTGGGCGGCGTGCCCATCCAGGCCGGATTCGGATCGGTGTCCAGCATGCAGAATCCGCGCTTGGCAGCCTTCCAGACATACCCGGTCCGCGGATCGATCAGCTGGTAGGTCGCGTAATGCTTGAAATGGTAGTGGTGATGACACTCGGCGAACTCGTAGAGACCGTCGTTGGCGGCGATGTGCGCGCCGGGGTCCCCAAGGAAAAGGTCGGCGTTGCCGATGTTGGGCGTCATCACGGTGAAGCGAACGATCCTTCGAATGCCGGGGGTGACATGACCTTCGTTTACGCTGCAATAGGTCGCCGGAAGGTCTTCGTCACGCACCACCCATTGCTTTCCGAGCATGTCACCGCGGACGATTAGATCGGGAGTTCCAACGAGGTCGAGAGTGTCGTGAGTGCTTTGCGCGAACAGGGTGGGTGTGACTAAAAAGAGGGCAGATATACACAGGAGCGCAAGTCTCTTCGTCATCGGTGGATCTCCTTAGTTGTGATTTCCGGGGGGATGACCACAGCCTATGGCAGACCAGCATCGGAGAGCAAGCAGAGCGGAGTGTGGCGACGCGTGCTGCACCGATCCCGACGGCATCGTTCCAGTTCGTTCCGCCCACAGCTGCCGCGGATCCACCGGGGCGTGCTCTTACAGCCAGATGCGGATCTGACCACGTAATGCCGACCAGTCCTGATGCTCAATCCCTTCGTGAATTTAGTGGTGGGCATCCTCATCGTCGCCGCCATGGCTCGCAATTTCCGCAAGGGAACCGGGTTCGCCATCGGCATGATGTTCCTCCCCTTCATCTTCTATCCGAACCTGGCGTGGGGTGACGCGACCTACCGGCCGCAAGCCCCTGCAACCGATCGCCCGCAAGTCACCGCCTGATCGAGCGGTTGCGAAAAAACGAAGGTCTGGCCCCACCTGATGGCAACGGGATGGGCTCGCCAGAAGACCAGTGGTTCTCATGCGTGACGCCCAGGCCGGAAAGCCCTGATGCAGTCTCAGTTGCCAGCCTCGGCTATGGTACTTTGAAAATTCGAAGCGGAGGAGAACGATGAAACGATCGCTCACGGTCCTGTGTCTGCTCTTTGCTTTTCCCCTCTGCGTCATGGCCGCGGAACCCACTGCCGGAATCGACGGCACGGTGACCGATCCCAGCGGTGCGGTGCGCGGCGGCGCGATCGTCCTGGTCCGCAGCCTCTCCTCCGGATTCTCGCGCGAAGTGCGCACCGATCTGTCGGGGCGCTTCGGGTTTCATCAACTGGAGCCGCAGACCTACCAGGTGATCGTCAGCCTCTCAGGCTTCGACACTCTGTCCCGCGACATCACGCTCGCACCAGGTCAGCTGGAGAGTCTCGCTCTGCCGCTGACCATCTCCAAAGTGCGCCAGGAGATCGTGGTTTCCGTCCCCTCCCAGGCCGCGAAGTCGACCACCGAGACGGTCCTCTCCCGCGAGACGCTGCAAGGCCAGCACGCCGTGAACATGAACGATTACATGTTCAGCGGGATCCCTTCGGTCTCCACGGCGCGGCGTTCCAACGTCGGATTCTCCGGTCCGGGAGCTGGTTTCTACATCCGTGGCCTGACCGGAACCCGGGTCACCGTCTTTGTCGACGACCTGCCCATTCAGGTGAACAGTCACTTCCACGCGCGCAGCGATCAGTACTCGGCCGACCTCGTCGATTCGATGAAGATCACGCGGGGACCTTCCGCGGTGCTGCATGGTCCCAGCGCTGTCGGAGGGGTGATCGACATCTACACGCGCACCCCCCGGAAAGGCTTGAGCGGATTCCTTCAGGCCGAGGTTGGAGGACTGAGCAGCCGGCAGGTGATGGGGGACGCAGGTTACGGATGGGAGAGCGGCAACGTCCTGCTCAGCTTTCTCAACTGGACCACGAACGCGCAGGCGCAGGGTGAGGAGTTCGACCTGCACAACGTCAACTTCAAGCTGACGCAGTCCATCGCTCCCGGCTGGAAGGCCACTCTGCGTCTGGAGCGTTCCCATGAGCCGGCCGGCAACGCGACCTCTTCCGATCCGAAAGTGGTGCTCTTCAAGTTCCGGGAGTTTCTCGACACCGGGGCTGTGTCGCTCGATCACCAGACTGCAAACTCCAAGAGCACCGCGGCGTTTCGCATCAACCGTCTCAACACCAGCTCGTTCCGCGAGTCGGGCGCGCGCGGCCGGTTCCTCGACATCTCCCGCTATGAGAACGAGCGGGGTGCCTTCCTCCGGCACACCTGGTTCCGCGGCGTGGGAAGCACGGTCACCGTGGGTTCGGACTTCGTGAATTACAGCGACAATCGCACCAACGGCGCGGGGACGGCGGCTCGAGCCAAGAACGACATCAGCTACATCAGCCCGTACGCGTGGGGCTCACAGGCGCTGGGCAGCCACACCAAGGTGGAAGGCGGTGTGAGGTACACGCACTCCGCGGACTATCGCAACAACTTCTCGCCGGAGATCGGAGTGATCCATGATCTGACTTCCGATCTCACGCTCCGTGCGCGCGGCGGACGGGCCTTCCGCCTTCCCCGAGTCGACGAGGTCAAAGCTCCCTTTGCACGTGCCAACGACAACCTGAAGCCTGAAGACTTCAAGCATGCCGAAGTGGGAGCGAACAAACGCTTCGGAAATCGCGCCGAGCTCGATGCCGACGTGTGGTCGATGCGCGGAAAGAATCTGATCCAGTCCATCGGCTCGGGTGCTGCCGCTCTGGCCTCCAACACCGGGCGCTTCTCCAACCACGGAGTGGAATCCACATTGCGCATCGGCGTCACCCGCGAGCTGGGGGTCTCCTTCGGCGCGGCGGTCATGAAGATCGACAAGACGCTCCTGAACGTGCCGCAGCGGACCTTCGATGCCGGCGTGGATTTTCGTCACGTGCCCTTTCGCGGGACGGTCCGGCTTCGCTACGCCGCTCGAAACACCAATGTGCAGCTCGGCGACTACACCGTGGCCGACGCGAAGCTTTCCTACGACATCACCCCACGGTTCTCGCTTCTGGCGGACGTCGACAACCTCACGAACGAAAAGTACGCCACTCTCACCGCGTTCTCCGGACCGATCCAGCAGGTGCCGCGAACGTTCTTCGCAGGCATCCGGGCCACAGTGGGAGACCGCTGAGACCATCCGCGGAGACGATGGTGGAGCGCGTTCGGATGGGCGCGCTCCCCAAACCTCCACCCGTCGAGAGAGCGGTGAAAGAACGACCGCGACGCCAGGGCCGGACGCGCGTCGCCGAAGAAGGAGTCCGGACTTCACGAAAGCAACTGCGCATCTTTCGAGGCCGGCTTTCGCCGCTTCCTGCGGACATCATCGGGGTACGGTACGGTGAGTCGAGTTACGGGCCAGGCCAGGGAGGTAACCGAGCGGTCAGCACTCAGGCGACAGCCCTCCTGATCGCCGTCATCGGGTGGCGAGCACAGAAATCTGCGATGCCGCGCGCTACCGGCTCCGGACGCTGCATGTGCAGCAGGTGCCCGACGCCCTGGATCGCGCAGTCCTCTACCTGCAGAAACCAGCTATGGATTAGATCGTTACCCTCGGCGAACAACTGCTCGGTCTTCGTGCCCACTACGGAAAGCATCGGCTGGGAAATCGTCGCAGCCTCTTTGGACCCGAACCGCCACGCCTGCAGAGCTGGCAGATAGCTGCCGAAGAAGTTGTCGGCGTTGTTCATCGCGCGCGCAACACTGCCGGGGATGTGCTGCTCGAGCTGGGTCTGGCAAGTCTCCCAATCGAGGCTGGAGACCACGCTCAGGAAACCGGCCATCGCACGTTGGCGGTCGCCCGCGGTGTAGGCGGCAAGAGCGGGCCCCGCTTTTTCGAAGAAGGCGCCGGCACTGGGCACGCTGAACATCGGCGGTTCCAGCAGCACTAGCGAATGAACGAGGTGCGGATGGTTCGCTGCAAGCTGCAGGGCGATCGCGGCGCCAGTGGAGTGGCCGGCGACATGCGCGCGTCGGATGCCGAGGTGACCAAGGAGCGCGTCGGCGTCGGCGGCGTGTTCGGCGAAACTTACCGCCGCGCGGCTCGCGCTGTCCTCGATGCGCCGCTGGCGGTATCTGATCAGGCGGTAGCGATCCGCGAGCGCCTTCTCTTTGATGAACGGAAAGAAACTGTCGGCGATCGGGCCTGTGCTGATCAGTAGCAGTGGATCTCCTGATCCCGTGACTTCATATTCCAACTCCACTCCGTTGATTTTCACGTTTTTCATGGCACTTCCTCCGACCCTGATGCGTAACGAAGACCGTTACCGCGGGAACTTCTGCCGTTACGCCAGCGGAATTGGGCTACGCTGCCCGGGGTGACCGATGACGGAACCAGCGCTGATGAACTTCGTGGAGCAGGCGCGCGAAGCGAGCGGGTGCGGTGAGTCGCAGCAGGCATACGACCTTCTGATCAAGGCGGATGCGAGCAACGCGCTGACTGGTCCCGACCTCGCGCTTCTCGCTGATGTCGCGTACTCCGCGGGCCATCTCGATGCGACGATCGACGCGTGGGAACGCGCACACGCTCAAGCCATACGCGCGGGCGATCATCTTGCGGCTGCCGGCGCTGCGGTTCGTGTTGCCATGCATCTGCTATTCGACACCGCGCTGATGGCGCCGGTTCGCGCGTGGATCAATCGAGCCGAACGACTTCTGGTTTTGCACCACGACACTCCGGTGCATGCATGGCTGGCAGTCGTGCGCAATTACGAACGGTTGCTATCGGGCGACTTCGAGACCGCTCGGCAATGGGCGCGGCAAGCAATCGATATCGGGACGAAGTGCGATCCGGCTGCTGCCGCCATCGGGCGTGTGGCTGAGGCGCGCAGCATCATCCTCGGCGGCGATGTCACGCGCGGTCTGAAGCTTCTCAACGATGCGGCGGTGGCCACCGTGTCGGGTGAGCTCGACCCCTTCCTGACGGGGATGGTCTATTGCGAATTGGTGTGTGCGTTCCAGGCGCTCGCGCAATACGAGCTCGCGGAGGAGTGGACCGCGGCGATGGAGAGGTCGTGTCGCGGACATGCTGTCGGAAGCATCCATGGACGGTGCCGCGTACACCGCGCGGAAATTCTGAGGCTTCGCGGTTCGTGCGTCGCCGCCGAAAACGAGGTACTTCTGGCTTGCGAGGAGTTGCGGCCGTACCTGCACCGCGAACTCGGCTGGCCTTTGACGGAGCTCGGCCGCATCCGTTTGCGCAAGGGAGACATTGTCGGCGCTCAGGAGGCGTTCCAATCCGCTCACGAACTCGGCTGGGATTCTCAACCCGGTCCGGCACTTGTGCTTCTGGCCAAAGGTGATGTGGCTCTCGCTGCGAAGTCGATCAGAGACGCGCTGGAGAATCCGCTCTACGTTCCGTCCAAGGAATTGCCGCCGCACACAGAGCTTCGACGAGCGCCGCTCCTCGAGGCCCAGGTGGAGATCGAAGTAGCCGCCGGTAATCTGCATCTCGCACGAGCGGCTGCCGAGGACTTCTCGCGCATCGCCGCGCTGTTCGAAAGCAAAGCGCTCATTGCGGGCGCAGCGCTTGCGCATGGGAGAGTGAGTCTCGCCGACGGTGACACGGTAACTGCTCGCCGTCACTTCGAAGAGGCCAGGCATCTCTGGAGCGAAATCGGCGCGCCTTACGAAATGGCTCTCGCCGGAATGGGACTGGCAAACGCGTACCGCGCTGAAGCAAACGAGGAGCGCGCAATCGTGGAGTTCGAGGCTTCGCGCACTACATTTGAGCGCATCGGCGCTGTCGATCGCGCCACCGAAGCGGCTCGTGCGAGCGCACCGCGGCGCGAGACTCCTTCTGCGTCAGCGCCCGTCCTCAGCGAGGAGAACGTGTTTTGCCGCGAGGGTGATTACTGGTCGCTGTCGTTCGCGGGCCACACCGTTCGCGTGCGGGATCTGAAGGGCATGCAATACCTCGCTCGCCTTCTCGCGGATCCCGGTCGCGATTTCCATGTGCTCGACTTGCTCGGCGACAGGAGAAGCGGCTCGTCGGACATGGATGCCGGACCGCTGCTGGACGCGCAGGCGAAGAGCGCGTACCGCCGGCGTCTCACCGAGATTGAAGAGGACATTGAGGAGGCGCGAACGATGCGGAATCCGGAGCGCGCCTCACAAGCTGAGGCCGAACGCGATTTCCTGCTCCGCGAGCTGTCGCGTGCCGTCGGCCTCGGCGGTCGCGATCGCCTTGCGGGCTCCGCATCCGAGCGAGCGCGAGCGAGCGTGACCCGGGCAGTGAGGCACGCCATGACACGCATCCGCGAATATCATCCGGCGCTGGCCGCGCATCTGGAACACGCCACTCGTACCGGTACGTACTGCGCCTACGTCCCCGATCCTCGCATTCCAGTGGGATGGAAGCTGTGAGGCGCGATGACGGGCCTGCTTCGTCATCATCGATGCCCCGAGCGAACACACAGGCTTGTTCAGTAAGCGAGAGCGCAACGGAGCGCGCGCATCATCGAACTCGATCTCGTAGTTCCTGGAAATCGATTGCTCTCACAGACTCCCCCGCCAACGCTGGATTTGTGTAGCCGCCGGCAGGGAGGCCAAGCGCCGTCAATGCGGCGTCCAGTGCAGTACGCAATTCCGTGATGTTCCG
Source organism: Thermoanaerobaculia bacterium (assembly GCA_046594105.1). Taxonomy (GTDB): domain Bacteria; phylum Acidobacteriota; class Thermoanaerobaculia; order Gp7-AA8; family Gp7-AA8; genus JBDSGC01. Next base: position 11,024 of record JBKJQB010000273.1, read on the forward strand.
GCTCTTGATCGTCATTCCCACCGGCGCGGGATCGGTGAAGCTGGCGGCCTGCAAGCCGGCCAGCGAGCGCACGGCGTTGACCGCCGTGCGGATCTGTGAAGGGTGGGCGCCCAGCACGACCATCCCCGCACTGAGCGGGTCATTGCTGAACATCACAGTTGTGGCCAGCGCCGGCGCACTGTTTCCTGATGTCCCTCCCGTGCCTACCGCCCGCGCTCGGTAAAGATACGCTTGCCCGGCGGTCACAGAAGTGTCGGAGAAGGAGTTCCCTGCAGGCGCGGCAAAGGGTGTGAATCCTTCACCTTGCGCGCGGCGATCGATCTCATAAGATGTCGCGCCGAGCACGACGTTCCAGGACATGTCCGCGCGTGTGGTGTTCACGGCGGCGGCGGCGAATCCCCCGGGTGCGGCGGGCGGTGCCACAGAAGAAGACAGCACAAAGCGAAGCACTCCCGATGGCGAAGCCGCTCTGCCTCCGTTCGCGTTCTGGTCGACGGACACAATGCCATTGGTCAGTGCGACGGCATAAGCAGCGTTGGGAACAAGGCCTGTGAGTACGTGCGTGACCAGCCCTGACCCGGGGAACGTATAAGACGTCGAAGTTATGGGCGCCGGTACTTGTCCGCTTTGATTGTTGAAGAGTGCGATGCTCCGCACGCCGCCTGATTGTTCGATGACGACGCCGGTCATCTTGTTGTCCAGCGAAGTGACCGGCGTGTCTGTCGGCGCCGTACTGGTATTTGCGCCTGGTTGCAGAACGGTCAGGAACGCGATCGACAAAGGATTCAGAGGGTCGCTGACCTCGACCCGAAAGGTACCGGCATTGTCACCGAACGGCACGCAGCCGGGAACCGATCCATCGCACGGATCCGGATTGGTCCACTCATTGACGACGTTGAGCGTCGCGTTCGCCGGCAGCACAGTATCGATGAAGAGCCGCGACTGTCCATGATCCACACGGGCCATCTTGCCGGTGATCGCCGGCATTTCCGGGAAGTGCCATCGCATCTGCTTCTTGTATGGGCCTCTCGGATTGCTGGACGTCCTGGCTTTCACCTGGTCATAAACAACAAACACATTCGCGGCGCGAAGGTAGAGAAAGCTTCGATAGAAATACTCGAGCCTGCGGTTCGGTGTATCGGCCTGGTCACCGACGCGATTGTAGGCAGTCGATAGATCGCCGCGAACGTAGCTGAAATCCTGGTTCAACTCGTCCGCCACCACCTCGTCGATGCCAAACCCCGCCTGTCCGCCGTTGACAGCAGCAGCGGTACCCTGGAAATCGCCGAAGTCGTCGAAGTAAAGCGTGTTGCTCAGCGACCCTTGCAGCGCCTGCAGAGAGGGACCGAGGAGGCCCGAACGGCCGTAGATCGGATTGCCGCCCGCGTCCAACTCCGTCTTCCAGTCGTCGGCGCTGATCAGCAGGTAATCACTTCCACGAGCGATGACCATGTTCCCAGCGTCGTAATGCTGGTGATCGTCGTAAAACTGAGCTCCCACCCTGATGGAAGCCCAGGTGGCCGTGCCGCCCCAGTCACTGCGCATGATGAAGTACGGAATCGCTCCATTGCTGCCCGCCGGGCTGTGCGCACCCTGCGGGTAGTTCGGGCCGAAGCCCGTGTAATACGGCCGAAGGAGCAATTCTGTGGATGGACGTGAAGGATTATCGAAGTAGAAGTCAACCCACTCCGGTACGGCAAAGACCTCGACGCTCGGGATGTTTGAGGCGGCAATTTCCGAGTACGCAAAGCTTTGCGCTGCCGGCCCGTCCGTCGTTCCAGCCATGAGAAAAGCCAAACGAATGGGGAGTGTCCTCGGAATCACCGCACCCTGAAATCCGCCCCAGTCGCCGGTCGGGTCGATCATGAAATGATTCGGAAAGAGTGCGTGCTTCTCGGCGCGCAGGATCTGAGAGAACCAGTTGATGCGGGGAGTGACGATGTCCTCGCCGGTGGCGCTCCTCACGATCAGCATGTAGTCGATCATCCGGCTGTATTCCTCGGAGCCGTAGGACCAGGCCTGGAAGTCGAAACCGCCTTTGAAAGGAGTGCCCGTAATGTTCGGACCGAGGTAGTCGAGCGCTACTGCTGGACGTTGACCACCTTCGAAGCACTGCGTCCGCCAGGCGAACGGAATCTTCGATGTCGGCACCGCGGGGCCCGGCGTGCCGTCGAAACGGATCCGGGCCCACTCGATCATTTCCTGGGCGCGGGGATTGTCGCCGAACGAGGCGTAACCCATCAGCGCCACACCGTACAGGTGCCCGCCGAAAAAATTTCCATCGGCGGCCCAGCTGTAGTTCTGCGCCTGATAGCCACTGACGCTCGTGTCGTCGTAATAGTCGTTCATGAGCGTGACCATCTGCGACTTGAGCGAGGCGCTGAGCTGGTCATAGCAGTAGTCGTAAATGAATGCCAGCACCGACATGAGATTTCGCGCCGGGTAGTAATTGTCCGGGCGGATGGGCAGCAGCGCATTGGGCGGTTGATTGTCCGGGTCGCTCTGTGCGCGGATCATTTCCTGGACAAGCTCAATCAGCTTGTTCGAATATTTGATGTCTCCGGTCATTTGATGGGCGATGGCCAGGGGCAAGACTGCGTCATACCAACCCTCACCTTGATAGGAGTAATAGATCGTTCCAGGTGGTGAGGTGTTCCTCGTGGCGGATTTGTATTGACTGATCGGGAGGGCGGCGAGCGCGTCGGCGCGTGCCTTGAGAGCCTGCCACGACGCGTCATTGGCGTTCTTCTTTGCCAAAAGGCGCGTCTTCTCTGCCGTGCTGAGGAGCAGGCGGGGACGTGTGCTGATCACGGGGTCGGCATGGGCGACCATGGCGGTCAAAGCGACAACAGCGAGAGCGAAATTGAGCGCGCGCATGATCGAACTCGATCCGTAGTTCCTGGAAGTGGATTGCTGCACAAATCCCCCCGTCAACGGCGAATTAGCCCAGGAGCCTGCGCGGCAGAACGTCTTGGATCGTGATCTTGGCGGAGCCTTGGGCAACCAGCGCCGCCGGCCGTGCCGGCCTAGCCGCCCGCAGTGAGACCGAGTCTTTTCCGGATTCTACCTCCTTCCGGGCTCTCGAACTGACTGCGAAGGCGCTTGGGAAGCGGCAGAGGAGCAGAAATGAAGTCAACCACGGACTGGGCGCGCGTTGTCGAGCTGTACGACATGTTGCAAGAGCGCCGCGCATGTCTGGCCAGAACCAGAGCCGACTCGCGGCGAAGCAACACTGCCGGGTTCATCAGGCTTGATCTTGCGAAAGCCCAGTGGAGGTGTGACTCCAATTTTTCGCGCGAGCCGACGGGGAATCGAGCGGGCGAATCCCGCGATCCAGGCTGCCCCCTTTCAGCCGTACGACTCGCGCTGGATCTGCTGGGCCGGGACGCCGATCTCCCCGAGCAGCGCGAGGGCGTTCTCCATGAACCGTGGCTCGGGCGGGCGGCCGCTCTCCTTCGCCGCCACCCGTTCGAATACGGAGATGGCTGGACCGCAGGCGTAGACCCAGCACGCTTTCGGGTCGGGGATCCATTCGCGTAGCAGGCCGGCGGAGATCCGTCCGCTGCGCACCTGATTCCCAAGGCGCGCATCGTTCTGTCGCGTCAGTGTGTGCACCACACGGAGCCGGTCGGGGTGAAGGCGTTCCAGTTCCGCCAGCTCGTGGCGGAAGATCACGTCGTCCCAGGTCTTGTTGGTGTCGATGAAGGTATGGCGCAACCGCGGGTGCTGGTGCAGTGCGGATTTGAGGATCGAGAGGTTCGGCACGGAGCCCGATCCGGCGCACAGATGCACCAGATGGTCCGTCTTCGATTCGATGTCGTCGGCAAGCACGTAGGGGCCGGAGAACCCGGTGACCACCATGCGCTGGCCCGCCGCAATGGCCCGGACCAGAAGCGGGGAAAGCAGGGGAGGATACTTCGTCAACCCAGTGACGTACCGCTCCTCTTTGACGGTGACGGCGAGCAGTCCCTCATGCGGCGCCGAGGACATGGAGTACGCGCGCGCCGTCTCCCGGCGGCCCTTCACGTCCTCGAAGAAGTCGATGAAGCGTTCGAGCGACTCGAACTGGTGCGGATCGATGGTCAGGAAGTGCCCGGCGCGATACTCCAGATGATCGTTGCCGGTGAAGAACACGATGGTCACGCTGTCATGGGTCTGCGGGATGACCTGCGCCACCATGACCTCCATCTGCTTGATGGCGCGCCGGGTCGACTGCGGCACTGCCTCGCTGTCACTCACTCCCTGTCTCCCCGCATGCTGATGTCATCTCCCGCGGCCCCGCTCATCGCTCGATGCGCTTCCGCACCAATCGCATGATCGTCCAGGCCGCGACCAGGAGGGTGGGCGCTGCCACTCCCATGGTGACCTCGGGATCGATGTTCATCCCGAACCGGCCGGCCGCGCGGAGCATGTGACCGATCAGGTTCACCATGTAATACGCGATGGCCACGATGGAGAGGCTCTCCACGGCCACCTGAAGCTCCAGCTGCAGACGTGCCCGACGGTCGGCACTGGCCAGGAGCAGCTGATTCTGTTCTTCCACGTGGAGGCTGATGCTGGTGCGCAGAAGCTGTCCGGCGCGGTCGATGACCTCGGAGAGATGAGTCATTCGCTCCAGCACGCTGCGACAGGTCTGCGCCGCTGGGTTGAGCCGCCGCATGACGAAACGGCTCAGGCGCAGAGCGTGCTCAATCTTGGTCTCCCGCAGTTCCGCAAAGCGCCCCTCCAGAAGAGTGAAGTAGGCCGCCGACGCGGCGAAGCGGCCTGAGACCCGGGCACGGACGTCTTCGACTTCGGCTGAGAGCCCCAGAAACGAGTCGAGCACCGAGCGTTTCTGGTAGACCGTGCCGGCCACCCGCAGCGCCTCCATCTGCGTCACCACCCGGCTCTCCCATTCCACCAGGTCGGAGCGCACCTCGCGCGCCAGAGGCAGCGAGAGCAGAGTCAGATGATAGAGGTCCTCGATGGCCAGCAGCCTGTCCACGGTTCTGCCGAGAGAGTGCTCCGAGACCGACTCGACCATCACGGCCATCCGTCCGAACCCGTCTTCGTGAATGCGGTACGCACTCCACACCTCTCCCCGGTTGTCCATCACCCGGCTGCCGTTCACGGTGTGACCTTCGAACAGGTCCGACATGGCCTGCGGACTGTCCGGCAGGTGGTCCCGGTTTCCGACCGCCACCGACACCGCGACCAGCGGCGGAACGCCGACGCTCTCCGGAAAACTGGCGGGAAGAAACCCTCCTGCCTCCAGACCGAAAGGACGGAAAGGAATGGCCAGCTCGTAGAGGAAGAAGGTGTAGGCGACAAATTCGCTGTGGCGTTCCCAGGAGACCGCCAGGCGTCCCAGGCCGCGCAGGGTCACGGTGTAAATGGCGTGGCGTGAAGTCTGATACGTCGGCTCCAGAGAGAGTGCCACCCGCAGCTGCTCGAGGCTCGCGAGGTCCTTCTGCTCGGTATGCTCGCCGGTCAGAAAGGTGAAATGGAACACATGAGCAGGAGCAGAGAAGCGGACGTACGGGCGCGCGTGCAACTCCTGCCAGACGACCTGGCGGCGGGGGTCGCTCTGAATCGATGGTTCCATCGTTCTCCCGGTCGTCGTCCCCAGTACCCGATTCAAAAAAGGCTCAGAGGAGCAGCGTTGGCTGGCAAAGCACGCGCGCTGGAACGAACCCCGTCGAAGCGGCCGAAGTGAGCATCATTGTAGACCGTAGGGCGATCACGACAGGAAGAGCAGCGTGCAGCGGGTGGGCGGTGGGCGATGCAGGTGACCCTATGCCGCGCGCTGCGTGTTCAGTCAAAGATGCAGCAGCAAGCAAGGGGCCATGCATTGGGCGTCTGAGTCAAGTGCGCGAAGCGTTTTTGGGTGGGCGGACACACTGCGTTCAGCATGGACGAAGCGAAGGCTTCGTCCATCGCTGCAAGCCAGCCGCAGCGGAGCGAGTCGTCACCCGAAGGGCCGGAGCGAAGCGGAGGAGGCCGTCAAACCTTGACGAGTCGCTGGAGCGGAGGCTACCCGGAGCACAGATCCCACCTTGGTGCGCTTCCCGTCGTTTCGTTTGTGAGGTGTCGGAAGTCGATCGGCACCAGCCACCCATCAGGATTGAGCTGCAGGCGAGATCTTGTGGGTCTCGCGCGCAGCCTGCATCGGAATCGATCCCCAGAAACGTGATCGGTTCGTCGGCCCGTCCATGGCATGGCACAGAGCTGTGGCTCGTATGCGGAGATACGTCCAACCCGAAAGTGGCTCGCGCCGACGTTCGCATCAAAGGGAAAGATCTGGAGACCGGCGCGTGCCCAATCAGGTCTGAAGTGGTCGAAGCCACAACCCTCTTGCTGGCTCACACGCCGGTCGCAATTGATTAGCCGAAGAGTCGTTCTGGAACAAACGCCGTCTGGTCCCGCATGACGAAG
>JBKJQB010000359.1:0-3735 GCA_046594105.1 Thermoanaerobaculia bacterium
AGGCGGCGCTGCTGGCCCGCGATCTGATCGAGGGTGGCTGGCGCGTGCAGGTCCGCGTGATCATCGATCCGGGGCAGTCCATCGAAGAGTACAGCCTGCTCTGTCATGCCGAGGACGCGGAGATCGTCGCCTATCGACAGCGCGTGACGGACGCGCACGATGGCCATGCTGCGCGGCACGCCATGGTGCGCGAGATCCGCGAGCGTAACCTTGCCTTCGCCATCACCGCCGATGCCGCCGGCGAGACTGGCATCGAGGATGGCCTGTTCTTCGCCGCGTTCCTCGCGCGCATCGCGGAGCTGAATCCGGCGGTGCTGGCGGCCGTCCGCACGATCGATCATCCGCTGGTCGACCGGGCCGGGATCGAGGCATACGAGGAGTTGCTCCACGATCACCTGGGCCGCCCGTACCTCGACCTGGAGGAAGCCATCGCCCGCTGGACGATCCGCCGCTGCCTCGGATCGCTGGCGTCCGAGGTGCCGGTTTCTGCGGTGGCCCGTCTGGACGGCCGGCCGGAGACCTGGCTCAGCGATCCACTCCCCGCCGGCATCATCGCCAGCGACCTCGCCTCCAAGGAACGAGGGGAAGGTGATGATTTCCGTTCGCGACTGATCGGTCTCTTCACCACCGTGCAGGACGCGTCGGAATCCCTGCCTTACTTCAACTCGCCGACCAGTTGCCGCCGCGAGCACGGCAAGGTCCGCATCATCCCGCGCGATCGCTTCGACCTTCTCGGACTGAAGCATTCGGAGCGCATGTCCTTCGACCGGTTTCGCGAGCTCATCGCGCAACAGAATGCCGGCGCTCCGGGACGACCCCTTGCTTTGAAGTATCCGTACGCCGCGCGACTGCTTTCCCAATCGATCGCCCGCGATGCCAGGTCGCTGGCGGCCGATGGAGCTGCGCAGGTGATCTTCGTGGAAGGCATCGAAGGCAGCACCAATGGCGGAACCGGGGAGCTGATCGACTTCGCGTTGCGCGAGACTCTGCCGGCGCTGGGGGTGCCCTACCGCCGGGTGATCGCGGCGCGCGGGACCCGGCAGCTTCTTCCCAACTCACCAGGCGGGCTGCCCCTGATCGTCGATCGGCTATGGCCACGGATCGATACGACCTTCGCGGCGGACTTTGACCGCCGCTCACTGGTGAGCATGACCCCCGATTCGGTCGGAGTCTGACTGGTTCCTTTCGCGCTTTTCGCTTGCATTACGCGGTGAACCGACTCCTCACCCTCGCTTCGCGGACAGGATCGGCCTGACGATGGCATCGCTGCGATCGACCCAAGAAGCGGCCGGGACGGCCGCACCACACCTGCTCTCCTCACGGTCCGATTAGTGGGATCACTCCACGCGGACGGTGGCGTCACCGGTGCCGTTGTCGATCGACGAGGTGAAGGCGATCACGCTTCCGGTGCCCGACAGCACTTCCACGCGCAGTTGGAGGCTGCGCAGGTCCCCGAACGTCGCCCGCGTCTTTCCGATGAGCTGGGTACTGACCCCTCGAAAGAAGATCGATTCGTTCGGAGCGAGCGTGAAGGTCTGCTCGCCCACCTTGCGCACGGAGAAAGTGCTCTGGATCTCGTCGTAAGCGAGGGACACCTTGACCGTGGCGGCGTTGCCGCTGGTCTCGATGATTCCCAGATTGGTTCGCGACGTGGCCGGCGCACCCTTGGCTACGTTCGACGGCGAAGCGTCATCGAGCGCGCCCAGCCGTTTCGACTGACCGCTGCGCAAGGCTGACGAAAGGCTGACCACGGGCACGCCACTGGAGTAGGTACCTCCGTTGGCGTTGGCCGTGTAGGTCCGCGCAGAGATGGCGACGTTGGTTCCACTCTCCGGCGTGAAGGTCAGATATCCGAGCGTGCGATCGGTGGTCACCGGAAATCCCGCGGTCACATCTTCGAGCACCGCGGTCTCGCGGCCGGCGAGCGCCACGCGCTTGCTCTGAACCGTTCCACCGCTGCCCGCGCTGGGATAGAAGCGCAGGCTGCCGCCACCGGGAGTGCTGGCGGAGTTGCTGATCCAGACGTCCGTCTTGAAAAACGTTCCGTTGAGACCGGAGATCGATCCGGCCACCGGAATGAGCACGGCGCCGGTGCCTGGAAAATCGTTCTGTCGTCGCCAGTCAACGAGCGTCCAGCCGTCGCCGCTGCGGGCGTCCGAACGGATCGCGTGCGCCTGCACCCGGCCTGCGGAGGAGGGATCGACGATCACCATGGCCATCACCGCAGAGGGAGGAACACCGGCCGCGAGTTGCTGCAGGCCGAACGGCTCCAGGCTGGCGAGCACGTTGCCCACGGCGCTTCCGGCGGCGTCGTAGTAATCGACCCGGGCACCGGCCGCGGCGCCGGTCATCTCCTGCAGGCTCACGTCCGTACGCAGTGAGGCATCGCTCGGAGCGAGCCCGTTCAGGATGATGGTCTGCCCCGCAGCGGCGGCCCGGTCCGATCGGAACGGCGGGATCGGCGCCCCGGTCGTGCCGGCCGGGTTGCCCAGATTCACGAGGCTCGCCAGCGCCGTGATGTTGGCCGCCTCAGTGCCGCGGATCTGCAGCGATGCCGGCGCCGACTGGTTGCTGAACACGTTTTTGGTGACGTCGACCAGAGTGACCGAGCCCGCGGCCGCGACGTTGCTGACCGGTGTGGAGGATGCGCTTCCGCCAACAGGCAGATGGAAGAGCGTCAGGCCCTTGAGGTCGCGGGTGCCGTTGGCGTTGAGGATGGCCAGATCGGACACGAAGCTCGCGCCCGGTTTCTGGATGTGGCCGGTGCCGGAGAGGACGACGGCAATCTCTCCGCTGGCCAGCGCGGCCGGCCCGCCCGCCTTCGTGGCCGGTTTCACCGTGTCCACGATGGCCACCGTGGTGATGCTGACCGAAGGCGTGGGCCCATCGAGGACCTGGATGCGCTGGGCGGCAGGCGCCGGCCCGGAAAGGTAGGTCAGGATCAGACCGCACCGCGCACTGCCCTGCGGTGCTGCCGCGTCAGGCCGCCGCGTGCGATCGATGGTGAAGCCGAGCGTCACAATTTTCCCCGGATCGATGGTGGCCACCCTCTGATCGGGAGTCATCCACGGCACATCGGAGGTCACCAGCGCGGTGACCCGCCCCTGGCCGGAGTTGGTGAAGGAGGTGGATCCGGTGACGATCGTCGTCTCCGGTCCCACCGCCAGATCGACGCGGTTCTCCGTTGCCTGCGCGATCGCCGGGCCGCTGGGAGCTGCGATCGAGAGAGCCAGGATCGGAATCGTCAGGGTGGCCGTGTCGCCCTGGACGCCGATGATGATGGCGCCCTGGTACGTGGCCGCGGGGAGCGCATTCGTGGTGACGGGGATGATGCGCGAGGCGCCTGCCGGCAGTGTGAAGCTTCCTGCACCACCGCTGAAGAACGTCCCCTGCTGGGTGATGGTCACGGCAGCGGGCTGGCCACCATTGTTGGTGATGGTGTACGACGTCGACCCTTGCGCACCCGGCAGCAACAGCAGCGGCTGCGGCAGTGCGGTGACCACGACGTGGGGAGGCGCCGGTGGGGCGACCACAGTCACCAACGCGGTCCTCGAGGACGAGCCGCCCGGCCCCACTGCCGTCAGCGTGTAGGCGGTATTGACCGTCGGCGAGACCGTGATCGATCCGCTCAGCGGCTGGACGCCAAAACCCTGATCGATGGTGACGGTGTCCGCGTACACCGTGCGCCACGTCAGCTGAAGGCTCTTGCCCAGGGTGAGCGGAGGAGGAGGATAG
>JBKJQB010000005.1:0-20377 GCA_046594105.1 Thermoanaerobaculia bacterium
TGAGTCTCTCACAGTAGGAACCCCCTGACGCAATGCGACCTAGGCCGGCACGGCCGGCGGCGCTGGTTGCCCAAGGCTCCGCCATGATCACGCCCTAAGACTTCCTGCCGCGCAGGCTCTGAGATGGTGGCCGCTCGTCGCAGCAGGTGGCCGCAAGGCCCCCGGCCGACAACGGTCAGCCCACGGTCAAGCCACCGTCAAGCCACGATCGCGCCGACCAGATCGTACGGATGCGCGTCGCTGATCGTCACGCGCGCAAAGGCGGGAAGCTCTTTCGGCAGGAACTCGATCCCGTCGTTGATGAGCAGGCGCCCGTCGATCTCCGGGGCCTGTCCCACCAGCCGCCCTTCGAGCAGGTGCTCGGTTTCGTCGCAGGTTCCGGTGATGATGGCGTCATAGACACCGCCGACCTTGGCCTGGTTGCGCTCGGTGGAGATCGACTGCTGCAATTCCATCAGTTTTGCTCGCCGGCGCTCGGCGGTCTTCCGGCTCGGCAGGTCGGCCATTTTCGATGACGGCGTGAACTCTTCCGCTGAATAGACGAACGCACCCATCTGATCGAAACGGGCCCACTGCACGAAGTCGTACAGCTCGCCGAAGTCCTTCGGCCCTTCGCCCGGATGCCCGGTGATGAAGGTGGTGCGGAGCGAGAGATCGGGAACCAGGTCGCGCATGCGCGTGACCATCTGCCGGTACTCGCCGGGGGAACCAGGACGGCGCATGCGCTGCAGAACATTCGCCGAAACATGCTGCAAGGGGATGTCGCAATAGGAAACGAAGCGTGGCTCGCGCCCCATCAGCTCGAACAGCGACCAGTCCAGCGAGCCGGGATAGGCGTACAGGAAACGGATCCAGGCGAAGCCGGTCTCCGCCAGAAGGACCCTGACCAGCTCGGTCAATCCGTTCTGCAGTCCGAGATCCTGTCCGTAACGCGTGGTGTCCTGCGCCACCAGGCAGAGCTCGCGGACGCCCTGCGCCTCGAGCGCCTGCGCCTCGCGCACCAGCGACGCAACGGTCCGGCTGCGGAACTTGCCGCGCATCTGCGGGATCGCGCAGAAGGTGCACGGATTCGAGCAGCCCTCCGACACTTTCAGGTAGGCATGCGCGGTTCCCTGCGTGAGAACGCGCGGCAGGTCTTCGTACAGACGGACCGACATCTTCCGCGACGCCGGCGCCGCCTCGCCACTCAGACCGGTGACCGCTTCGGTGATCCGCTCCAGATGATCGAGGCCGACGAACGCATCGATCTCCGGGATGGCCTGCTGCAGGTCACTTCGATACTTCTGGACCATGCAGCCGGTGACGATCAGACGCTCCAGGCCCTTGCCCTTTCGTTCCGCCACTTCCAGAATCGTGTCGATGGACTCCTGCTTGGCCGCGTCGATGAAGCCGCAGGTGTTGACGATCACCACATCGGCGTCGTCGAGATCGTGAGTCAGCTCCACTTCGGCATCTTCGCGGAGCTGGCCCAGCATGATCTCGCTGTCGACGAGATTCTTGGGGCAGCCGAGCGAGATCATCCCCACCCGGCGGACCGGCTTCTGCGCTTCCGGAACAGTCATGGAATGCCGTCCAACAGAGGGGCTCCATGGGGGATTCCTGATGAGAAACAGGGTCCGCACGGGAGAAAACGTTTTTGACGCCGAGCCCGGCGGAGCCTGGGGACCGACCCTTCCCGCCGTACCGGCTCACCCCACCCGCCAGATCGCTCCAGCCGCTCCAAATGCCGTGACATGTTTCTGCAGCCCGGTATTCATGACCGTCGAGTTCACCAGCACCTGTTCGTCATCGCCGGTCGCTGACGCAAGCTCCATCTCCAGACCCCCCAGGACCTTGACCACGGTGCGGTTGTGCAATTCGACGATGGTGGTGGACACCGGCTTTCCGGAATTCACCTCGTGCGCGGCTGCCAGGGCCTCCCCTTTGATGATGAAGACGCGGAAGGACTTCGCGCGAAGCCACTGAAGCGCCGATACCAGAGTGACCACATGCCAGTTGCGGTGTCGCCGATAGAGTCTGGCGATGGCTCGATTGCGGTCTCCCGATGGCTTGTACACATTCGGCTGCACTTCCCAGAGCAAGGCGACCTGGCTGGCTGGATCGAGGGTCCCGCTGGTCTCTCCCGCGGACCCGGGCAATGTGTGCTGCTGCCCTTCGGCCTTTCCCAGGGCGATGGCATCATCGAGGCTGGCCGCGATCAGGTCGAACGAAACGGTTTCCTGCCGCCCTCCGAAGTGCGCGTTGCGACCCTGAATCAGCATGCCGTCGGGGATGGCCTGGCCATGGTCGAGTAGCGCCTCGACGCTGGGGTGGATCGTCCCCAGCGGAATGGCCGCTCCCGACGCTCGCCCCTCCAGGACTCGCGGGTGGTAGAGGCTGGGAGTGGGAAGGCCCTGAAGCCATTTCGGATGGTTTCTGGTGAGATAGCGCTCCACGACGCGGTGGCGGATGTCCACGCAATGTTCGGGGCGCAGGGAGGCGGGCGAATCGACGGTCTCGGCGATGTCGCCGAAGACGTTGAGCACTTCCTCCCCCATGGCGACATACAGGTCGTAGAGCGCGGCCTTGGTGTCGGCAGGGACTCCGTACGCTTCGAAGATTTTCTCGATGTGCTCAGGAAAAGGCATGAGACGGAGGGAGCTACGACTCAGGCCGCGACGAGCTCGCGGGCCTGATCGAGTAGCCGGAACGCATCGGTCACGCTCTCGATGCCGGCCAGCCCCTGCCGGATGTCCTTGCCGTGAGCGATTCCCTTGGAGAACCAACCCACCACGGTACGGGCCTTGTGCAGCTTCCATCGATCGGGTTGCGGCGCGCCATCGATTTTGCGGAGATAGCGCTGCATGGCCTCGATGCGGCGATTGCCCTCATCGGTGACCGGGACGCCTCCGGCGGCGGCGACGATGTCGCGGAAGATGAAGGGATTGTGCAACGCGGCACGGCCGATCATCACGCCGTCCACACCGGTCATCTCGAACATGCGAAGGGCATCGGCCGCAATCTTCACATCGCCGTTTCCCCACACCGGGATCTTCAGCTCGCTCTTCACTTCCGCGATGTAATTCCAGTCGCTGGCACCGGAGTAGGACTCATTCCGGGTGCGGCCGTGGATGGCGATGGCCGCCACGCCCATCTCCTCGAACCGCTTGAGCAGCGGCAGAACGTCGTCGCTCTCCCAGCCCTTGCGCACCTTGACGGTGACCGGGATCTTGACCCGCTTGCGGATCTTCTCCACCACGCTGGCGGCGCGGTCGAAATCCTTGAGCAGCGCGGAACCAGCGCCGCTCCTGACCACCTTGCGCACCGGGCACCCCATATTGATGTCCACGATGTCGACGCCCTCGGCTTCGACGATGGCCGCCGCGTCGTCCATCCGGTCGGGATCGCCACCATAGATCTGGATGGCCACCGGTCGCTCCGCTTCGCTGTACGCCAGCATCTGCTTGGCACGCACCACGTCGCGCGTCAAAGCTTCCGCGGAAATGAACTCGGAGACCACCAGTCCGGCACCTCCCAGCTCCTTGATCAGCGAGCGGTAATCGGTATCCGCCACCTCGGCCATCGGCGCGAGCGCGAGCGGCGGATCGATGCGGACGCCGCCGATATGGAAAAAACGGTCGAGTGGGTTCATCCCGGAAGGAAGTCTAACGCGGGAGGGGGCGCCGGTTGTTCCGGGGTGGGAGGTGCGTGGTCTGTCTTTCGTAGCGCCGGCATCTTGCCGGCGGGAGCTTGCCGAGTAGCGCCGGCTGGAAGCTGTCGACACGGCCCGCAGGGATGCCGGCGTTACGAAAGATCGGCCACTCCCTCGCTCTTCCGGCACACGTAGAACAACTTGAACGCCTGCCCTTCCCGGAACGGATCGAACTCTTTCGACTCCACTGCGGTCAGCCCAGCCTTTGAGAGCGCCTCGAGAATGTCCTGTTCCTCATACGATCGCTGCCGCTGGCGTTCCCGGATTTCGGCGCGTTCGCCGCCCGGCAGGATCGCCCAGCCGGTGATCAGCGCCTCTCCGGTCCGTTTTTTCGCGTCGAACGTCGTGGCCATCTCCAGGTGATGCTCCCGTCCGCTGTCGACAAACGGCTGATCGAGACCCCACACCATCGGGTAAACCCGCGGATGATTCATATCGAAGACGAACAGGCTGTCCTGCGACATCAGGGCAGCAATCTCCCGGAAACTGCGCAACAGGTCGTCGGGATCCATCATGTGATTGAGGCTGTCGTAAAGGCAGGTGATCAGTCCGAAAGAGCCGCGAAAGGGCAATGCGCGCGCATCGGCATCGACCAGACGTCGCGACCTCTCCCTGGCCATCGACAGCATCGCAATGGAGAGATCCGCGCCAGTCGATTGAAACCCGTGCTCGGCGAAAAAGCGGAGCGCAATGCCGGTTCCGCAAGCGACATCGAGATGCGTTCGTACCTGGGGCGGGTAGCGGCGCAGCACCTCGTCGAGCAGCCGCCGGATGGCGCGGAAGTATCGCTCTCCCAGCGCGCGATCGTACGCATACGCAAAGGGGCCATACGTGGCGTCGGAGGGCTTCACGCAGTCTGCGATTGGGGATTGCCGGAAACGCGAACGCTCACGACCGCTCATCCCACGCGTAGAAACCCTGGCCGGTCTTTCTGCCGAGTTTGCCCTCGTCGACGAGTTTTCTCAGCAGAGCCGGTGCTTCGAAGCGCGGCCCGAGGGTGGAGGCGAGGTAGTCGGCGATTCCGAGGCGGACGTCCAGCCCGACCAGATCCGTCAATCGCAACGGTCCCATCGGATGGTTGTAGCCGAGCTCCATGGCCCGATCGATGTCCTCCGCGGACGCTACGCCTTCCTCAAGCATGCGGATCGCTTCCAGACCGATGGCCACGCCGAGACGCGACGTGGCGAAGCCCGGCTTGTCCCGCACAACGATGGCGGTCTTTCCCATCTTCTCTGCCACGGCTCGCACTTCTTCCACCGTTTCATCGGACGTGCGCTCACCACGTACGATCTCGATGAGTCTCATCGCATGCGCAGGATTGAAAAAGTGCATCCCCACGAAGCGATCGCGGCGCTCCACGGCACCGGCCAGCACGGAGATGGAGATCGACGACGTGTTGGACGCGAGGATCGTCTCTTCGCCGCAGTAAAGATCGGCCTGACCGAACAGATCCTGCTTCAGCTCAAGGTCCTCCGGCACCGCTTCGATGATCAGATCGGCGTCATGCACCGCCGGCTCGAGCTCCTCGGTGACCCGGACCCGTTGGAGCGCCTCGGCGGCAGCTGCTTCGGTCACTCGTCCTTTTTCGACACCTTTCTTCAGTGTCGACTCGATGGAGACGCGCGCCGTCTCCAGTGCGGCGCCGTCGGCATCCTGAAGAACGGTGTCGTAGCCGGCCAGGGACGCCAGATAGGCAATTCCGCGCCCCATGGTGCCGGCTCCGATGACAGCGATGTGTCGAATCATGGAGGCGGATTCTAACCCGGAAGGCCGGCACTTCCGGCGGTCTGCGCGGCCGAGGAAACGATCGGGGTCTGACCGCTTCTGACTGAAGCTGCGCGGGAGTTACACCGCGCGCATGGCCAGCCTCAGGATCTCGCGATGAGTGAAGTAATTCACCGCCGGATCGTCGAGATGGAAGCTGTAGGTGAACTTCTCGTCGTTGTCCGCGACGAAGGTGAATCGGTAGTAGCGCTTCTCGCTGCCGTCGCCGAATTCCTTGATCGCCGCCGCGGCCACCGTCTCGTCGTGCTCCACCTTCAGCACCCGGTAAAGCTTGTGCGCGCTGATAGGCAGGTCGTCCGGCGGGAAGTGGATGAACTGGATGGCGTAAATCTGTCCCGGCTCGATCTCCCGCTCCGGATACTCCTCATCGCCACCTTCCGCTCCCGACCCGGTAAACCAGGTCTCTTCCTCTTTGAAGAGCACCAGATTGGCGGAACCCTCGGTCATTGGCAGGATGGCGCGATCCAGGTGGACGTGCTGCTCCGGATCGCTGGCATCACGAAGCTGAGTGAGAAGGTCGATCAGGTACTGGATGCCCTCTTTGGTGCCGGTGAAGGCCACCTCTTCGTCCTCATCGGAGATCCAGACGTCCAGCCAGGCACTCTTGGGCAGCTTGACCCTGCTTTCGAGGGTGTCGAAGGTGACCGCGGCGAAGCCCAGCCGTTTGGCGGCTGCCTGGAGGAAATCCTCGCAGTGAGGATCTTCGATGAGATGCTCCCGCGCATATTCGATGGAGGCCTCGTACGCACGTTTGCGTCCGAAGTCGTGGGTCAGATCGAAAGGGCGGATGATCTCGTCGAGAAGCTGGGCGTGACGCTCGACAGGTCGTGACATAGGTGGTTTTCGGACTGCAACAACCCTTCAAAATCTACCACATTCCCACCAGCCGTCTGGCGCGTTCCGAAGGGCCGGGATGAAGAGACACCGCAGTGGCGCCAGCTCGAAACCCCCGACGTTTCCGCGTGCGCTGGAAAAAACTCCGGAGGATGCCGCACGGACCGGAGTTCATGCGTCACCTCAGGAGCTCGGAGGGCGGTTGCTGCTTACTTCGGGCTTCGGTCCCGCGTCTTCCAGTCCTGGTCGAGATCGGCCAGGAAGCTGGCCAGATCGTCCGCGTGCTCTTCTTCAACCGCCAGAATCCCTTCCAGCATGCGCCGGGTGGTGTAATCGTTGTCGCCGATGTACCGGATGATCTCCGTGTAGGAGTCGATGGCAATCCGCTCGGCCACCAGGTCCTCTTTGATCATCTCCACCAGCGTCGTTCCCTCCACATACTCCGCGTGGGAACGCATCAACATTCCCTCCGGGCTGAAGTTGGGCGAGCCACCAAGCTGCACGATGCGACCGGCGATCTGGTCGGCGTGCCCCTGCTCTTCGTTGGCGTGCTGGAGAAACTCCTGAGCGATCGGCTCGGCGTGGATTCCCTGCGCCATGAAGTAGTGACGTTTGTAGCGCAGGACGCAGACAAGCTCGGTCGCCAGCGCTTCATTGAGAATCCTGATGACGGTTTCGCGGTCGCCGCGGTAGGCGTCGGTGACGGCCCCTTCTTCGATATGTTGCCGGGCGCGCCGGCGAAGCTCGAGGACGTCGGTCAGAAACGGCTGGTCGTTCATTGCATCTCCTCTATGACTGCTCGTTGTGCTTGCAAAAACATCACCGATCGGCGCCGAAGCGCGTTTTTTGCGCATCATAGGTGCGCCCGCGCCACTCCAGCCGCCCCCGGACACCGGTCAGCCACGTAGACCGCAAAAGAATCCAGGTCCATACCGTGACTCCCAGCGGGTGAAGGAACAGCGCGTTGCCCAGACCGTACCCCAACGCGCGAAAAAGCACGACTCGGATGATGCTGATGATCACGACCGAGGCCATGGCCAGACGGTCTCCCGTCAACGCCAGAAAGTACGGAACGACATGGAAGAGGAGGCCCAGCACCGCCAGTGCGACGGCGACGGCGTAGTTCCGGCCACACGCCGCGAAAATGTTCTTCGTGAACCCCTGCACGATCTCCCCGAGGCCGTGATACATCCGCAGAGAGATCAGGAGCTCGGCCCTGACCGCTTCGGTCCGGTCACCGTGCAGCCGGAGCAGCCGGGCCAGGCCAATGTCGTCGACCACTGCGTCCTTCAATGCCTCGTGACCGCCGGCGAGATCGTAGCGATCGCGCCGGACCAGGTTGCCGGTGCCCCCGCCGACCGCCAGACGATGCCAGCGGGTGCGATTGGAAAGCCAGAGCGGGAGGTAAACGAACAGGGTCAGGCCAAGATGCGTCATCAAGGCTCGCTCCCAGAAACCCTTCATCTCCAGACGGGGAAACAGAGTGATGAGCGCCGCCTCGCTTCGCAGCAGATGCGCCACCGCTGCGGGAAGGGCCTCCGGTTCGTAGTGCACATCGGCGTCGGCAAACAGGAGCAGCGAGCCCAGGGCACGCTGCGCGCCCTGCTGCAGAGCCCACGGTTTTCCGAGCCACCCCGGCGGGGTCTCAGTCCCTCGGATCACGATCAAACGCGGGTCGTTCAGACCCCGAAGAACCTCGGCGGTCCCATCCTCCGATCGGTCATCGACCACAATCAGCTCGAGATTCGGATAGCTGGATCCCAGATGGGCCCGAACCGTCGACTCGATGGCCCGTCGTTCATTCCGCGCCGGGACGATCACAGAGACCAGAGGAAACTCTTCCGGAATGTCGCCGCGCTCGAGCCGCCGCACCGCCGCCAGGTTGTGCAACGTCCTGGCGAGGGCCATCACCCAAAGAGCCAGGGTGATCGCTGAAAGCATCGATACGTTCCTTGAAGATCTGCGGCTGCCCTCAGGACAAACTTCCCTGAGATCAGGCCGGGCCGATCCGCCGCTGCGCTTCCACGGCGTAGGGTGAGTCAGGAAACTCGGTGATGATCCGACGGAACGTCTCTTTCGACTTGTCCGCATTCCCCTGCACGTCGTAGGCGTGCGCCAGGAGGATCAGCATGGTGTCGGAGGGAAGAGTAGCCTCCGTCTTCCCGATCTGGCTCTGGAGGTCCGAAACCACCGAGGCTGCATCCCCGTTTTCAATGCGGATCTGGTAGAGGCTGTAGCGCGCTGCGCCGACCAGGAGGTGCTTCGGATGGTCGTCGATGAAATGCTGGAGACGCTTCCTGGCGCCCGCGGAGTCTCCGCGCGAAGCGGCGATCCGGGCCATGTACAGACCGGCGATGTCGGCCGCGTCGCTCCCGCTGAATTTGGTCTCCACTTCGACGAACTGCTTCTCGGCTGCACTCAGCCGTTCCGTGTCCGTTTTGAATTTTGCGTTCGGAATGGGCTGCCCGCCGGCAGGCGGCTGCAGAGGCGACTCGATCGTCTCGATGCCCTTGGAGAGCGACGCTTGAGCTCGCTGCTCACGGCTGGAACGGTAGAAGTAGATGCCGTAAATCAGAATGGCCACTGCCAGGCCGGCACCGGCAATGATCATCAGGAGGCGCTGGTTGTCACGAGCGCGGCCCGACCAGTTGCCGACTTCGTCGACGAACCGGTCATGCTTCAGTTCTCTGCGATGTTCACGATCCATGAAGGGAAACTGCCTCCGGAAAGAAAGTTTGCGACTCTAACCCGTCGCCCCGCAACCGTCAAACGAACAAGCCGATTCCGGGGAAAACCAGAAACCACAGGCAGAAGGCATAAAACAGAAACAGGACCGCTGTGGGCCGTGCACGCCCCGTGGGTCACCAATCAGTCGGACTCTGGCTTCTGGTTTCTGGTTTCTGCCAGATGAGATCGCGCTGGAGCAACGGGCAGCGATACAATTATCGGTTGCAACATCCAACGCGGTACTGATGTTGCAGGCTTTGCTGATACCTCTTTCTTCGATCACGGGAGTTTCATGAGTGCGCGGGCGTCGCTGGCAGCAATCCTCCTCACTGTTTTCGGCATCCTTCCTCTGCATGCCGCAGGCGCCACCTCCGAATTCGGAGCGACCATCCTCGCCTATCACATCGTCGAGTCGCCTCGCGATCCGCGCATGGAGGTCAGCCGGGAGACTTTTCGCCAGCACATGCGGTACCTGGACATGACCGGGTACAACGTCATTCCACTGCGAGAACTCTACGAATACGTCGCCGGTCATCGTCAGTCGCTCCCCCGCAACGCCGTGGTCATCACCATCGACGACGGGTGGCGGAGCACGTACACCGAAGTGTTTCCCGAACTGAAGCGCCGCGGATTTCCGTTCACGGTCTTCCTCTATCCGCAGATCATCGGTCAGACCTCTCACGCCATGACCTGGAAGCAGGTTCGAGAGATGTCCTCCGCCGGTGTGGACGTGCAGAGCCATTCCTTTTCGCATCCTTTCCTTACCCAGCGACGACACTCCGGGCTGAGCGACACCGAGTACGCAGCGTGGCTGCAGCGCGAACTGGTCGAAAGCAAACGCATTCTGGAGAAGGAAACGGGTCGCACCATCTCGTTCATCGCCTATCCCTACGGCGACTACGACCGCCGTCTCGCGGACTGCGTGGCCAAAGCCGGATACGCCGGAGCGCTGACCTGCGATTACGGGCGGGTTCGCAAAGGATCTGATCCGCTGCGCATGCGCCGCGTGGCCATCGAGAAATCGATGGACTTCGCGACCTTCCGGCGGCTGCTGGGCGCCGGCTCGCTGCGGCTGGCGGAAATGACTCCGGGGCCCGGCCATCTGCTCGATGAGCCGGCGCCGAACGTGGTCGTTTCCGCCCGTATCCCCGACTTCAAATCGATCGATCCGAAATCGGTCGGCATGGCTCTGATCTCCGCCTCGTCCAATGCGCCCTACACCTATGACCCGCACAACGGCGCAATCTCGGTCGTTCTGAGGGAAGCCCTGGGCGGAAGTGTGCAGCGAGCCCTGGTCTGGGCCACGGACTCCAAGTCGGGCAAACGGATCGAGGCCAGCTGGAGTTTCCGTCTGCCTTCTCAGGAGCTCCCGATCCGGCCGGCCACTGCCGATCCGGAACAGGTCGCGCCGGGCGATCCGCGCTCCAGCGTGGTCGATCCGCTCAACTCCGGTCCCTCCGCCGGGGAACCACGAGACCCCCGGGAAGCCCGCATGCGGAGAGGCGGCAACCCTCAGCATTGAAGCCGTCCCGGTGATCACGCTGGCCGACGCCTTGCTTCTCTCCGGCCGCACAGGTCCCGTTTCCAACTCATGAATCGACGCCCTCTTCCACTCCTCCTCCTGCTCGTCGCCTGCGCCCGCGAATCCTCGTCTCAGCCCGCGGCCGTGGTTTCTTCCGCCGACGGCGCGGGGCTGCAACATCACGAGATCCGATTCGAACAGCTGCCTGCTCCGTTCGCGTCGAAGTCGGCAGGAAATCCGCCATCCGTCGTGAAGCCACCGCCCAACGCGGCGCTCCACCTCCCTCCCGGTTTTCGCATCGCTCTCTATGCTTCGGGGTTGAGCAACCCGCGCGCGATGCTGCTCACCCCGAATGGAGACGTGCTGGTATCGGAACCGGGTGCCGGGAAGATCACCGTTCTGCGCGACGCGAACCATGACGGCGTGGCGGAGCTTCGCTACACCTTCGCCAGCGACCTGGACGAGCCCTACGGTCTGGCTTTTCTCGACCAATGGCTCTACGTCGGCAACAGCAGTGCGGTCGTTCGCTTTCCGTACAAGCCGGGACAGACCGAGTCCCGAGGCCAGCCGCAGAAGATCGCCGCTCTGCCGCCGGGAGGCCACTCCACGCGCGGGCTCCTCTTCAACCGCACAGGCTCAAAACTCTTTGTCAGCGTTGGTTCCGGTTCGAATGTCAGCGCCGGCGAAGATCCCGACCGCGCCGCGATCCTGGAGATGAACCCGGACGGAACGGGCCGCCGGGTCTTCGCCTCCGGCCTGCGCAACCCCGTGGGCATGGCCTGGCAACCTGCAGGGAACGCGCTCTGGACTGTGGTCAACGAGCGGGACGGACTGGGCGACGATCTCGTCCCCGACTACGCCACCGAAGTGCGCGAAGGGGCCTTCTATGGATGGCCCTTCGCTTATCTCGGGCCGCACGAGGAACCCCGCAGGAAAGGCGAGCGTCCCGATCTGGTCCAGAAAACCATTCCACCGTCGGTGCTCATTCAGGCGCATTCCGCTCCCCTCGGGATGGCCTTCTACAACGGCACCATGTTTCCAAAGTCTTATCGCGGAAGCGCGTTGGTGGCGCTGCATGGTTCCTGGAATCGGGCGAAACGCACGGGCTACAAAGTGATTGCCATCCCCTTCGCCAACGGCCGGGCAACTGGTGGCTACGATGATTTCGTTGCCGGATGGCTCCCCGACGAAGGCAGCGGCCGTGTCTGGGGACGTCCGGTGGGCCTTGTGGTCCTCGGCGACGGCTCACTCCTGATTTCGGAGGATGGGAACGGCACGATCTGGAGAGTGACGTACACAACCAGCCGGTGAGGTTGCTTCCGCATTGAAGAATGCGTGGTCTGGATGCGCATCGGCGGCCATCTTGCAAGCTCCAGAGGTGGAATCTATTCGATCCGGGAGGATACGAACGCAATGCCGAAGCCGAAACGAAACGCTGCAAAGAAATCCAGTCCCAGCACGGGCAGGATCGCGAAAAAAAGCGCAGCAAAGACCAAACCCTCACGCTCGCTGAAGCCGGCTGGAAAGACCGCCACCAGACCTTCTGCGTCCGCCAGAGCGAAAACCACTGCCAAGTCTGTCTCCCGCACCGTGACCAGAGCGATGTCCGAGGCGATCTCGAAGGTCGCCTCGACAGCGAAACGGGCAGCGAAGAGCGCCGAAGCAACCGATTTCAGGGGAGGTGCGAAGCGAATGGGCGGCGCCATCGTCTCCGCCACCCGGAACCTCACCAGCAGGCTGCACCTGCCCACGAGCAAGACCAGCGAAAAAGCGCCCGCGCCAAAATCCGCAGCCGCCGCGAAAGCGAAGAAGGCAGCGGCTGGAAAGAAGAGCTCACCGCAACCAGCAAAGCCGCAGGCAGCCAGATTTCAAGGCTCGCCAGTCAGGCCTCAGGTCTCGAAAGCACCTGCCTCCGCGCCCCGCGTGACCAAACGGACTCCCGACATCGCACTGGACGACCTGGCGAAGAATTACACCCCCGGTCACACCAGCCTGAAGTCCTCGTTTCGCGAAGGAGGGGTGGCCAGAACTCAGGACCAGGAGATGGCCGGTGGCTTCTCCGACGAGCGCTGGAACGATGAGGATCATTTCACGAACAAGTCCGGGGATCCCCGCATCGGGACTCACGGCAGGACCTACGAACCGGCGGAAGAGCCGGCCACACGCAAGAAGTAGCCGCACCAGCAGGCGGAAGGAGAAATCATGGACACACCAATGAGAACCACCGGCTTCAACCCCACCAGTTCGCATGATTCCGGCTCCATGGGCAAGGGAT
The DNA here is from genome assembly GCA_046594105.1 of Thermoanaerobaculia bacterium. Taxonomy (GTDB): domain Bacteria; phylum Acidobacteriota; class Thermoanaerobaculia; order Gp7-AA8; family Gp7-AA8; genus JBDSGC01. The sequence continues at coordinate 12,835 of JBKJQB010000005.1, forward strand.
CGAACAGCGGCTCCTGCGAGCACTGCGGGCAGTCACTGAATCAGTCCAGCGGTGGACTGGAGCAGTTCCTCGCAAAACTCGGAATCAGCGACGACATGATGAACAACCTCAAGAGCTCGATTCAGAACGTCGACCTCGATGAGTACCTCAACACGGCGCGCGAGTATCTGAAGACCGGAAGCGACAAGGCCACCTCCTACACCAAGGAAAACCCGGGCAAGGTTGCAGCCGGCGTGGCCGTCCTCGCCGTTGGCGCAGGCCTCCTCATCAGCGCACTGAATAAGGACAAGGAGTAGAGATCCGAATGGGAGGCGGCTTTCTAGGAGCCTGCGCGGCAGAACTTCTTGGAGCGTGATCTTGGCGGAGCCTTGGGCGACCAGCGCCGCCGGCCGTGCCGGCCTGGCCGCCTCCCCGACTCGATTCACTCCACACCCTTCCCGCCGCGCCGCTCAGGAACGGCGCCTCTTGCGGAGGGCTCGTTCGATGAACCAGAAGATCAGGAAAATGGCCGGCGTGAACACCACCAGGCTGATCCCCGTCGACAGCGGCAGATAAGCCTTTCCCCATACGCACGCCTCGGAGAGCGGATCGCTCCAGCAGGTGATCCGAACCTGAACCCATGGGATCGCGGCGGCAACCGCAGCGGCAGCAAGGAGTCTCCCAAAGATGCGCATGGCCAATCGTAACCGGCCAGAGCTGCGTCGACTCCTCCCGTGGATGCTGGGAGCGGGAGAACGAGCCGAACACGGACCACAAATCATCTCTGCCAGTCCCGGCGAAGAGACCGCGCACCACGGGGCGTGAGTTGAGAGGATGCGGCCGGAAGGAACGAAGGACTACTTGTTCTTTTCTTTGGCCTTGCGGAACGCCAGGGCCATCGCGCTCTCTCCCGCCTCCGAAGAGCTCGGCTCGCCGCGATCGTCCATGAACTTGACGTATTCGTCGCGCTCCGCCGCTGCTTTCGCGGCCTCGTGGCTGAGCGAGATTCGCTTGCGTTGTGGATCGATGCTCATGACCCGCACCACCAGCTTCTTGCCCGCCTCGTGCGCTTTCGCCGGATCGCCACCGGGAGGAACGGAGATCTCGGAGTTCGGGATCAGGCCGGTCAGACCCGGCTCCAGTTGAACAAAGATTCCCGGGGCACCGCCATGGTCCACCAAACCCTCGACCACGCGGCCGATCGGATACTTCTGGCTGATGTTTTCCCACGGGTCGTTGGTGGCCACTTCCCGGAGCGAAAGGGAGAGACGCTTCTTGGATGAGTCCACCTCGCGGATCCACCCGGTCACATGCGTACCGATGGCCGTCGACTCATCGCCTTGCTTCACTCCGAAAGGAAGCTGGGAAAAGTGCACCAGCCCGTCAACACCCGGCTCCACTTCCACGAACAGGCCGAAATCGGTGGCCCTCACGATGGTCCCGCTGAAGGGAGTGCCAGAGGGAAAGCGTTCTGTGATGTCCGACCACGGATCGGGCTCCTGATCCTTCATGGAAAGCGAGATGCGTTTCCCGTCGTTTTCGAGTTTGATGACTTTGACGCGGACCAGCTGTCCGACGGAGACGATCTCCTTCGGGTCGCTGACGCGGCGCCGGCTCATCTCGGAGACGTGCAACAGTCCGTCGATTCCGCCGAGGTCGACGAATGCACCGAACGGGGTGATGGTCTTGATGGTGCCTTCGAGCTCCGCCCCCGGAGCGATGTTCTGGCGTGTCACTTCGGCACGCTGGGCGGCCGCTTCCTTCATCAGGGCAGCGCGGGAGACCACCACGCGCCGGCCGTCGTCCGACATCTCGGTGACCCGGAACTCGTAGCTCTGGCCGACGAACTGATCCGGATTGTCGATTTTTCCGAGTGCAATCTGCGACAGGGGACAGAAAGCGCGGAGTCCGCCGACGGTGACATCGAAGCCACCCTTGTTGCGGGCAGCGATTTTCCCTTCGACCGGCAGGCGGTTCTCGTACATCTGACGGATCAGATCGAGTGAAGCCTTCCCCTTCGCCAGTTTGCGCGAGAGGCGGATCTCAGGAGAGGTTTGGACGACGGTGCCTTCGACTGTGTCGCCGACTTCGAGTCCGTCGAGCTCCGCAGCGGCCATGACCGCCTCCGAGGGACCGCCGTACGAAACAAAGGCATCGTCCCCGGAAATGGAAACGATCTGTCCGCGCAGCAGTTCGCCCTGTTCGGGGGTTTTGAAATTCAGGCTCGCTTCGAACGCCTCCGCAAAGGTTGCTTCGGCGGTTTCTCTCGACTGGGTCATGGGATGGGTCACTGCCTTTCGAAGATTGTCTCTCGGGTCATTGAGAGCGGTTGGGCTGCGTATCTTACAAGAAACTCAAGACGCGGGCGAGGAGGAAACGCCAGTGCCCTGAAGTCTCTTCCTGCGTGTGGAAATTGCAATCATTCTGCCGCTTCGCTGGGCGGGCAGTGCCGCGGTCCCGTCCGCCGGATTCTCGATCAGGCTCGGGGCCAGGCCGGCACGGCCGGCAGCGCTGGTTGCCCAAGGCTCCGCCAAGATCACGCTCCAGACTTTCTGCCGCGCAGGCTCCTAGGACGCTCCGACGCGCCCGCATGAGACGCCGAAGGTGACCTCCGCATCTCCAGCCGCTCAACCCTGCCTGAGCACTCATCATTTCCAGATGGGCCCCCTTGCCGCCAACGGCGGGCGAACCTACATTGAGAATCCCTGAGGCGCCGGATGTCCCATCGCGGCTGGTAACGACGCAGCAGGGCGCCCCGAAGTGCAATGGGCAACGGGGCGATGCGGCGCGAACGCTCCTTGCGGCTGTCAACGCGTCGTCCACGAGTCGCGACAGGCAAGGCTGTCGGGATGGTCGGTTCGGATGCCCTCTGGTGGCTGTTAACGAATCGGGAACGGGCTCGCGAGACTAGAGATCGCGAGCCTCTCTTTTTTGACTTCGGCTCCTTCCTTCCCTCATCCTCCCCTCCTCCCGGATTGCGGGAGATTCCCAAACCGAGCTGCCCAGGCCGTTTCGCCAGGAGTCTTCAGTGACCACACGTGTCTATCTCGTGCGCCACGGCGCCACCGAACTGTCCGCGGAGGATCGGTTTGCCGGAGCCATCGACGTGCTCCTCTCGGACCAGGGCCGCGACCAGGCCCGGCGCCTCGGAGCCCGGCTGGCCTCGGAGCCGCTGTCGGCGGTGTATGCCAGCCCTATGAAACGCACGCTGGAGACGGCAAAGCTCATCGCGGAGCCCCACGCTCTTCCGGTGCAGGCGGTCGACGGACTTCGCGAGATTGCCCATGGTCGATGGGAAGGGATGACTCGCCAGGACGTCGAGCGGGAGTTCGCCGAAGAGTATGCCCGGTACGAGCACGATCCGTTCTCGTTCTCGCCCACCGGAGGGGAAACCGGTCTGCAGGTCACCGCACGAGCCCTGCCCTCGCTCCTTCGCATTGTCGAGGAGCATGCAGACCAGCAGATCCTGGTGGTCTCGCATAAGGCCACCATCCGGCTCCTGTTGAGCTCTCTGCTGGGTTTCGATCCCCGCAAGTATCGCGACCGTCTCGATCAAAGCCCCTGCGCCCTCAACATCCTCGATTTCAAGGACGTCGCACACGCCCGCCTCACCCTGTTCAACGACACGTCGCATTACAAGGTCAATCCGGAAATGCCCCATGGACGTCTGTCCAAGGTCTGGAACGAGGGACGGAACTAGGCCGGGCCGGCCGGCGGCGCTGGTTGCCCAAGGCTCCGCCAAGATCACTCAGCGAACCTGAAAGGTGGCCCGCTGCATCAGGGGATCGTTCTCGTAATAGATCCGCACGTTCTGCCCTTTGTCGTTCACGGTCACCGATTGCAGGTGCCATTGACCCCGAGGGACGTTCGCGCTGAGCCTGACATAGCCAATCCAGGTGGTGGAGTCGCCCTGCGGTGAAAACGCGAAACTCGTTCCGGCGTTCGTTCCCGGTCCTACCGCGTGCCCGCTTACGCCGCCGACGCCGCAGAGATCGTCGGAGACAGTCAGGGTGATGGCCACCACCGGCTCGTCGCGCCCGATGGTGATCGACGGCTTGTCCACAACCACCGCCTGCAGAACCGGAGGCGTGTGGTCGCACGACACGCCGGTGATGCTGACACGCACATCGCGCACCACCGCATTGTCCTGGCGGATGGTCGCGTAGTTGTTCGCGTTGTCCTGAAGCTGCAGTTGTTCGAGGGCCCATTCTCCGCAGTCGAGGCACTCCGGAGGATTGAGCGCGCACTCCCACACATCTCCCTGGCCGCGCTTGCAGCCGACGCCGATCCGGGCAATCTTCGAGGGGCTCACGAACACTGCCGCGACCAGCCGCACACCGGACTTGTCGTCTTCTGCGTCGACGAACAGGGTGTTGGTCTCGCCGGAGTGCATGGCACGCCTGGCCATCCACACATTGCGAACCGTGGGCGCCACCGCATCCGATCGGGAGGAGGTCACCCGCAGCATCGCGTTCGGCGGAATGGTCCCCTGCGCATAGCTGAGGGTGGCCATGTTCGTGGCGGTGTCCGTCAGAGTCAAAAAGCTGACCTTCCAGGTACCCTCCTCGGCATCTTTCGGAATGGTGACGCGGCTGACGTAACGGTTGGTCTCTCCCTCGCGCTGCTGCGAAAAGGACTGGATGGCCTTGCCGGTGGGGCTGGTCAGAGTTCCTGAGATGGCCCGCACTCCCGACAGATCATCGGACGCCGTGATGGTGAGCGTGGTCTCCCCCCCGTCGTTGATTCGAGGAGGGTTGAACTCCAGACCGATCAGTTGAGGAGGCAACGTGTCGGAGTTCGGATCGAGTTTCTCGTCCTTCGGAACCGTCCCTCTCGTAGCGCCATTGGCCGGTTGCGGGGTCACCGTCGTGCCGCGATCCATCGAGTGGGCGGAGAGGGGCGTGGGCGCGACCGCCGCGGGGCGGACGCCCTGCTGCTTCGCTGGGGGGGTGATGGAAACCGCGGGCCGCGGCGCGACCGTTGGAGGTGCAGCTAGCGCCGGGACTGCAACCGGCTGCGGCGCACGGAGGGCGAGCAACTCGCGAAACTTCTGTTCGCGAGCGCTGGGCCGCGGTGTCTCGGAAACATGGCCCCGCACTCCGCTGGCGGTCGTCTCTCCTGGAGAAGTCTCCATCGACGACCGGGCACCGGCCATGGAGCTCGGGCCCTCCGCAGGCTGTACGAGCACGGACCCTGACGAACGCCGCTCCGCGACCGCGTGAGCGTCACGGCGTGCGGAATATCCGCGCACACGGACCACGACGGTCCCGGCCACCGCGACCGCAACGGCGAGCAGAAAGACTGAGAGCAGGGAGAAGGGTGATCTCGAGGGCACGCCTGACCTTTAACCGGAAAGATCCACAGTGTCCGCTGCAACGTCGCCGATCCGGGTCAATTCACCACTCCCGGAACAGCCAGAGTGAAGGGAGCGATTTCAGCGGGGAACGTTTCGCCGCCGATCAACTCCATCGTGTACCGCCCCTGCATCGACCCCACCGAGGTCCGCAGGGGGCAGAAGCTGGTGTACTCGAACGACTCTCCCGGCTGCAGCAGCGGTTGCTCGCCCACAACGCCGGGGCCCTCCACCCGTTCCACGTTGCCATCGGAGTCGGTGATGATCCACTCGCGGCTGATCAACCTGGCGGGCTGAGCTCCCTCATTGGAGACCCGCACGTGGTACGCGAAGAAGAAGTAACTGTCGCGCGGTTCGCTTCTCTCTTCGACGTACATACTCTCGACTTCGACCCGGATCCCACGGGTGGTGGCTTCGCTCATGGATGCGGAGAATGACTGATGAACGGGGAACTGCGCAACCGCCGGGCCGATCGCGAATGAGAAACTCCTCTCCAGCATCCTTCAACAGGAGGACGGCGGCCTCGCTTTTCCTGGCCATGGCCCTCCTTCTCCTGCCGGGCGACGGAGCCGCAGACGAGGACACGCAGCTGAGAACCGTCTCTTCTGCGTCCGAGCTCTCCACCATCGCCATCCCCATCCGGGCAACCCTGCGGCCGCTGCTTCCGCTCCTGGAATCACAGGTGCCCGTCAGCATCGACAGAAGCGACCGCTGGGAGGTCGAGCCTCGAGGCCAGTTCGTTTTCCGGTACCGATTGGCCCGGGGACCGATCGCCCTGAACATGATCGGCACGGGCCTGCACGCCACGATCGCGGCGCGGTATGCGCTGGAAGGCTGCCGCAGAACGACCAATCCATTTTCCGGCGAAGTGGTTCTCTGGCCGTGCGTCTCCTGCGGATTCGGCCAACCGATGCGACAGGCTGACCTCTCCATTCACTCGCAACTGGAGTGGGACGCGACCTGGCGTCTGCGTTCCATCACCCGCGCTCAGCCCGTCAGCTTCCCCGATCGCTGCCGGGTCACCTTCGCTCGCGTGGACATCACCGACTGGAAAATTGCTCCGGAAGTCAATCGACAGCTCCAGCAGGCCGTCCGGGCCATCGATGCGAACACTCCTGCGCTCACCGCCCTGCGGCCGCAGGCCGCTGCGGTCTGGGCTTCGCTGCAGGACCCGGTCTCCATCGGGCCGCGGAGCTGGCTGGTCATCGAGCCGCTCGACGTGGCTTTCACTCCCATCCGAGGATCCGGTCTCGATGTAACCAGCACGCTGATGCTGCGGGCGAAGACGCGCGTCGTGGTCAGTGACGTCGCTCCCGTGGTGAACAGGGCGCCGCTCCCGTCGCTGGGAAAGGCATCGCCGGATGCTGCCGGCCTGCGGGTACCGGTGGAGGTCGGACTGTCGTACGCGGAAGCGAGCCGGCTGTTGACCGACAGCTTCGGCCACCGGCGGTACGGTGATGTCGCCGTCGGCAGCATCGCTCTCTCTCGCGGGACTGTCGGCAAGGTCCTCGTCCGCATGGATGTCGACTACCGGGCCTCGGTCTTTCGGAAGTATCGCGGAAGCGTGGACATGGAAGGCACGCCCGTGTACGAGCCTGGCACCCGGACCGTGGCCTTGACCCAGCTTGACTACGCGCTGGATCGAACGCGGCGCAGCGTCTTCCTGTCCATGGCAGACCGGATCGCGCACAACTCGCTCCGCGATCAACTGGCGAAAAACGCGCGATGGCCGATCGGCGTGCAGCTCGATGCATGGCGATCACAGATCGGCAGCGCGCTCACTCGATCCCTGGGGCAAGGGATCACGATGAGCGGATCGGTGACCAGCCTCGAGCCGGCAGTCGCTTCGATCGGAGAGCAGGCCATCGTCCTGCGCGTGGTGGCCGTGGGAAATGCGGAGGTGCGGCTACCGGAGCGCGCGGGGCCGGCACGGCCGGCGGCGTTGGTTCGCAAAGCGTCCGCCACGATTTTCGTTTCACGGTCATTGATCGCCCTTGATTGCAGATCCTCGCGTCCCGCGCGCCCTCCCCCATCGAGAGTCCTTCTCCCCGCGCACGGGGAGAAGGTGCCGAAGGCGGATGAGGGGGACTCACTCGACGAAGCAGGACCCCTCATCCCCGCTTCGCGGACCTTCTCCCCGTGCGCGGGGAGAAGGACACTCGATGGGCAGGCTTCCCGTTTCCCACCATCAATCGCTGCGTCTCACGCAGT
>JBKJQB010000306.1:0-3227 GCA_046594105.1 Thermoanaerobaculia bacterium
GTACGGCCTTGCCTGTGCGCTGACGACCGGTTTTTTTCTTCAGCTCGATCGCCGCGACGCGCTCTTGTGGACGTGGCTGCTGGCGCCACTGATCTTTCAGTTCGGCCAGCTATTCACCGCGGTGCGATACCTGATCGCAACGCTTCCGGCGGCCATCCTCTTCTTTCGCTCCGGGCCTCGCTGGCGGACCGTGACCGCGTTTGCCGTGAGCATGGTCCTCGTGTTGGCCATCAGTATTGGAGATGCCGAAACCGCGAATCTCTACCGCGACTTCGTTGCCAGTCATCCGGCCCCACGGTTCAGCGGGCACTGGGGACTGCAACACTACGCTGGTGCGAACGGAGCCACGCCGGTGGAGGCGGGCGAGCGCCCGGCTTCGCCCGTGCTCATCGCACTGCATGCCTTCCCGCCGTGGAGAGCGAGAGGACGATCCTTTCCGCGAACCATCGCGTCGCCACTCCGAACGGTCGACTGCCGCGCTGCGGCGAACTTTTACGGAGACGCCATCGCCAACTGCGAGCACTACCCCGTCTACCTGCCGTTCGGATTTGGCCGAGGTGAGGTGGAGACCTTCGTGATGACCTCGGCGATGCCCATCGCGCCGAAGCGCCAGCCAAGTCCTCCCAGCAGCGCCAGCGGCGCGACCGCGACCAGGAGGTAACGGGGGAAACCGGTGGGGATCCACAGGGTGATCACCAGGGCGATCGTGGTGCTCCAGAGGCCGGCCATGACGGCTTGCGGTGAACGTTGGCGACTTCGGGGGTCTACCATCGGTCCAGGCTGGCCCGGAAGCTGTTTCCAACCCGCGCCGAAACCGAAGGCATGGTGATGCCGAGAAGAAAGATCGAGGATCGAGAAGAGGACGCCGCGCCACCAACTGCGAATGCGACGACACATTCTCGACTCGATCAGGCTCTTCGCGCGCCGTGCAGCGCACCTCCGTTCCGTTGCTCCAGCACTGTGTCCCGCGCCTCGCGTTTGCCAGCGGCCAATGGCATACGTCCTGCTAGAACTCCTGCCATCAGTCGTGACAGAGGTAAGGATGACCAAGACAGCAGTCTTCGATAGCCCCTGTAGAAAAGCGCTGTTTCTGTCTTGTATCTTTTTGATTGGTGTTCTTCAGCCGGTCTCCGTCGCTGCCGACTGCCAGGCAACCTTTACTGCCGTCTTGGGGCCCAACGGTCTGCTCACTCGCACCGGTCGTTGAAGCGGAACCTGTTCCGCTGGGGCCGTGAGTATGCGAACTGGCGATGGCACCACCTGGGGATCACCCGGGGGATTCGGATCGTGTTCCACCTCTCCTTGCGAGGTGAACTTCCCTGAGTATCCCGGATGCGTGACCCGTCACACCGAATGGCTCGAGGTCACCTGCTACAAACTCGAGCCCACGCCCGGCAACCCGAATAATTGCGCTTCGGACACTCCTGGTTACGCAAGCGCAGAAATCGACGTCCCGCACCATCCCGAGGCGTGGCTGGAGTCGGCCCAGCCCTTGAGCCAGGGTCAGCAGGTGACCGGGCGGTTTCGCTACCACATTCCTTCTGCTTCGACCAAGGACTACAAGATCATCAGTCTTCCCGGAAAGACCACGTCGGCCGGAGGAATTCTTCAAGGTGGCGCCCTGAATCCGACCGACGACAGCATTTTCTTTAATGTCGCGACGACTCCCGGAGCCGACTTGCTTGTTGTTGTCGGCGCGTGCGGGGACGAGCACCAATCCGTTCCCGTCACCGTGGGCGGTTCCTGTCCGATCGGCGGCGAGTCGCAGAAACCCTCGTCATCCAGTTGCCCCGATTGTGTCGCGCATCCAGTGAGCCTGGCCAATGGAAACATGCGCCTCTCCGACACGGATCCGCTGCCCTCGGCATCGGGAGTGCCCCTGCGCAGAGTCTATGACTCCGCGGGGACTGCTGGATTTTTCGGCAACGGGTGGAGCTCGCTCTTCGACGGATGGCTGCGGCGATATCAGGATTACGCGATCCTCGGCACGGAGACCGACGAACGCTTCATCTTCGAGAACTACCTGAATCAGGGCACGTTCATCCAGATTCATCCCCAGACCGTCACTCCCTCCACGCTGACCTACGACGGGATCAACTACACACTGCGCAGCCCCTCCGATGACATCGTCCGGGTCTTCCGCGCGTCCGATGGCCGCCTGATCTCCTATCAATCCCGCGCCACCGGCCGCACCGTCACGGTGACCTTTGCTTCGGGACTTCCCACCCGTCTCGACGACTCCTGGGGTCGCTGGGGCTGGACCGTCAATACCAACAGCCAGACCAGTCTCATCGACTCCATCACGGTCGATGGTTCATCGCTGGTCTGGCAGTATTTCTATGGCTCCGGGAATCTGGTCAACGTCAATGCGCCGGGCGCATCGGCGTGGCGTTCGTACACCTACACCGGCAACGCGCTGACGGAGTCCCGCGATGCTGCCGGAAACCTGATCGAGTCGCACACTTACAACCAGTCGCCCTTCGCTCACACCCTCAATCCCGCCACCAACTCTCTTGGACCGGGCGGCGACGTCAGCAGCATCCAGTACGACATCAACGGTCGCAACTCCGCGGAAACGATCACCCGCGTCACCACGGCTTCGGGGGCGGTGACCGATTATTACGAGCGTTCGGTTCTGGGAAGACGGCGCACCGTGGAGCCCCGTGGCAGCGGCTGTGGCGCCTGCGGCTCCAACGACGCCGTGTATGGGTTCGAGAAGCAAACGGTCGGCGCGTATTCGACCTACACCGGCAACATCACCCGCGAGCAGAACGCACGAGGCTACATCACCGTGCGCACCTTCGTTTCCGGAGCGCGCGTGGCCTCCATCGCCACCGCCTACAAGCCGGTGGGTTGCGATCCAGAGACGGACCCGGCTCGTTGCCGCCAGGATCCGGACAGCATTCTCACCGTAGCGATCGAGCCCACCGCCGCCAGCGCGACCACTTCCTTTCAATACAGCGACCTGAACTGGCCGACCCAGCCCACCCTGATCACGCGCACCAGCGTTCGGGCTTCGGGGCTGACGCGGAGCGAGACGCTGACCTACGACGCCGCCACTGGCAGCCTGCTTTCTAGGGCCGTGGATGGATACACCGGAGTGCCGCAGCAGGAGCAGATCCTCACCACCACCACGTCGCTCTACAACGGCACGGAGCCTGCCGCCTTCAATCCGGCCGGCGCTTTCACCAGTGCCTGGGTGACCCTGCCGCAACCGATCGGCTTCC
>JBKJQB010000035.1:0-9287 GCA_046594105.1 Thermoanaerobaculia bacterium
GGCGAATGGAGCCCGCCTCCCGGAGTTGCGATCGATCGGGAAATGCGGGGGACTCGCCCTTCCACACGTGGAGAAATGCCTGCTGGACCGCGTGAATGTGAAGCATCCGGTCGAGCAGCGTGGTGTCGGCGACGGCGTCCCGCTCACGCGCGATGGCCGACCATACCAACGCGTCCGCCCACTCCATGTGTGGAAGGGCAAGTCCCCCGCATTTCCCGATCGATCGCAACTCCGGGAGGCGGACTCCATTCGCCGGTGGGCGCGTGACTACTACCCGCAGGCGCATCATTTCCTCGACTCGCTCGATATTCAACGGCTGGCCGCGTCGGTGGTGATGCCGTGGGCGGACCCGATGATGGAGACGCTCACAGGCCGCCCGGCGTCCGGGGTGCCCACCCTGGCGGAAACGATCCTGCAGATCACGGCGCACTCGACCTATCACCGTGGACAGGTCAATCTGCAACTGCGCCAGCTGAACATCGAACCGCCTCTGACCGACTTCATCGCCTGGATCTGGCTGGGCCGCCCAGAGCCCGGCTGGCCATCGGCTACACTGCGGCCGGCATGAGCCCGTACGTTCTTCCTCTGGTCCTCGCTGCGGTGGTGTGGCTCGCCGTGATCGTGCTGAACGAGCGAGGCGGCCTGCTGTCCATCGATCGTTTTGCTTCGCCGGCCATCAAAATCCTGGCGTATCTGTGGCTGGGCGGTCTGCTCTTCCTGCTGGTCGCACTGGTCACCAGCTCCTCGCTGCACACGCCCACCGCCAGGCAGTTGTCGGGCACCCCGTTCTACCAGCTGTTCCTCCTCCACGCCATCCTGATCGTCTTCCTGATCGGCTGGTGGCTGCTGACCCAGATGCCGCCGATCGGCGAATTCCTGAACATCCGTCGCCAGCATGCCGGGGAAGCAGTGATGACCGGCTTCGCCGTTGGATTCGGCGGGTGGATCTTTACCCTCGGCGTGGCGCTGATCATCGGACTGCTGCTCACCGCCGCAGGCCTGATCCCGAAGAACCCGCAGCCCTCCCCGATGATCGGCTGGATGGCTGCTCTCCCTCTGTGGAAGAAGATTCTGATCGTCCTTTCGGCCATGACCGTGGAAGAGGCGTTCTTTCGAGGATGGCTGCAGAAGCGGATTGGATTGATCGCCTCGACCGTGCTCTTCGCACTGGCGCATTCCGGGCTGGGTCAGCCGCTACTGCTGATCGGCGTGGCGGTGATCTCTCTGATCATCGGCTTCACGTTCTACCGGACCCGCAATCTCATTCCAGGCGTCATCGCTCACGGGGTCTTCGACGCGGTGCAGCTCTTCGTGATCATTCCGGTCGTTTTCAAAATGACCGGAATGGGCGGCTAGCCGGCACGGCCGGCGGCGTTGGTTCGCAAAGCGTCCGCCACGATTTCGCATCAGTCGCGTTCATTCCAACCGTCATCCTGAGCGGCGTGGGTGGCGGGCGGGAAGCGAAGGATCTGCAATCACGAAGATGTTGCTGGGGCAGTTGCGACGTTGCAGATCCTTCGCCGTCTGCGCGGCTCAGGATGACGGTTAGGGGATTTCTTCACGGCCTCAGAGGGTGCGACCGACTGGCGCCTGGTGGCCGATGATCACTGCTCGCTGACGACGATGCCGTCGCCTTCGAACCGGATCTTGAATCCGCTCTTGTCGAGAGTCTCGATCATCACGTTCTCCAGCGACTGATCCTCCATGACCGTGGGAATCACGTTCCCGGTCCAGGCCACCAGAGCGTTGGACGAAATGGAGAGCGGATAGTCCGGCGTGACCCGCAAGGTCAGAGGCTCGATGGAGGTAGAGATGGCCAGGGATCCCTTGCCGAAGATCTTCACCGTATCGATTTTCCGCTGGTACGACCCGTCATAGATCGGCTCCACGCGATAGGTCAAAGTGTCTTCCAGAGCGAGCAGGTTGCTTCCCTCGACGTAGATGAACTCCTCGTTCAGATCGAGGAGAAACGTCTTCCGCCCTTTCTCATAAACGAAGAGTTTCCCCTGCCCCACTGCCTTGACCAGCGTCTGGGCGGTCGTTCCGAGAAGTCCCGATTCTGCGACGAATTTGAGATTGCCCGAATAGCTCGAGACGGTCCCGCGCTTGAGGTGCACGGAGCGGGCAAAGTTGATTTCCAGAAACCCGTTCTCGTGGAGGGTGAAGGTTTTCGATGCGCCCTCGATTTTGTGCTCGAGGTTGATGCGCTTGTCCGACGCGAGCTGCGGATCGTCGAGCGCTTCCTGCAACTTGCGCGCGGCGGTGTTCGCGGTGTCGGCCCGCCGAACAGGAGGATCGGCGGGGGGATTGGCGGATAGCTGCGGCAGCGTCGCCGGTGTAACGAACGAACCGGGTTGCGTCGCCAGGGTCGCTGCAGCCATGCGCGCCGGAGTCAACGCCGTAATTTTCTGGGTGATCGGCTCTTGATCGCGGGCCACCGGCCGAGGCACAGGCTTCATGGGCTCGGCGGGAACGGGAGCCCGACCCGGTGCATTCACGGCATGCGGCTTCGGAGCGGGCGGCCCGGGCTGCGTCGCCGGCGACGGAGTCGCGCTCGTGGAAGGGGCGCCCTGCATCTCCGCTTCTACTTCCTTGACGATCTTGTCGGCGCCGGCGAATCGCAGATGCTCGAGCGCCAGCCCGAGCTTGCGGCGCTGCCGGTACAGCAGTCCGAGATAGAGATGCGACTTCGCGTAGTTCGGACGGAGCTCGACGGAACGGAGCAGAAAACGCTCCGCATCGTCGAGCTTTCCCTGTTTGAACAGAATCAGCCCGAGGTTCGAGTGCAGGATGAAAACGTTCGCGTTCTCCTCCGCCAGGCGGCGGTAGATGACTTCCGCTTCGGGGAAGGCGTTGGTCTTGAAGTAGACCAGACCGAGGAGGTTCAGGACGTCCGAGTCGTCCGGCCGCAGCCGCTGCGCCTGCTCCAGCTCGCGGCGCGCTTCGGCGTAACGGGCTTCCTGGAAAGCTTCCCGCCCGCGGTTGTAGTGAAGGAGGAAAACGCCCTGATCGAACGGCGCGCTGAGGGGTTCACGTTCGGTCATTCCGGTCGGGATTGTACCAGCGGGTGCAAAGGGCCCTTCGATGACCGGCATCGCTGTTGGATCGCCAAAGCTCGATGAGGAGGAAACACGCGGGCCCGGACAGCGCGCACGCCGGCACGGCCGGCGGCGTTGGTTGCCCAAGGCTCCGCCAAGATCACGCTCCAAGACGTTCTGCCGCGCAGGTTCCGAACCCGCATTTCTCACACCCGGCCGCCGCGAAGGCGCGCAAAGTGGCTTGGATGCGAGGCGCGCGAAGGAAGCGCGACGACGCGCGTACTTGACGGTACGTCGAGGAGCGATTCCGAGCGCGACGAAGCAGACGAGCCACTATCCGCGTCCGCAGCAGGATGGGCGTGAGAAATGCGGGCTAGGAGCGGGTCCGCGAGAATCTACGAACCCGGCCGCGTGGGACCGAGGAATCGCATTCCCGGAATCGCCACCAGGATCGGCTCGATTCTCGACCGGAAGCCGCCGTTCAACCGGCGTCCTCCACCCTCTCCGCCGGAGTATCCAGCCGCCTGACCATAGGGAGTTCCGTAGTAGACGGTGAGTGCGCGCTTCACGTAGGTCATGGTCTCCTGGTAGGGGGGGATCGCTCCGTAACGAATGACCGCGTTCTCGCCGGCGTTGTATGCGGCCAGAGCCCGCGGCAGATCGTTGGGAAACATTCTGACCAGGTCGGCCAGATAGCGTACGCCGCCCTGGATGTTCTGGTCGGGATCGAGAATGTTGCGCACTCCGTAGCGGCGCGCCGTCTCCGGCATCAGCTGCATGAGCCCTCGCGCGCCTTTGTTCGACGTGCAGAGAGGATTGAAGTTCGACTCCACCTGGATGACCGCGCGGACCAGAACGGGGTCGACGCGATGGGCCACGGCGTGGCGATCGATCGCTTCGTCGTAGGCAGACTTCCGATTCCGTTGCCGGGCCAGCCACTTCCAGTCGGAGCTTTTCCCCGATCCCGAGCCGCCCATGTTGGAGATGACCTTCCTGCCATCGTGGCGCACCACGATGTGGACCTGGGCGCTGGCCGATGCGACGGTGAGCGCGAGCACCAGAGGAAAGGTCACGATTCGCATGGAACGCATGATGGTAGCAGGTCGGCGGTTTGAAGGAACGAACGCCACATCCATTTCCGTGGTATCCACCTGACTCTGCGATGGTTAGTGCCTTTGACCCTACACAGCCTGCCGGCACGATGTCGGCGGACCGGCCGGCTGGAAGCCGGCGTTCCAAAAGGCTGGCGTCGGGACGCGAATCGCTGGACCGGGAAGACGATTCAGGCTTGCAGAAGCAAGAGACCTTACCGGTTACACATGGCGTACGCTTCGCGAAACGTCGGGTTGTCGATCAGAGCCTGGTTGACCTCGAAGTAGCTGCGCACCACGTCGTTGGTGTGCAGCAGGCGGCGGCGGAGATCGACGGCGATGGCTCGCCAGAACTTGCTCGCAGCCGTGGGGTGCTCCCGCAGAAACCCGGCCAGCGCTCCCATCGGCATGGACAGCACTTCGACGTCGGTCACAGCGCGGAGTGAGGCAGAGGCCACCCCGTCTTCGATGATGGAGAGCTCGCCGAAAGTCTGGCCCTCCACCAGATCACACAGCGAGACCTCGCTGTCGTTCACCCGCCGGATCACCCGCACCCGCCCCTCCTTGAGTACGTGCAGGGCCCGGTTGGCGTTGCCTTCCTCCAGGATGGTGTCTCCCGGTCCGAAATGACTGGTGAGCATAGTCTTACGAACTGCTTCCAGCTCGCCGCGCTCGAACTCCACGAAGAGGCTGACTGCTTTCAGAAAGCTTGCGTCTTCCACCATGCGCCTCCCGTTCAATTGCGCTATCCTTATCCACACCCGAAACGATTGAAGTTGCTCTACTGGCGAAGAGTACAGCGCCAGGGCGCGACCTTCAACGAGGAGAGCGGATGGACGGATTACTTCGCGCTCTGATCAAGACTGTTCGCAGACGTGTCCGCGAGGATGAAGAGCTCACTGTCGAAGCGGTGACTCGCGAGCTCGGCTACACGCGCCAGTATGTCTCTGGCCGCTTCCATCGCACCACCGGGCGCCTGCTCAGCCACTTCCTCAAGAAGAAGCGACTGGAGAAAGCGGCCAAGCTGCTCAAGCGTGGCAATCTCCGCATCGCCCACATCGCCCGCCGCTGCGGCTTCGACTCAGAGAACTACTTTCGCCAGCAGTTCCGCGAACGCTTCGGGATGTCCCCCCGCCAGTTCCGCACGCACGGCCACCTCGGCGCCCTGCGACGCCCGCGGCAGGTGGCCCAACTGGCATAGGAGGCGGCTTCTCTTGGGGCGATGCGCCGCTGCGTGGGAGATCAACGTGCACTCCGTCGTTCTGAGCGAAGCGAACGTAGCGCCGGCTACGAAAGGCAGTCCATCTCTCCAGCAAAACGACAAACGGTTCATTCGCACAGATCCGTCAAGGGCGTCCCTGCTCATACCCCGCCTCGATCCATAGATAGCGAAGCGTGTTCCTGTCCAGGGTCGCCGCCAGCAGCGCGTTGCGCGCGAAGGTCATGGCCCGGAGTGGCCCGGAGCGCACGGCGCCGCTCTTCGCGAGATAAGACTCGTGCTCATCGGCGGACGCGAAGGTCGTCGAGCGGAGCGCGTGAGTCAGGCGCACCACCGAACCTTGCACGGTGATTTCCGACCACTCCCCTTTGTTGGCGAAGCGCAGGAATCCCCGCCGGTGAAACAGCCGCACTTCGCCGGCGTCCGCCCCGATCCGCAGAGGGGCACCGGCGTAATACGGTTCGGTCCGGATGCGAAAGCCATGTGCCCGGTCCTCCGCGATCGCCCGAGCGATCTCCTCCGCAAGCGCGGCATCGATCGACTCCCGCTCCCGGACGATCAGAATCCAATCGTTGGCTGCAGCATCGATGGCGCGGTTTGTCTCGGCGCGATGCTTCGACAAGGGATCGCGAAACGGTACGTCCAGCTCCAGCACCTCGATCCGCTCGAGCTTCTCCAGCAACGGAGTGATCGCCTCCGCCGGCAGATGGCCGACCGCAATCAGCGAGATGGGCGTGGGCGGCATGGAAGGATTCGTGCTCGCGCAATTTCGATTGCCAGTCCCTTCTCCCTGCGCACGGGGAGAAGATGCCGAAGGCGGATGAGGGTCCACCAGTAGCCGAGACTCAATCCTCGACCTTCTCGTGAATGCGCGTGATGGCCACGGCCCGTCCAGTCGTTTCATCGATCTCCACCATGGCGCCGGAAAGGCGGATGTCGCGCTTGGCCACTTCGAGTTTCTTCGGCGTGTTCATCAGAAACCGGTGCAGCGCTTCCTCGGGACGAAATCCAATCACCGAGTCGTACGCACCGGTCATCCCCACATCGGTCTGGAACGCCGTGCCTTTCGGCAGCAGGCGCTCATCCGCTGTGGGGACGTGCGTGTGCGTTCCCAGCACCGCGGAAACGCGCCCGTCCAGGTAGCGTCCCATGGCCTGCTTCTCCGAAGTGGCCTCGCAGTGAATGTCCACGATGATGACCTTCGCCGCGTCACCGAGCTCTTTCAGCTCCCGGTCCATGGTGTAAAACGGGTTGTCGCAGGGAGGCATGAACACGTTGCCCATCACCTGCATCACGGCGACGTTGATGCCGGCCGCAGTCTGTCGCACCACCCGCCCTTTGCCGGGGTTCCCTGCCGGATAGTTCGCCGGCCGCACCACATGCTCGTAGCGGTCGTAGTTGTCGACGAAGTCCTTCTTGTCCCAGATGTGATTCCCCGAGGTGTAGGCCTGAATGGGAAGATACGAGAGCTCTTGCATGATGGCCTCCGTCACACCGAAGCCGCCGGCGGCGTTTTCGATATTCACGATCGAAAAATCGATTCGCTCGCGGTCCACCACCTTCTCGAGTTTCTCGTGAAGTGCACGCCGGCCGGGCTGCCCGACGATGTCGCCAATGTAAAGGATTCGGATCATGCCGTCTTTCTAATCGAAGAATTGGATCGCAGACCCTCTCCCCGCTGCGGCGGGGAGAGGGAACTCGTTGGTGTCATTTCGCGTAGTCCACTGCGCGCATCTCCCGGATGACCGTGACCTTGATCTGACCGGGATACTGCAATTCTGATTCAATCTTGCGAGCCACGTCTTTCGACAGCCAGATCGACTGCTCGTCGGTGATCTTCTCGGCGTTCACGATGATGCGCAGTTCACGCCCCGCCTGGATGGCGAAGCTCTTCTGCACCCCTTCCATGGCGTTGGCGATTCCTTCGAGACGTTCCAGACGATGCACGTAGTTCTCGAGGATCTCGCGACGTGCGCCTGGCCGCGCGGCGGACAATGCGTCGGCAGCATTGACCAGCACCGCTTCGACCGTGGTGGGGTCGTAGTCGCCGTGGTGGCATTCCATGGCGTGGATGACTTCCCGCTTCTCGCCGTACTTCTCCAGCACCTGCCGGCCGAGCTCCAGATGGGTTCCTTCCATCTCGCGGTCGATCGCTTTGCCGATGTCGTGCAGCAGGCCTCCACGCTTGGCGATGGTGTCATTCACTCCGAGCTCGACAGCCATCAGCGCCGCGAGCTGCGAGACTTCCAGCGAATGCACCAGCACGTTCTGTCCATACGACGTGCGGTAGCGCAGCCGGCCGAGGAGCTTGAGCACCTCGGGGTGGATGTCGGTGATGCCGAGGGAGAAGGCAGCGGCCTCCCCTTCCTCGAATAGCTTCTGGTCGAGCTCCTGGCGGACTTTCTCCACCAGCTCCTCGATGCGGGCGGGATGGATTCGGCCGTCCTGCATCAGGCGCTCCAGCGAGATGCGTGCGATCTCGCGGCGGATTGGATCGAAGCCGGAGAGGATGACCGCTTCCGGCGTGTCGTCGACGATGAGGTCGACGCCGGTGGCCAGCTCCAGCGCGCGGATGTTGCGACCCTCGCGCCCGATGATGCGACCCTTCATGTCCTCGCTGGGGAGATCGACGACGGACACAGTGTTCTCGGCCACGTAGTCGGAAGCCATGCGCTGGATGGCCATGCCCAGGATCTTGCGGGCCTTCTGCGTGCCCAGCTCGACGGCTTCGGTCTCGATGCGCTTGATGATGTTCGCGGCGTCGATCTTGGCTTCGTTCTCGATGCCGCGGATCAGCTCGTTCTTGGCCTGTTCCACGGTGAGCCCGGAAATCTGCTCGAGCTTGTGGCGCTGATCTTCGATGACCGCGGCCAGTTCCGCCTCACGAGTCTCCAGGTTTTTCTCCCGGCCGGCCAGCGAGCGGTCGCGATTCTCGATCTCCGTGGAGCGGGTCTCCACCTGCAGGGTGCGTTTGTCGAGCGTTTCTTCCTTCTGCTGGAGCCGCTTCTCGACGACCTTGATCTCGTCTTTGCGCACCTGCGACTGCCGATCGAACTCGGAGCGCATGGACAGCAGTTTCTCTTTGGCTTCGAGGTCGGCTTCCCTGACCTTCGACTCGGCCGACTTGCGGGCATCCTCAACGATGCGCTCCGCGCTCCGCTTTGCCTCGGCCAGCTGCACCTCGGCGCGTTTGCGGTAGACCACACCCCACAGCGCGCCGAGGATCACTGCCCCGGCTACGCCGATCAACACGGCAATCAGAATCGTCATCACTGCACCTCCGCGTGGGAGGCTTGCCGCAGTTGCTGGAGGGAAAATTCGGAGAACCCCGCCTGAGCCGTGTGTGGAGTCTTACTTGAACCTGCAAAAACAGGTGGGCGCTCTACCCGAGCCGTTTAGCGTCCTTGGACCCTTCACGGACGAGCCGCTGGGGTGAAGGCATGCACGCGACGCGAAGACGCGAGCACCCGAAGTAAGAAAAAAGCATCGGTTCAAGAGTTAGATCGTTCATCACGGGCTCTGCAGGGACTCCGAAAACCTTAGGCCGAATTCAAAATAATTGCTCAGCTGATAATGCGGCTGAGCCTCTCCGACATTTCCTCCGTTTTCTCGATCCACTCCCCCACCGTGTTCTCACGCTCTTTGCGGTATCGAGAAAACTCATCGGCAATGTTCAATGCCGCCAGAATCGCGATTTTCATCGGGTCGACGGTATTCACCTTCGCCGCGACATCGCGCATCCTGGAATCAACAAACTGTGCAAGCTCCATCAAATAGTCGGGATCACCGTCTCCGCGGACGTTGTACGTTTGACCAAAGATCTCAACACCGGTCGAATCGTGCTTGGCGTCCATCGGAAAAAGTTACCCAAAAACAGCGCGGAGTATAGCAGGGTGACGACGTCGCTGATGGTGCGGAAATGCTGCCGGGCCCATGCGA
>JBKJQB010000161.1:0-6181 GCA_046594105.1 Thermoanaerobaculia bacterium
CGCTGCCGCGCCTCGGTCCACACGATGGGCAGCCCGAACTGCAGCGAGGCGATGCCGCCCCACGCCGCCTCGAAATCTCCCACATCGGCGCGCTTCAGCGATGGATGACACGGCGAGTGGTCGCTGACGATCGCCGTGAACAGACCGTCGTGCACGCCTTCCCACAACTCCTCACGATTGGAATGCTCGCGGATCGGCGGTGCGCACTTGAACTCCGTGGCGCCCGGCGGAATCGACTCCGCATCGAAGTGCAGGTAGTGCGGTGTCGTCTCCGCAGTGAACGGAATCCCAGCGTCCCGAGCCTCGTCAATCCTCTCCAGCGAGCCAGCTGAGGAGAGATGGACGACGTGAGCAGGGGAGCGTGTCCGAGCGCACTCATTGATCAGCAGCTCGATGGCCTGATCTTCCGCAGACGGCGGCCGCGACGCCAGGTACCGCGCATAGGTCCGCACATCGCCATGCAGATGCGCCGCGGCCTCGGCGATCGGACCGGGCAGCTCCGCATGCACCAGCAGCCGCGATCCCTGATCGCGCAGCGACTCCAGCGCCTGCCGCAGACCGGCAGCGTCGAGATGTCCGAACTCCGGCACGCCGGAGTCGATGAGAAAACATTTGAATCCGAGGGCGCCGGCCTTGAGCATCGACGGAAGAGAGGCGGCGTTGCCAGGCACCGCGCCGCCCCACAGGCCGACGTCGACGTGACACTTTCCCTCCATCGCTTCCGCCTTGGTCATCAACGCGGCGACGCTGGTCGTCGGCGGCAGGCTGTTGAGTGGCATGTCGACGATGGTGGTCACCCCACCCGCCGCTGCCGCCCGCGTGGCGCTGTCGAACCCTTCCCACTCGGTCCGGCCCGGTTCGTTGATGTGCACGTGCGAGTCGACCAGACCGGCCATCACTGTGAGATCGCCATAATCAATGATGCCCGCGCCGGCGGGAACGTCATCGAAATCAGCGACCCGCTCGATACGACCGTCGCGGATGTGAATCGATGCCGCGCGCGTCCCGCCCGGAGTGACGACGGAACGGCTGCGAACGATGGTCACGGCTGCGCCGCGGCGACTTCGCGCACGTCACCGCCGCCCTGCGCAACACGGCGCAACTCCGAGAGCCGCGAGAGAATCTCTTCCCCCGTCGCCGGCGCGTGCAGTTGCGCGATCTCGCCGGGCGCGCTGAGGTGCCGCAGCGCATCCTTCACCGCGCACCACACCGAAATGGCCAGCAACAGGGGAGGCTCGCCCACCGCCTTGCTCGATCGGATGTTCTGCGTGTTCGTGTCGTTCTCGATCCAGTCGACGTTGAAGATCTCCGGCACGTCGTGGATGTTCGGGATCTTGTACGTGGTCGGCGAGTGGCTGAGCAGCACGCCTTCCGGAGTGCGGCGCATCTCCTCGTTGGTCAGCCAGCCCATGCCCTGGATGAAGGCGCCGGTGATCTGGCCGCGATCGATGCCGGGATTGATCGAGGTGCCGATGTCCATCAGCAGATCGCTCCTCCGCACCTTCATCGCTCCCGTGAACCGGTCGATCTCCACTTCGGAGACCGCCCAGCCCTTCGTGAAGTAAAGGAACGGCGTGCCGCAGCCGCGATCGGCGTCCCAGTCGATGCCCTGCGTCGAGTAGAACCCGCGCTCGCCGAGGGAGACGCGCTCCTTGTACGCCATCATCACCAGCTCTTCGAACGTCAATTTCGCATCGGGCTGCCGGTGGTCATGGATCGCGCCGTTCGCGAACACGATGCGCTCCGGATCGGCCTCCACTTTCGACTCGCGGGCAAAATGCTCCGCGGCGACGACGGCCATGCGCGCGCGGATCCTGCGGCAGGCATCGACCGCCGCGCTGCCGTTCAAATCCGCGCCGCTCGACGCCGCGGTGGCCGAGGTGTTGTTGTTCTTCTCGGTGGAGGTGGGCATGAGGAGGACGCGCGTCGCATCGATCCCAAACTCCTCGGCCACCAGCTGACGGATCTTCGTGTTCACCCCCTGGCCCATCTCCGTCGCGCCAGTGGAGACCTGCACCGAGCCGTCGAGGTAGATGTTGACGAGAGCGTTGGCCTGGTTGAGGAACTTCGTGTTGAAGGAGATGCCGAACTTTACGCCGGTCATCGACAGCCCGCGCAGATGCGTCCGCGAGGTGCG
Source organism: Thermoanaerobaculia bacterium (assembly GCA_046594105.1). Lineage (GTDB taxonomy): Bacteria > Acidobacteriota > Thermoanaerobaculia > Gp7-AA8 > Gp7-AA8 > JBDSGC01. Next base: position 2,138 of record JBKJQB010000161.1, read on the forward strand.
ATTGAACTTGGAGACCTCGATGCGCCGCCGGTCGTAGTCAGCCTTCTTCCGCAGCTCGGTGAAGATCGCCGGCAGCGTGTTCCTGGTGATCTGCTGGTTGTACGGCGTGAGATCGCGCTCGCCGATTCCGTAGCAGTTGCGGATGCGCACGTCGGCGGCGTCCAGCTTCAGGAATGAGGCGATCTCCTCGAGGATGTTCTCGAGCGTGATCGCTCCCTGCGGCCCACCGAAGCCGCGGAACGCGGTGTTGGGCGGCAGGTTGGTGCGGCAGACGGTTCCGGTGATCCACGCCGCCGGCAGGTAGTAGGCATTGTCGATGTGGGTCATGGCACGGCCCATCACCGCGGTGGAGAGATCGGCGAACGCGCCGCCATCGGAGTAGAGATCGGCGCGCAGCGCCGTGATCACGCCGTGGTCATCGAAGCCGACGCGCCAGTCGTTCTGGAACGGATGCCGCCCGCCGGTCACCGCCATGTCATCGTCTTTGATGTAGGCGATGCGCGCCGCGCGCTTGGTTACCTGCGCCACCAGCGCTGCCATCGCCGCCGGATGCGTGGCCTGGCACTCCTTCCCGCCAAACCCGCCGCCCATGCGCTTGGTGACCACCGTGACCTGGTTCAAGGCCAGCCCCAGCACATGCGCGATCACCTCCTGCACCTCGGAGGGATTCTGCGTCGAAGAGTGAACCGTGAGCGCCCCGAACTCCCCAGGAATCGCCAGGGCCGCCTGCGACTCCAGATAGAAATGATCCGCCCCACCATTGACCCACACGCCTTCCAGCGTGTGTTTCGCGGAGGCAAACCCTGCATCGAGATCCCCGCGCCTGATCGTCCGCACCGGTCCAATGAACTGCCCCAGCCGCTTCGCATGATCGATGGTAAACACCGGCTCGAGCACCTCGAAGTCACCCTTGATCGCCGCCTTCGCCCGCCGCACGCACTCCCGAGTCTCCCCCGCAATCACCACGATCGGATGTCCGATGAAGGAGACCAATTCCTCCGCCAGCAACACCTCATCCTTGAGGATCGGCCCGAACACGTTATGAGCCAGATCTTCGTGGGTCAGCAGCGCGACAATCCCGGGGATGTTCTGCGCGGCCTCTAGATCGAGCGATTTGATCCGCCCATGCGCGATGGGGGACCCATAGAAATCGACGAACACCTCCCCGCGTACGGGAGGCATGTCATCGACATAGATCGACTCCCCGGTGACATGCCCGATCGCGGAGTCATGAGGGATGTTTTTGCCGACGGAGGACATGGGTTGGGTAGTGTACGACGGACGAAAGGTGGTGAGCAGTTTCGGGCCGTTCGCAATAAAAGCCGCGGAGCGGCGAAATCTAGGTAGCCCAGCGCGTGAGCGCTGGGTTGGAGATAGCGCTCCAAACGTGAGCCGCGGAGCGGCGACATTCATTTCCACATGTAGCGCTCGTCCGACTCCATCCCGTGTTCGGCGAGAAAGCGCCGCACCTCGTCCTGGTAGGTCACCCGACGGTGGCGCTCCTCCTGGCGTTCGATGTAGAGGATCGTCGTCATTCTGCTCACCCGAATGTCGCCGCTCCGCGGCTGGGAACCTGGTGGTCGCTCAGGTCCCAGCGCTCACGCGCTGGGCTACGTAGATGCCGCCGCTCCGCGGCTTGGGCCCGCTCGAGCGAACGGAGACGTGACCGGGTCAGGCCTTCGTTATTCGTTTGGAAAGGCGACCGGGACAGGCCCTCACGATTCGTTTGGCGGGCCGCCTAGGCTTTTCCATACGCGCAGCAAAAGCCGCGGAGCGGCGAAATCTAGGTAGCCCAGCGCGTCAGCGCTGGGTTGGAGATGGCCTTTCCAATCGTGAGCCGCGGAGCGGCGACATCATTCCCACATGAAGCGCTCGTCGGACTCCATGCCGTGTTCTGCGAGGAAGCGCCGCACCTCGTCCTGGTAGGTCACCCGCCGGTGGTGTTCCTCCTGGTGTTCGATGTAACGGATCACGCCATCGATTCCTGACTTGCTGACGCTGAAGGCCGCGTAACCCTTCTGCCATGCGAACTTTGAACGTGCAGGCCATTTCTCATGGATCCATTTCGAAGAGTTTGCTTTGAGCGTTCGCACGCAGTCCGCGACAGACATCGTAACCGGAAGATCGAACAGCATGTGGACGTGATCGGCTGCGCCGCCTGCGACGATCCTCCGGCCGCCGGTGTTCTCGATGATTCCGCCGAGGTATGCGTGACATTCGGCAGCGAAATCGTGCTCGAGGAAGGGAAAGCGGTGCTTCGTGCTGAAGATGAGGTGGGTGAGCAGCGAGGTGAAGCGGTGACTCATGTTGCCGTCATTCTATCTTGCCGGATGTCGCCGCTCCGCGGCTGGGAACCTGGTGGTCGCTCAGGTCCCAGCGCTCACGCGCTGGGCTACGTAGATGTCGCCGCTCCGCGGCTTCCGCGCTGTGGAAGTTTTGTGAAGGAAGAGTCCTCTACTCCATGGAGAGAGCGACGGCTGGTCGGTTTGACGAACCCGTACGACATCACGTACGCTGCGCTCTCATGAAGACGATCACGGCCAGCGAGGCGCGCACGAATCTCTACAAGCTGATCGACGAAACCAACGTCGCCAGCGAACCGGTGCACATTACCGGGAAGCGCGCCGATGCCGTGCTGGTCTCACTGGACGACTGGCAAGCCATTCAGGAAACGCTGCATCTCCTGTCGATTCCGGGCATGCGTGCGTCGATCCGTAAGGGTCTGGCCACACCGGTCAAGGAGTGTATGGAGTCGCTGGCCTGGTGAGCCGCTGGCGGGTTGTGTTCACGCCGCAGGCCGTCAAAGATGCCAGGAAGCTGAGCCGCTCGGCGCTGAAGCCCAAAGCGGAGGCTCTTCTCGACATTCTTCGCAACGATCCCTTCCAGGCGCCGCCGCCGTTCGAGAAGCTGGTGGGCGATCTCGCTGGCGCGTCCTCGCGACGGATCAACATTTACCATCGTCTTGTTTATCAGGTGCTGCGTCGCGAGAAGATTGTGAAGGTCCTGCGCATGTGGACGCACTATGAATGAACACACAGTGGATCGGGCGCGCAGGCCGCAGCGGATCCGAAGAACCGGATGAGGAGCGTCAGGGGTGCGGACGCCAGAGGCCTTCGGGATTCGATCCGAGGAGGCCGGCATCGCGCAATGGCTCGCTCACGGGGCTGATCTGCTTCACGCTGCCGCGAGGAAGCCTCCACGCTCGCGGCGCGGTGTCGATGGCGCGATCGATGTAGAGAAGGTGGTCTTCGGCGAATCGCCATCCCCGAGGTTCGAAGGGCTGGAGATCGATCGGTGCGGTGAAGGCGCGCATGGTCCGTTTGCCCTGCGGGTTGAAGTAGCCGTCGAAGTAGCTCAGGCCGAGTGCGAGATAGGGATAGATGGGCTCTCGCGATCGGAGCGTGGTGTAGTTCGATTTCGCCACGCAGCCCCACAAGCCATGACCCTCGTACAGCGCGAGGCAATGGCCGTCGTCGGTGACCGCATCGAACCACAGCAGGCGCGGGGCATAGCCAAGTTCCTGAAGTGCCGCGCAGGCGAACAGCGCGCCGCTGTAACACTGAGCCTTGCCTTCCCGGAGGACCACGCGTGGAGATCTGGCACCGCCCTTCTGGTCATAGGAAAGCTCATCGAGAAATCTCTGGATGTGCGCCGGTGTGCGCAGCCCGCTGAAGATCCGGCGCTCGGTGGCTGTCCATGCGTTTCGCGTCATGGCCCGGAGGTTAGCAGAGCGTGCGAGATTCCCAGTCGCGCGGACCATCTGTCGCTTCAGTGAGGGCCCTTGGGCTGGAAGCCGACAGACCGGCCGGCAAGGATGCCGGCGTTCCGAAGGCAGCCGATCCTCGGTTCCATCGCCTCTGCGCGGTGTCTGCCTACTTCTTCGCCGGTCCGTCGAGCACGATGAAATCGAGACTGCCGTAGGACCTCATCTGCCGACACACCGAGTGGCCGGAGGGGACGTCGTCGGTGGTGTACGCCGAGTTTCCTTCGATGGTGCGCACGAACTTCGGCAGGGCCTGCGTCACCACGCCGGTGTGATGCCAC
>JBKJQB010000179.1:0-2926 GCA_046594105.1 Thermoanaerobaculia bacterium
GTCTCAGCGGCCGGATGCGGCCCTGTGGTTCGCCGTCGCCTGGGCTGAGGGAACTCGTCCGTAAGGCATGCCGCATGCACTTCCGCGAAGGTGCCCGTTCGAGCCGGCTGGAAGAGCCGATCGATCGCGACTGACGCCTCCGCTAGACCTTTCAAAGTTTCGAAGTGCCCGTCGAAGCACCCACTCCTGCGTGAACCCCTGAGGTGGTCGGTGCGTGCTTACACACGGCGTGAGCACGTCGCAAAGTGACTAAAATCTCTCTCATGCGCCACAACAACTACCCCGAAGGCGCCACCCGCGAGCAACTGGTCGACTGGTTCCAGTCGGGCCGGAAAACGACCAGCGCGATCTTCAAGATCCCTCACGACAGCGTCTACTACGGGCGGCCCATTCCACTGCGGAACCCCATCGTTTTCTATGAAGGTCACCTGCCGGCCTTCTGCGTCAACACTCTGATCAAACTCGCGCTGGAAAGGCCCGGCATCGACGAGGCTTTCGAAGTGCTCTTCGCGCGAGGGATCGATCCCGAAAGTGCCGATGCCGCCCGACCTCCCACCGACCTGTGGCCGTCGCGGAGCGCGGTCCAGGCGTATGGAAACCAAGCCGATCGCCGGCTGATCGATGCCCTGCTCAACGCGCCCATCAACGACGGAAAGACTCCCCCCCGCGTCAACGCGGAAGCAGCGTTGGGCATCCTCGAGCATGAGCACATGCATCAGGAAACCTTTCTCTACATGCTGCACGAGTTGCCGTACGACCAGAAAAATGCTGTCGCGCCGTTCGCAGTTTCCGGCAGTCAGGAGCCATCGTCAGAAGTCGTTCGCGATACGGTCCGGATTCCGGCGGGCCGGGCCACCTTGGGCACAGCGGAAGGCACCTTCGGCTGGGACAACGAGTTCGGAAGCCACGAAATGGATGTCCCCTCATTCCTGATCGATCGGCACAATGTCACCAATCGCCAGTACCTCCAGTACATTGAGGAAACGGGAGCTCCCGCGCCGCATTTCTGGCTCTCCACGGAGAGCGGCTGGCACTGGCGCGGGATGTTTGAACTCGTTCCTTTACCTTTGGACTGGCCGGTGTATGCGACGCAGGAAGAGGGAGTGGCGTTCGCACAATGGCGAGGTGCGCGCCTGCCAACCGAGGCGGAATACCACCGCGCCGCGTTCGGAAGTCCTTCGGGTGAGGAGAGATCGTTTCCCTGGGGGGAAGAGCCGCCGGATGCCACCCGCGGAAACTTCGGCTTCCAGCGATGGGATCCAGCACCGATCGGCTCGTTTCCGCGGGGAGCGAGCGCCTGGGGAGTTCACGATCTGGTCGGCAACGGATGGGAGTGGACCTCATCCCCATTCCTCGGTTTTGCGGAGTTCCGGCCCATGGCTTCCTACCCGGTGTATTCAGAAGAGTTCTTCGATGGGAAGCACTTTGTGATGAAAGGGGCGTCACCGGTCACCGATGCCCGGCTCACACGCCGCTCCTTCCGGAACTGGTTCCGTTCCAACTATCCCTACATCTATGCGACCTTCCGCTGTGTGTGGGACTGATTCGGGCCGATCGAATTCGCCGGGTCGACGCGAGTGCGCAGGCGACCGTGCCGTGGGATCAGTTCCTGCAGTTCCGGAGGCCATGGAACAGAGAACGTATCAAGCCAAACAATTCAACCTCAGCGGACTCACCGGCATCTCCGACAAAACGCTGGAGATGCATTTCAAGCTCTACGAAGGCTACGTCAAGGCCACCAACGACCTGACGGAGCGCATCGCGGCGATTCTCGCGGATGGGAAAGTCGATCAGGAAGAGATGCCCGCCTACTCGGAGCTCACGCGTCGGCTGGGGTTCGAATACAACGGCATGGTCCTGCATGAGTACTACTTTGCCAACATGAAGAAGGACGGCGGCGGAGAAGCTCCCAAAAGCTCTTCGTTCCGCGGCGCGGTGGAGGGCTCGTTCCCTTCGTTCGACATCTGGAAGACCGATTTCGTCAGCGTCGGAAAGATGCGGGGAGTGGGATGGGCCATGGCCCTGCTCGACCCGGCAACGGGCCGTGTCTCCAATCACTGGATCGAGCTCCACCAGACGGGCAATGTGGCGGGCTTCGTCCCGCTGCTGGTCATGGATGTCTGGGAGCACGCCTATCTGCTCGACTACAAGCCGGCGGACCGGCCGAAGTACATCGAGTCGTTCATGGCCAACGTGAACTGGCCGGCGGTCGATCAGCGCTATTCCGCGGTCAAGGTCAACGCCAGCGTTCGGTAGCGGCAGCGACGTTAACCCGCATTTCTCACACCCGTCCGTCGCGACGGCGCGCAAAGTGGCTCGGATGCGAGGCGCGCGAAGGAAGCGCGACGACGGCGTACTGACGGTACGTCGAGGAGCGATTCCGAGCGCAACGAAGCAGACGAGCCACTCTCCGCGTCCTCAGCAGGATGGTTGTGAGAAATGCGGGGCCGGCACGGCCGGCGGCGCTGGTTGCCCAAAGCTCCGCCAAGATGACGCTCCAAGACGTTCTGCCGCGCAGGCTCCTAGCCGAGTGTCCGGAAAATGTCAGGCTTCGGACGGCCCTTCCGCCGGGCGCGCCGAGGTCACCAGCAGCTTCCAGTCGTCGCCCTGCTTCATGTAGACACCCATGTAGCGGAACGTGCCGTTGAAGTTGCTCCTGGAGTAGTGCGCACGAACAGCCAGTTCGCCGTGCACGCGAATGATGCCAGCGGTCTGGCGAAGCTCGAACGCCTTCGACTCGATCGACTGGAAGGTGAGCTCGCCGCTGGCGATATCGGCGATCCACTGCTCCTTGCTGATGACTGGTCCGCCAGGATCGGTGAAAGTGAAGTCATCGGCGAACACACGATCGAACGTCTTCACATCGCGCTCGAAACAGGCGGGGGCGATCTCGCCCATCAACGCCCGAACGCGGTTCTCGTCGTCG
>JBKJQB010000329.1:0-5161 GCA_046594105.1 Thermoanaerobaculia bacterium
TTTCTCGGCCAGGCTGGGCCGGCACGGCCGGCAGCGTTGGTTCGCAAAGCGTCCGCCACCGTTTTCGCTTTCGCCACTTTCTTGGCCAGGCTCCATCGGGCATGACAGGGTTGACGAGGTTTGAAGGGCAGGCCGCCGTGGCCTGCCCTTCCGTTTGAAAGAGGCCGGCACGGCCGTCGCGAATCGCGCTCCCTCGGCGCTGGCCACCTGCTCATTTCGGCTCAGCCGCCGGCGTGCGTGCGGGCTTTTCAGTACGAGGAGCCTGCGCGGCAGAACGTCTGGAGCGTGATCTTGGCGGAGCCTTGGGCAACCAGCGCAGCCGGCCGTGCCGGCCCAGCGCCGCCGGCCGTGCCGGCCTAGCCGGTGAAGCTCTTCACGTCTCCCGGCTTCCGCAACATCTTGTCCACCTCGAACGAGTGCTGCGTCTCCTGGTAGATCATCTGCCGCGCGTACTCCTCGATCCAGATGATCTTCCCTTCCACCAGCTCGAGGAGATCGCGATAGAGCTGCAGCCCGGTCTTTTCGTTGTCCATCGCCTCGCGGAGAATGTCGCCGACGTCGTGCTTGTGTGTCTCCAGCAGCGTTCCGATGGACAGCGACGGATGCTCCCCCAGGGCGGTGATCATCTCGCCCGCCTGCTGGGCGTGGATCATGGACTCGGCGGCCTGCTCCCGCAGCCAGGAAACGATGGGGATGCGGTTGTATCCGAAGACCATGAAGGAGTAGTGCGTGTAGCGGACTACTCCGGCCAACTCCGCTTCCAGAATCTTGTTCAGTGCGGCCACGATCGATGCGGTCTGCTTTTCTTCGTTCATCAGGACTCCTTGCGTTCGTGTGCGGTTCGACGCTAGTTCAAAGTCAGCCAGCCAGTGTCTTCAGGGCATCGCCGGTGAGCCGAAAGATGCGCCAGTCGTCCAGCGGGGTCGCCCCCAGGGTCTTGTAGAAGTTGATGGAAGGCTCGTTCCAGTCGAGCACCGCCCACTCCACCCGGCCGCACTCCCGCTCCTGCGCGATGCGCGCCAGCCGGGCCAGCAGCGCCTTTCCGTAGCCACGACCGCGCATCTCCGGCTTGACGAACAGATCCTCGAGGTAAATCCCGGGACGCCCCAGGAAGGTCGAGAAATTGTGGAAAAAGAGGGCGAAACCAGCCGGCGTCCCGTCGCACTCTCCGATGATCACCTCGGCGTAGCGCCTCTCACCGAACAGCACCTTGCGCAGTTGCTCTTCGGTGCAGACGACGAGGTGGTCGAGACGCTCGTAGACGGCGAGGTCGCGAATGAACTGCAGGATGAGCGGCACGTCGCTTTCGACGGCATTGCGGATCTGGAGAGGTTCCATGCGTGCGATCATACCGGCGATGTGCAGACCATTCCGAGCCGCTGGCTTTCTCGTGCTGTTCGTTCTGCTGAGCCGGTTCGCGCTTGCCTCCACGCCGGTGCCGGCCGGACGTCCTGGTGACGGTCCCGCTGTGGCGCGGCACCTCGAAGTGAGGGTGACCCCGGAGATGATCCGCCACAGCCGGATCAACGACGCGCTGTATTTTCTCAGCTACCTCTATGAGATCGCCGTGCTGCTGCTGGTGCTGGCAACCGGCTGGTCGGCCCGATTGCGCGAGGCCGCATACCGGTGGGTACGCTGGCCCTTCACCGCAGGCATGTCCTATTTCGTCCTGCTCACGCTGGTGACCACCGTGCTGGAGTATCCGCTCTCGTTCACCAGCGAGTTTCTGGTCCCTCATCGTTTCGCCTTGACCGACCAGACGTTCGGCGCCTGGATGCTCGATTTCGGCAAAGCCCTGCTGGTCAATCTGGCCATCGGTTCGGTGCTGGCTGCGCTGGTCCTGGCAGGCATTCGGCGCGTCCGTCGCTGGTGGCTGGTGCTGTGGCTGGGCTCGATTCCCTTGATCGTGCTGGCGGTTCTGGCCACACCGCTGATCATCGATCCGATCTTCAACCGCTTCGAGCCACTCCGCGACGGCGTCCTGCGTCAGGCGTTGCTGGAAGAAGCCTCGCGAGCGGGCATCGAAGGAAGCCGCGTGTACCAGGTCGACAAGTCGAAGCAGACAAAGACGATGAACGCCTACGTGACCGGCATCGGTCCCTCCAAACGCATCGTGCTCTGGGACACCCTCCTGGCGAAACTCGATCGCCAGGAGATCCTCGCGGTGATGGGACACGAGATGGGCCACTACGTGCTCCGTCATCTCTGGAAGGGGATTGCCTTCGGCATCCTGGTCTCCTTCTTTGGGTTTTACTTTGCCCAGAGAGGGTACGAGTGGGGTTTGTCGCGATGGGGCCCGCGGTGGGAAATCGCCGGCCCTGGCGACGCGGCCTCGCTCCCCTGGCTTTTGCTGGTGAGCACGTTGATCACCTTCATCATCAGTCCCGTAACCTCCGGCTACTCCCGGCACGCCGAGCACCAGGCCGACATCTTCGGGCTGGAACTGACGCATTTCAACGAGCCGATGGCCAGCGCCTTCGTGAAGTTCGCCGAAGACTCGAAGCAGGATCCGCGGCCGCCCGCCTTCATCGAGTGGTGGCGTTACTCCCATCCCTCGCTGGGCCGCCGGATCGATTTCGTCCTGAAGTACAAGCCCTGGGAAGCGGGAGCGCGCGGGGAGAGTGCAAGGCCGGAGTGACCCGGTTGCCGGCTCCGAACCGCGCTCTCACCCGAGCGAGAGCCATCTCTCAGACGCGGCGCGCTGAATCCCGAATCCGCTCCACGAGCAGTTCGCTCATGGCCACAGCGAACTTGGCCAGCAACTGTGGTTCGAAGGCCAGCCCCTCGGAGAGCGACCGTTTGTCCCAGGCGCGTACGGTGACCGCTTCCTCTCCTGCACGCACGGAGACGGAGCGGGGAGAGTCATCGATGAAGGCCACTTCCCCGAGCACGTCGCCCGGCCCGACCGTGGCCACCACGATCGGCTTCCCGTCGCGCATGGCCACGATGTCGAGGTGGCCGTCCTCGATGGTGAAGAGGGTGGAATCCAGATCGCCCGCGCGGATCAGAAACCCGCCGGCGGCGATTTTCTTCTGGTCGCCGATTTTCTCGACGCGGTCGCGTTCTTCTTCTGTGAAGTAGCGGAACAGCGGGTGGTCGGACTGCTGCGGGAAGAGTTTATTCATTGGTTGTAGGTGCCCTTCGGATATTGCACGAACTTGCCATCGCGGTAAACGATATCTTCATTCGCGTGATCCCGTTCCGAAGGTTCGCAGATTGGCCATCGTGCGCTTTTGATGGATCCGGTCGACCCGGCCGCCTCCTGCCAGGATGAGCGAGGCCACCAGCGCGGTTCTCAGGACCACGTGACGCTCCATTCGCAATGGGGAGCCCCTTTCGCGTAGCACTGGGTCTGGACGGCGTGCAGATTCCTGGCTCCGGTCATCTCGCCCATGCGCTCGATCCACCCGGTGATGCGGGCACATCCCACTGCCTCCGAGGGGAAGTTGAGGATCTTGAGCGTGGCCCCTCGATCGGTCTGGTTTTCCACGCGCATGTCTCCGCGGTTGTAGAGCGAGGTCCACATGGGTGAGGCCTTACTCAGCAGGGCAGCCGGAGTGAGCACCAGAGCGAAAAAGCGGTAGATCCCCTTGATCGCTTCTCCAGCCGCTTCCCGGCCAGCGCGCCTGGCGAATGCATCCGCTGTCTCTCCCTTGACTCTGGCAGCTTCCTCGGTGAGCTGATTCAGGATGAAAACGGGAATCGTTTCGGTAGCCAGAACCGGAGATGCCAGACGCGATGCGAAGGGAGGGGGAAGGACCGACAGCGCAGCCTTTCTCTGTTCCGCCGTCAGCTCTTTCTCCAGAAAGTGCTGCAGGCTTCGAACGGGAGATCCTTTGACTGTGACGCTCTCGTCTCGTGGCATGGTGGCCTCCACGCTACTCACTGCGGAATCAGACCGGAATGCCGTGAGTATAATCCGCGCCGGGCGGGAGGGCTTCGAAGGGCGGGCCCGCAGTCCGGGCTCTGTTCGATTCCCCACCCGCTTTGGAGGGTGCCCATGGATCAGACGTCCGCAGCGCACGAGGCCAGTACCGCCATCGCCGTCGCCGAGGAGAGCAACGACCCGAGGTTCGGAACCAAGGACAAGCTCGAAGAGCTCTGTGTCAACACCATCCGCTTCCTGGCCATCGATGGGGTGGAAAAAGCGAAATCGGGTCATCCCGGAGCGCCGATGGGGATGGCCGACATGGCCTTCGTCCTGTGGACCGAGTTCCTGCGTCACGATCCGAAGTCGCCGCACTGGCTCGACCGCGACCGCTTCGTGCTCTCCGCCGGCCACGCCTCCATGCTCCTTTACTCGCTCCTCCATCTCACCGGCTACGAAGAGATGACCATGGAGCAGCTCCAGTCGTTCCGCCAGTGGGGATCGAAGACGGCGGGCCATCCCGAATATGGCGAGGCGCCGGGGATCGAAGTCACCACCGGCCCTCTCGGTCAGGGATTCGCCAACGCCGTGGGGATGGGCATCGCCTCGAAGATGATGGCGGCCCGCTTCAATCACGGGGAAGGCACCTTCCAGCCGGTGCAGAGCAGGATCTACTGCATCTGCTCCGATGGCGACCTGGAAGAAGGCATCAGTTCCGAGGCCGCCTCCCTCGCTGGTCACCTCGGCCTCGGCAATCTGATTTTTCTTTACGACGACAACGACGTGACGCTCGACGGCGACAAACGGCTCTCGTTCTCCGAGGACGTGAAGAAGCGCTTCGAAGCGGTGGGCTGGCACGTGCAGCGAATCGATGGCCACGACCGCTCCGCGGTGCGAAAAGCCATCAAGAAAGCGCAGAAGGTGGTCGACCAGCCTTCGATCGTCATGGCCAGGACCATCATCGGGCAGGGTAGCCCGAAGTTCCACGGCACGTCGCGCGCGCATGGCGAGCCGCTCGGCGCTGAGGAAGTGAAGGCAACGAAAGAGGCGCTGGGCTGGCCCACCGATCCGACCTTCTATGTGTCGGACGAAGTTCAGGCGGAATTCAAACGCAAGGTCAAGAAGATCGCCCGCGAGCACAAGAGCTGGCACAAAGCGATGACCGAATGGCGTTCGTCCAACCCGCAGCTGGCCACTCTCTGGGATGGCTACTGGTCCCACACGCTGCCGGAAGGATTCGAGAATCAGCTGGTGGCGGCAGCGAAGAGCGACAAGCCGGCCGCGACGCGCGAC
>JBKJQB010000087.1:0-17848 GCA_046594105.1 Thermoanaerobaculia bacterium
GCGCATGATCCCATCTGGTTTGACACTCTGGTTCGTGACCCTGGGGGCATCACAGCTGCGATCGGCTTCGCCGGGGTGTGTGTACCTACACTCCTGCCTCTTTCCTTGACCCTTCCCCCACGCTTCCCTAGAATGCGCGCCCGCGCCGAAATTTGGTTGCACCAGCGAGAGTTACCCCGAGTTCCGGCCTCCATAGCTCAATTGGTAGAGCAGCAGACTCTTAATCTGTTGGTTCTAGGTTCGAGTCCTAGTGGGGGCACCAGTTTCCTGATTTTCGCAAAAGAGGGTTGAGATCCTCAGGTCTCTTTTTGCTGGCCGGCTTCCCGGCGATGTCTCCCCGAATCGAGCGAAAGTGGCGGAATTGGCAGACGCGCTGGACTTAGGATCCAGTGGCCCTAAGCCGTGTGGGTTCGAGTCCCACCTTTCGCACCATCATCCAGAATTCACTTCCATCAGGCAGGTCGACACGCATGCTCCTGAACTACACCGATATTTCTCCCGTCAAGAAGTCCGTCGAGATCGAGATCCCCGCCGATCTGATTTCCTCCGAATCGCAGCGAGTGGCCACGGAGTTCGGCCGCAATGCGAGCATTCCCGGCTTTCGCCCGGGGAAGGTTCCCATGAGCCTGGTGCGCACCCGGTTCGCCAAGGAAATCCAGGAAGAGGTGATGAGCCGGCTCCTCCCGCGGAGCTTCCGGGATGCCATCGCTGACCGATCGGTGGAGCTGGTCGGTGATCCGCAGCTGGAGCACGTCGACGCCATGATCGAGGGAGCTCCGGTCAAATACAAAGCGGAGTTCGAGGTGAAACCTCACATCGAGCTGGGCGAGTACCGCGGCCTGGAGATCGACGATCCGAAAGTGGAAGTCAGCGACGCCGACGTCGACGCGATGATCGAACGGATGCGCGACCAGGCGAGCTCGTACCGTGCCGAGGCCGATCGCGCGCTCGAGGAAAACGACTACGCCATGATCGAGATCAGCACGTCCGGTGAGGGGCTGGAGCCGGAGACGCGCGCTGGCCATTTCAAGCTCGGCGAGGAAACGCCGATGCCGGAGCTGCATGAGTCTCTTCGTGGGAAGAAGCCGGGCCAGACCGCCTCGTTCGACAAGACCTTTGGCGACGATGCGACCGATGAGCGTCTTCGCGGCAAGCTCGTTCACCACGAGGTGACTCTCAAAGAAATCCGGGTGCAGGAGCGGCCGGAAGTCAACGACGAGTTCGCGAAGAGTGTGGGCGGCTGGGACACGGTCCAGGCGATGACCGAGGCCATTCGCGGCGACATCGTCCGTCACCGGGAGATGGAAGCGCGGCGCCTGAAGCAGAACCAGGTCGGCGAGCGGCTGCTGGCCACCCATCAGTTCGATGTTCCGGACACGCTGGTGGAGGAAGAGGTCGGCAAGTCGATGCAGAACTACGCACGCTACCTGGCTTCGCAGGGCATCGATCTGGACAAGGCGGAGATCGACTGGAACAAGGTGCGGGAAGAGTTTCTGCCGGAGGCGGTCAGGCGGGTGAAGCGCGGACTGGTGCTCGAGGCGATCGCGAAGAAAGAGAATCTGATGATCAGTGACGTGGAAGTCGACGCCGAGATCCGTCGGGCCACGCAAGAGGCGGAGCGCGACTTCGCCGAGGTCAAGCACCGGCTCAGGCACGACGGCGGATACGAGCAGCTGCGTGCGTCGCTGAGCGCGGAGAAAGCGCTGGAGTTCGTGCTGGCGAACGCGAAAGTGCGGGGGGCGTAACCTCTTCCAATCGAGAAACGACGTGTGATCGAGTAGCCCCAAACCAACAAACCCTGAACTCTTCGCACGGTAGATCCATACCCTCCCCTAGAGTCCTTCTCCCCGGGCACGGGGAGAAGGTGCCGAAGGCGGATGAGGGGAGCGCTCTCCTAAACGTAGAGCCCACCCGTCCGAGGTACTTTCGTCTGGTGCGGCTGAACCCTCGCCTGAAGCGTTTCGCTCGTCGAATGCGGCATGTGCCGACGAGGGCCGAGCAACGCCTCTGGAGAGGGCTCAGGCACCGGGAGTTCCGAGGCTGCAAATTCCGGCGTCAGTATCCCGCGGGGAGTTTCATCCTCGATTTCTACTGTCCGGCACTGAGGCTGGCCATCGAGCTGGATGGCAGGCATCATCAGGAAGCGGGCATGACTGAGTACGACTTCCGGCGATCGCGCTACCTGGAAGCGCATGCAATCAAGGTCGTGCGAATTTCAAATGAGTTGCTCATTCGCGATGCGCGAGCGGTGTTCGAGCAGATTGCGTTTGCGGTGGATTCGTTGATTTGGTGGTGAGGCGGATCCCCTCATCCGCCTTCGGCACCTTCTCCCCATGGCCTGGGGAGAAGGACGCTCGATTGGAGAGTCCCCAATGGCCTGGGGAGAAGGACGCTCGATTGGAGAGTCCCCAATGGCTTGGGGAGAAGGACGCTCGGTTGGAGAGTTCCCCATGGCTTGGGGAGAAGGACTCTCGATTGAAGAGTTTCCCATGGCCTGGGCAGAAGGACTCTCGAGGGGAGCCTACCTGACCATTCGGGTGGGGCGGCGGGCGCAAGCGGCGGGTATTCTGCTCCTCGCGGAATTGCGGCCTGCCGTTCGCCATTTCCAGTCGCGCAAGGAGCGAATCTCCCATGGTTTTGATCCCGATGGTGGTCGAGCAGACCAGTCGTGGCGAGCGTGCCTACGACATCTACTCCCGCCTGCTCAAAGACAACGTCATTTTCCTCGGTCAGCAGATCGACGACACCGTGTCGAACCTGATCATCGCCCAGATGCTGTTCCTGGAAGCGGAGAATCCGGAGAAGGACATCTCCATCTACATCAACTCGCCAGGCGGCTCCATCACCGCCGGCCTGGCCATCTACGACACCATGCAGTACGTAAAACCGGACATCCAGACCATCTGCATGGGGCAGGCGGCGTCGATGGCGGCAGTGCTGCTCGCGGCCGGGAAGAAGGGCAAGCGGTTTGCCCTTCCCAACTCGCGCGTGCTCATCCATCAGCCCCTGATGCACGGGCTGGGCGGGCAGGCCTCGGAGATCGACATCCACGCCAAAGACATCATGCGCATGAAGACGCGCATGAACCAGATTCTCTCGAATCACACCGGCCAGCCGATGGAGAAAGTCGACCGCGATACCGATCGTGATTACATCCTGCAGGCGCAGGAAGCGGTCGACTACGGACTGGTGGATCAGGTCATCGCCAAGAGGGATTGATGGGACGTTTTGCGGCGGTTTCTTTGCGCGCAGAACGGCCTGGAATGCAGTGTTGTTGAAAGGAGTGCGGGGAATGCTGCCAGTGGCTTCCCCGTTGAAATATGACGCCGTGTCAAGTTGACACTGCCCGACCCGAGTAGAAGAATCTAAGAGACTCAGAAAGGGATCCAGCCTCTCATGTCGAAGAAGGGAAACAGCGGCGACGTTTTGCGTTGCAGTTTCTGCAACAAGAGTCAGCGCGACGTGAAGAAGTTGATCGCCGGGCCGACCGTCTACATATGCGACGAGTGCGTCGACATCTGCCTGGACATCATCGCGGAGGATCGCAAGGACGAGCCGGGCACGCTGGAGGGCGCCAGCGCGCTTCCCAAGCCGAAAGAGATCAAAGAGTTCCTCGATCTCTATGTCATCGGGCAGGAGCGGGCCAAGAAGAAGCTGGCCGTGGCCGTCTACAACCACTACAAACGGATCGACTACCAGCAGCGCAACACGCGCCAGGATGTCGAGTTGCAGAAGTCGAACATCCTGCTGATCGGTCCGACCGGTACCGGCAAGACGCTTCTGGCGCAGACGCTGGCGCGCATGCTTTCGGTTCCCTTCACCATCGTCGACGCCACCACCCTGACCGAAGCCGGCTACGTCGGTGAGGATGTGGAGAACATCATCCTCAAGCTCTATCAGGCGGCGGGCAACGACAAGGAGAAGGCGCAGCGCGGGATCGTGTACATCGACGAGGTGGACAAGATCTGCCGCAAGGGCGACAACCCCTCCATCACCCGCGACGTGTCCGGGGAGGGCGTGCAGCAGGCGTTGCTCAAGATCCTGGAAGGAACGGTGGCCAATGTTCCGCCGCAGGGTGGCCGGAAGCATCCGCATCAGGAGTTCATCCAGATCGACACCACGAACATCCTCTTCATCTGCGGCGGCGCATTCGTCGGGCTGGAGAACGTCATCGAGCGGCGGTTGTCGTCGACCTCCATGGGCTTCGGCGCCAAGATCGCCACCAAGAAAGAGAAGCGCACCGGCGAGCTGCTGGGGCAGGTCCATCCGGAAGATCTGATCAAGTTCGGGCTGATCCCGGAGTTCGTCGGACGGCTGCCGGTGGTGGCCACACTCAACGAGCTCGATCGCAGCACGCTGATCGAGATCCTCCGCGAGCCGAAGAACTCGCTGGTCCGCCAGTACCAGACCATCATGGGCTTCGAGAACGTCGCCTTGAAGTTCACCGATGATGCTCTGGAAGCGATCGCCGAGGAAGCGCTCAAGCGGAACGTGGGAGCGCGCGGACTGAAGATCATCATCGAAGAGCTGATGCTTGAGATCATGTACACCGTCCCCTCGCAGGATGCGATCAGCGAGTGCCTGCTGACCCGCGAGGTCGTTGAAAACCGCAGCCAGCCGATCACGCTTTACAAGAAAGCGGGCTAGTGCAGAGCCGTCGATCAACGCAGCGACGGATCTGCGATGGGGCCCATCCCGGTCCGAGCGCACCATCCGTTCCACCGCATTCCTTTCTCTCCATCGTTCAGCCTCCCCCGGTGGGGAGGTTGTTCACATTGACGCGCAGGTAAACCCAAACCTATGGCCAACCAGGAATCCGCGATCCAGCTCCCACTCGTCCCCTTGCGCGACATGGTGGTGTACCCCTCGATGATGGCGCCGTTCGTCGTCGGTCGCCGGGCCTCCATTCTCGCGCTGGAGGCCACGCTGCTCACGACCGACAAGCGGATTTTTCTGGCCACCCAGAAGGATCCCAAAGTCGACGACCCGGCCATGGATGAGATCTACAAGATCGGAGTCATCGCCACGGTGGTGCAGAACCTCAAGCTTCCCAACCAGAACGTGAAAGTGATGGTGGAGGGCATCAGCCGCGCGGAGATTCTGTCGGTTGAAGAGAACAACGGGTACGTCAATGTGGTGGTTCGGGAGATCGACGCCACGGTGGCTCTCACACCCGAAGTGTCGCAGTACATGCAGAAGCTGGTGGAGATCTTCGAGCAGTACGCGAAGATGTCGCACCATCTGGCCTTCGAAGGGGTCATGGCCACCCTCAAGCTCGACGACGCCGACCGCTTTGCCGACACCCTGGCGTCGCACATCCTGATCACCACGCCGGAGAAGCAGCAGCTCCTGGAGACCATCTCCCCCTATGAGCGGCTCCAGCGGCTGCAGGACTTTCTGGAGATCGAGATCGAGAAGATCAACATCGACAAGCGCATCAACTCCAAAGTCAAAAAGCAGATGGAGCGCGCCCAGAAGGAGTATTACCTCAACGAGAAGATCAAGGCCATCCACAACGAGCTGGGCCGCAAGGACGATCGCTCCGACGAGATCGAGGAGCTCCGCCAGAAGATCGAAGAGGCGGGGATGCCGAAGGAAACCAAGGAGAAAGCGCTCCAGGAGCTCAAGCGCCTGGAAGCGATGCCTGGGGTTTCCGCCGAGGCAACGGTTTCGCGCAATTACATCGAGTGGCTGGTGTCGGTTCCCTGGAAGAAACAATCCAAAGAGATCAAAGACATCGAGCTGGCCGAGCAGATCCTCAACGAGGACCACTACGGCCTGTTCAAGATCAAGGACCGCATCCTGGAGTTCCTGGCGGTGCGGCAGCTGATCAAGCAGCCCAAGGGGACCATCCTCTGCTTCGTCGGACCTCCCGGCGTCGGCAAGACCTCGCTGGCGAAGTCGATCGCCCGCGCCACCGGCCGGAAGTTCGTCCGCCTTTCACTGGGCGGCGTGCGCGACGAAGCGGAAATTCGAGGACACCGGCGGACGTACATCGGCGCCTTCCCCGGACAGATCATCCAGCGGATGAAGAAGGCGGGGACGGTCAATCCGGTCTTCCTGCTGGACGAAGTGGACAAGATGTCGATGGACTTCCGTGGCGATCCTTCCGCCGCGTTGCTGGAGGTGCTCGATCCGGAGCAGAACAACGCCTTCACCGATCATTACCTCGACGTGGAGTACGACCTGTCGAAGGTGATGTTCATCGCCACCGCGAATGTGACGCATACCATTCCGGCACCACTGAAGGACCGCATGGAGATCATCCAGCTCTCCGGCTACACCCATCTGGAGAAGCTGGCCATCGGCCGGCAGTTCCTCGTTCCCAAGCAGCGTAGTGAGCAGGGGCTGGAAGAGGCGAAGATCACGTTCGAAGACAGCGCCGTGGAAGAGTTGATCGACTCGTACACTCGCGAAGCAGGCGTCCGCAGCCTGGAGCGCGAAGTGGGTTCGGTGCTTCGCAAGGTGGCTCGCGAAGTGGTCAAGAAGTCCGATTACACAGTGACCATCGATCGTCTCAAAGTGCGCGAGTTCCTCGGCAAGCCGAAGTACCGCTCGCAACAGATCCACGACAAGTCGGAGATCGGCCTGGCCACCGGCCTGGCCTGGACCGAAGTGGGGGGAGAGATCCTCTCGACGGAAGTGGCGTTGTCCCGCGGGAAGGGCAACCTGACGCTCACCGGCAAGCTTGGCGACGTCATGCAGGAGTCGGCTCGCGCAGCGCTCTCGTATGTGCGGTCGCGCGCGGAGCTGTTCGGCCTCGATCCTGATTTCCATGCCTCGCTCGATCTGCACATCCACGTGCCGGAGGGAGCCATCCCCAAAGACGGTCCGTCGGCCGGCATCACCATGGCCACGGCGCTCCTGTCGGCGGTCACCCGCATTCCGATCCACCGCGACATCGCCATGACCGGCGAGATCACGCTTCGTGGAAAGGTCCTTCCGGTGGGAGGGGTGAAGGACAAGATCCTGGCTGCCGCCCGGGCCGGCATCACCAAAGTCATCCTGCCGGCCGAGAACGAGCGGGACCTGGACGATATCCCCTCCGACGTGCGCGAACGGATGGAGTTTCACCTGGTCGAGTCGATGGATGAGGTGGTTCTGCTCGCTCTGGATGGAACCATCGTGCCGCTGGCCTCCAAAGAGAAGCTGGCTCAAGTGGAGAAGATCATCGCCGGAGAGCCGCCGATCACGCACTGATCGAAACCAGAAACCAGAGGCAACCCATAAACCAGAAGGCTCCCCTGACTGGGGCTGTTTTTCTGGTTTCTGCTTTCTGGTTTCTGGTTTGCCTCTGGTTTCTCGCTTGCCCTTTTGACTTCCTCCTCAGAATATCGGCACAATCTCCGCAGTTCCCCTTTCCAACACCTTTCAAACCACTCTTCGTAACCCCTCCGCTTCGTTCTCCTGAAGCCGTCAAATCATTTGGACATTCGATCAGTCGAGTTCTACCGGGCGGTGTACAAGCCGGAAGACTTTCCCAGCGATGGACGACCCCAGTTCGCCATGGTCGGCCGTTCCAACGTCGGGAAGTCGAGCCTCATCAATGCCGTCCTCAAACGAAAGGCAGTGGCCAGAGTCAGTCAGACCCCTGGGAAGACTCAGGCCATCCAGTTCTATCTCATCAATGACCGGTTCCACATCGTCGACCTGCCGGGATACGGCTACGCGAAAGTTCCGCGGGACATGCGCCGCTCCTGGGGAGCGCTGGTCCGTGGCTACCTGGACCAGGCCGACACGTTGAAGTTGATTTTCATCCTGGTGGATGCGCGCAGGACGCCGAGCGGAGAAGACCTGGAGATGCACGACTGGACGGTTTCTTCGGGGATCGATGAGCGGATCGTGATGACCAAGAGCGACAAACTCTCCAACAACCAGTTGGTCAAAAGCAGGACGGACATCGCCGCGGAACTGGCGGTCCAGACGGACACTCTGATCCCCTTCTCCGCGGTCACCAAGCGGGGAATCGAGGAGATCCGGCGCGAGATCGTGAAACGTTTGTGAAGAAATCCAACCCCATTTCCGCGGTCTGCTCAAACGGCCCGCAGGAATCGATGACGAGGCTCGAACATGACCCAGAATGAATTCGACGAAGACACCGCCGCAGCAGTCGATGAGGTGCCTGCCGGAAAGCCGGAGAAGCCGGCCCGCAAGCCGCGAAAGAAAGCGGAGAAGGTTGCCTCGGCAGAAGAGGTGGCAGAGGACTCCGCGCCGCCGGAGGCCGCGGTGGAGCCGGACGACGCGGCGAGCGATCAGGAGGCCTCTGATGCGGATGCCGCCGATCCGACCGCGCCTGCAGGCGACGAGGGAACTCACGAGCCGCGCACTCCCTCCAAACGATCCGATCCGACCCAGGCCGCCGAAACGCTCGACATCCGGATGCTCAAGGAGATGAAGCTTCAGGAAGTCACCCGCCTGGCTAAGGAAAACGGCGTGGAGAACGCCACCGGCATGCGCAAGCAGGATCTGATCTTCGCGATCCTGCAGGCCCAGACGGAGAAGTCGGGCCTGATTTTCTCGGAGGGAGTGCTCGAATGTCTGCCGGACGGATTCGGCTTCCTCCGCGCTCCTGAGTACAACTACCTTCCCGGCCCGGATGACATCTACGTTTCGCCCTCTCAGATCCGGCGCTTCGACCTGCGCACCGGAGACACCGTTTCCGGTCAGGTGCGGCCACCCAAGGAAGGGGAGCGCTACTTTGCACTGATCAAGGTCGAGGCGGTGAACTTCGAACACCCCGACGTGGCCCGGGACAAGATTCTCTTCGACAACCTCACGCCGCTTTATCCGCAGAACCGCATCCGTCTGGAAGTGCCCTCGAACATGTCGTCGCGTGTCCTCGATCTGATCGCACCGGTCGGCAAGGGGCAGCGAGGGCTCATCGTGGCCCCACCCCGGACCGGAAAGACGATGATCCTGCAGGCCATCGCCAATTCGATCACCACCAACCATCCGGAAGTGACGCTGATCGTTCTGTTGATCGATGAGCGGCCGGAAGAAGTCACCGACATGCAGCGCTCGGTCAAAGGAGAAGTCATCTCTTCGACCTTTGACGAGCCGGCCTCACGACACGTGCAGGTCGCCGAGATGGTCATCGACAAAGCCAAGCGGCTGGTTGAGCACAAGCGCGACGTGGTCATCCTGCTGGACTCCATCACCCGTCTGGCCCGCGCCTACAACACGGTCGTCCCCCCGTCGGGCAAGGTGCTTTCCGGCGGCGTCGATTCGAACGCCCTGCAGCGGCCGAAGCGATTCTTCGGCTCGGCCCGCAACGTGGAGGAGGGTGGCTCGCTGACCATCATCGCCACGGCCCTCATCGACACCGGCTCACGCATGGACGACGTGATCTTCGAAGAGTTCAAGGGCACCGGCAACATGGAAGTGCACCTTGACCGGAAGCTCTCCGACAAGCGCGTCTTTCCGGCCATCGACATCAACAAGTCCGGCACCCGGAAGGAAGAGCTGCTTCTGGAGCGCAATGAGCTCAATCGCATCTGGGTGCTGCGGAAAGTGTTCTCGCCGCTGTCGACCGTGGAGTCGATGGAACTGCTGGTGGAGAAACTCGAAAAGACGAAGAGCAACAACGAGTTCCTCAACTCCATGTCGTCGATGTGAGCCGGCACGGCCCTGAAAGCTTGAAAACAAATCCCCGGCCGTCCTACTGAGCGGAGGAACTGCGATGCGCCGTTGAGGGCGTGATGAACGATTTCGTCATCCTGAGGCGCGAAGACGCCGAAGGATCTGCAACGACGCAACTGCTCCCAGCAGCATCCTCGTGATTGCAGATCCTTCGCTTCCCGCCCGCCACCCACGCCGCTCAGGATGACGGTTCGGAGATTTCTTCACAGCCCCTGAGGTCGAACCAGGAAAGGGTGGCCTGCTGGCCGCCTTTTCCGTTTTGGGAGAGGCTGGCCGCCCACTCGACGGAACGATTGGTCGATCCGATTTGTTGGTACCCTCACAACAGATGGCCAAACGTTCCCGAATCAAGGATTTTCTGTGGCGGCATTCGGCCGGCCTGGCCTTCCTGGTGATGGTGGCCTTCGTGGCCTTCATCGGCTTCGTCGGGTACACCTACGTCGTCGTCACCAAGAAATTCGACTCCAGTCGCCGGTGGGACCTGCCCAGCCGCATTTATTCGGATGCCACACCGATCGTTCCGGGCATGTCGCTGCCGCGGACGCTGCTGGAACCGAAGCTCAACCACGTTGGTTACCACGAGACGCGGGAACGCGTGGCCAACCCGGGCGAGTACCGATACGCCGGATCGACGCTGGAAATCTACCTTCAGAATTTCGAATACCCGGACATCGAGTTTCGAGCGTTGCCGGTGGCCATCGATCTCGACGGCGCGACGGTCCGGGGAATCAGCCGTCTGGACGACGGAGTGAAGCTGCGCGGAATCCGCGTGGAACCGGAGTTGATCACCTCCATCTACAACAACCAGATGGAGGACCGGCTGCCGGTGGCCCTGACCGCGATCCCCAAGGTCGTCAGCGATGCCGTCATCGCCACGGAGGACCGCAATTTCTATCATCACGAGGGAATCTCCATCCGCGGCACGCTGGGCGCCCTGGCCACGAATTTCCGACAGAGGGCGTTCACCCACGGTGGCTCGACCCTCACACAGCAGCTGGTCAAGAACCTCTATCTCAATCCGGAACGGACCTGGCGTCGCAAGATCACCGAGGCTTTGATGGCGATTCTGCTGGAAGCGCGCTACAGCAAGAACGAGATCCTGGAGGCCTACCTGAACGAGATTTACCTCGGACAGAACGGCGCGGTCCAGATCATCGGCGTGGAGCAGGCCTCGCTGGTGTACTTCGGCAAGCACGTCACCTATCTGACCCTGACCGAAGCGGCCACCATGGCCGGGATCATCCGATCACCCAACGTACTTTCCCCGCTGAAGTATCCCGATCGAGCCAGGCCTCGTCGCGACACCGTACTGGGCCTGATGAAAGATCAGAAGATGATCACCGAGGAGGCGTACGAGAAGGCGGTGGTGGCGCCACTGACGACCTCGCGCTTTCCCAAGGGCTCCCGGAGCGCGCCCTTCTTCGTCGACCTGGTGCTCAAGCAGTTGCGGGAGACGTATCCCGAGACCCAGCTGAAGACGGAGGGGCTGCGGATTTTCACCACCCTCGACACCATCATGCAGCGATCGGCGGAGCAGGTGCTGGACGCTGGAATCGACGGGCTGAACAAGCGGTATGCGCATCTGCGCAAGTCGCCCGTGCCGCTGGAGGGTGTGATCCTGACCATCCAGCCGGGGACGGGTTACGTCAAGGCGCTGGTCGGCGGCCGGAACTACTCGAAGACGCAGTTCAATCGGGCCATCCAGGCGCATCGTCAGCCCGGATCGCTCTTCAAACCGTTCGTGTATGCCACGGCGATGGATCCGCAACGCGGAGCGCAGGCACTCACTGCAGCCACGGTGCTGGACGACTCGCCGATCACGGTGCGCAACGGAAGCTCGGTCTGGTCCCCTCAGAATTATGATCTCCGCTACCACGGGCGGGTCACCGTGCGCGACGCCCTGGCGCACTCGTACAACATCCCTGCCGTCCGGGCGGCCATCGATGCCGGCGTGCCCAACGTCATCAAGACCGCATCGACCATCGGGATCGAAAGCCATCTGGCCCCCTATCCCTCCGTTTCCCTTGGCTCCTTCGAGGTCACCCCGCTGGAGATCGCCTACGCCTACTCGGCATTCGCCAACCTGGGGGTCAAAGCGGAACCGATCTCCATTCTGGCGGTCTCCACCCGCGAAGGAAAGCTGCTGGAGAGCCGCGAGGTCAAGATGAAGCGGGTGGCCCAGGCCAGCGTCTGCTACGTCATGAACGACGTGCTCAAGGACGTCTTCAAGTACGGGACGGCGGCGAAGGCGCGTCAGCTCGGATTCGACCGCGACTTTGCCGGCAAGACCGGAACCACCAGCAACTACCGGGACGCCTGGTTTATCGGGTACTCCCCGCGAATTCTGTCGCTGGTCTGGATCGGCTTCGACGATGGGCACAGCATTCGTCTTGCCGGTGGCGACGCCTGCGTTCCGATCTGGACGTCGCACATGAATCGGATCGCCGGCCTGGTTCCCGATGTGGACTGGAAGCGACCGGAGGACATCGTGGAGAGGCGCATCGATCCCGACTCCGGAATGCTGGCCACGCCCTGGTGTCCGCAGACCCGAATGGAGGTCTTCGTGGCGGGCACCGAGCCCACCTCCGTCTGCCCCTTGCACGCTGGGAGTGGCGAGCCCTCACCTCTGTGGCGGGACCGCGAGGCCAATCCGACCATCGATCAAACGGCGAGGAACGACGGCACGTCTACGGATCCGCAGTCACAGCCGGGAGAGCCGGCGCAACCTGCGCCACGGGAGAAAGAGCGCGGCATCCGGAAACTGCTCCGGGCGATTTTCGGTGGTCACTGACCGGAAAAGATGAGGTCGCCGCCCGGAATCGGACGACCGTACTGAGAATGGCAATTAAATGCTTTCATCTCAGCGTTTTGGTGGGCTTACATGAGTGAAACCGCATTGAGCAGCGCAGCTCCCGCGGCGCCCCCGGCGCTCTGGACACGACTGCGAGTCCAGGTTGAGGAAGCCCTCTTCTATCTTGGAGGCGTCTCCGACCTGGCCGTCCAGACGCTGCAGCAAGGCTGGCGTTCGCCCATCGACAAAAAGGAGCTCCTCACTCAGTTTGATCAGGTCGGGGTGCGTTCACTTTCCATCGTCGGAATCACCTCTCTGTTCATCGGGATGGTGCTGGCCCTGCAGACGGCGTATTCGCTGGCCGATTTCGGAGGGGCGCTGCTGATCGGCAAGGTGGTCTCCCTGTCGCTGGTCCGGGAACTGGCTCCGGTGCTCATGTCCCTGATGGTGGGCGGGCGGGTCGGCGCCGGAATCACGGCAGAGCTGGGGACGATGAAGGTGACCGAGCAGATCGACGCCTTGCGCGCGCTGGCCACCAATCCGGTTCGCAAGCTGGTCGTCCCACGGGTACTGGCCACCACGCTGGCCCTGCCGTTGCTGACCATGCTGGCCTGCTTCATCGGAATCATGGGCGGCCTGATCATCGCCGTGGGAAGTCTCCACCTCACGGCGAACTACTACACCCGCAGCGTGATCGAGACGCTGCGGTACAACGATCTGGCGTCGGGCGTCGGAAAGACCTTCTTCTTCGGGTTCGCCATCGGTCTGATCGCCTGCTACAACGGGCTGCGGACCAGCGGCGGTGCTGACGGGGTCGGACGGGCGACCACCACCACCGTGGTCACGGCATCGATCACCGTGCTGATCATGGACTTCTTCCTGACGAAAGTTTTCCTCTTCCTCTTCTGATGACTGAGCCGATCATCCCGGATGTGCCGATCGTCCCCGACGTCCCGATCATCCCGGATGTACCGATCGTCCATGACCGCCGCGCCGAGGAGCGGGGAGTGCCCGACCGGCGCCGTCAGACCCGGGAGCCGTTCGTCGAATTCCGCAACGTCTCCAAGTCGTACGGCTCGAAAAAGGTTCTGAAGGATGCCACCCTCACCGTGTATCGGGGAGAGGTTTTGGTGATCCTGGGCGGCTCCGGATCGGGAAAGTCTGTCTCGCTCCGCCACATGCTGGGGCTGGAGCCTCCTGATTCCGGCCGGGTCATCGTGGAAGAGGAAGACATCACCGATTTTGAAGAAGAAGATCTGTATCGGGTCCGCAAGAAGTTCGGGATGCTGTTCCAGAGCGGTGCCCTGTTCGATTCCATGAACGTCTTCGAGAACATCGCCTTCCCCTTGCGCGAGCACACCGACATGAGCGAGGAAGAGATCGCCCGGGCGGTGAAGGAGAAGCTGGACCTGGTCAGTCTGCCCAACACGGCTCATCTGATGCCGGTCGATCTCTCCGGCGGCATGCGCAAACGGGTGGGGCTGGCTCGTTCCATCGTCCTCAATCCGAAGATGATTCTCTACGACGAGCCGACCACCGGACTGGATCCCATCACCTCCCACAAGATCAATGAGCTGATCATCGATCTGCAGTCGAAGCTGAACGTGACCTCGGTGGTGGTCACTCACGACATCCAGTCGGCGTTCTCGGTGGGCGACCGCATCGCCTTTCTCAATCAGGGCGTTTTCGAGTGGACGGGTAGCATGGAGGAGGCTCGGAATTCCGATCACCCCATCCTGCGCGAGTTTTTCAAGACCAGCGCGGTGGTCGCCGCGCAGCCCAGCGCGCCTGCTCCCAAAGCCTCATGAATCAGAAATCACGGTGCGTCCTCGTCGGAAATGAGGCATGCTCCAAACAGAGTTTCGGACAGGACAAATGGCACTGAAAACGAAAGCGAAAACGAGATCGAAAACCATCCGCGTCGGACTTCTGGTGGCCGGGGCGCTGATCGTCACGATGATGTTTGTGTTCTTCATCGGTTCAGAACAGAAGATCTTCTCGCGCAAGAACGAGTACCGCGTGCGCCTGGACAACGTCACCGGGCTGGCTGAGGGGAACCCGGTCAAGATCTCCGGCGTCACCGTCGGCGTGATCAAGGACATCACCCTTCCGGAGAACCCCAAGAAGCGTGACGTCGACATCATGCTCATGGTCGACCGGAAGTACGGCGATCGGATCCGCACCGACTCCCGGGCCCGCTTGAAAAAGCTCGGACTTCTGGCCGGCGACAGCTACATCGATATTTCGCCAGGCAACCCGCGCTTCGACGCAGTGAAGGCCGGCGCGGAAATCCCGGCGGCCCGTCAGACCAATGTCGACCAGCTGATCTCCTCAGGCGAAGATCTCGTCGACAACTTCGTGCAGATCTCCTATGCCCTGAAGAACATCCTCGGTCGCGTGGACCGCGGTGAGGGTCTCATCGGAGAGCTCACCAGCTCTCCTCCCACCAAGCAGCGGATGACGGACACGTTCATGACCACGTTGAACAAGACCAACGCGCTCCTCGCTCATGTGGAGAGCGGGAAAGGTCTGATCGGCCGGCTGGTCTATGACGACAAGTACGGCACGCAGTTGACCGGTTCGCTGAATCAGACCGCGCAATCGCTCCAGACGGTGGTGGCCAGCGTGCAGAAAAGCTTCGAGAGCGGGCAGGGCGCCATCCCCGCGCTTCTCAATGATCCGGAAGGGAAAAAGCGCGTCTTCGAACTGGTGGATAACCTCAAGACCACATCGGCGAACCTGGCCGCCTTCAGCACCAGCCTGCAGACCGGACAGGGACTGGTACCACGGCTGATGAATGACAAAGCCTATGCCGACCAGTCGCTCTCCGAGTTCAGCGGGCTGGTTCACCAGCTCAACGACACGGTGGCCAAAATCAACGCCGGCGAGGGCACCGCAGGCAAGATCATCAGCGACCCATCGGTCTATGAGTCGATCAACGACATCCTCATCGGCATCAACGAGTCCAAGTTGCTCCGCTGGCTGATCCGGAACCGGCAGCAGAAAGGCATCGAGAAGCGCGTCGACACGATGAAGAAGTCGGGCACGGCGGTGATTCCGGAGACGCCGCCGGCAACGAATCTGACCGCGCCCCCGGTACCGCCTTCGAAGCCACCGGTGAATCCGCCACCGCCACCAGAACCTTTGCTGTTGCCACCGGCGCCGCCGTCGACCGACACCACTCCGGTACCGCCTCCGGGCAACAGCGCCGGCGCGGATTCGTCGACAAGTTCCACGACCACCGGCGTCACGACCCACACATCGCCGTAGTCTCCCCATCGAGTGTCCTTCTCCCCCATCGAGCGTCCTTCTCCCCGCGGTCGGGGAGAAGGTGCCGAAGGCGGATGAGGGGTCCTGAAACAGCAAAGAAAGGGACCCCTCACCCCCGCTTCGCGGACCCTCTCCCCGCTGCCGCGGGGCGAGGGACACTCGACGGAGAGTGATCGCGGACCGTCTCAGCCTGTGTCCGAGCGCCACCCGCCCGCCCCAATCCTGCGTGGTAGCATTCGCGCCCGTGGCGGCGCCAGCCGCGCAGTGAAAATCGATCTCCCGGAGGCCTCCCAGTTGGACATCGCAGTCATCGGCACGGGCTACGTCGGCCTGGTCACCGGCGCAGGTCTGGCCGACTTCGGCAATGACGTCATCTGCTGTGACATCGATCAGAAGAAGATCGACGCCCTCGAGCGCGGCGAGATCCCCATCTACGAACCTGGACTGGACGTCATCGTCCGCCGGAATGTCAGCGAGAAGCGTCTGCGCTTCACCACCGATCTCGGCTTGGCCATCAGCTCCAGCCGGGCCATCTTCATCGCCGTGGGCACTCCTCCCAAGCCCGACGGTTCGGCCGATCTGAGATTTGTGGAAGAAGTAGCCCGGACCATCGCAAAGTACATGAACGGTCCGAAGCTGGTGATCACCAAGTCCACCGTTCCCATCGGCACCGGAAGGATGATCGAGAAGATCCTCGGGGACGCGAAGACGGGCCATCAGGCATCCATCGTTTCTAATCCGGAGTTTCTCCGCGAGGGATCGGCCATCGAGGACTTCATGAAGCCCGATCGCGTAGTGATCGGTGCCTCGGATCCGGAATCGATCGAGCTGATGAAGCAGATCTACGCGCCGCTGCATTCGCTGGAAATCCCATTCGTGGTGACCAACGTGGAGTCTTCGGAGCTGATCAAGTACGCAGCCAACGGGTTTCTGGCGACGAAGATCTCCTTCATCAACGAGGTGGCTGTCCTCTGCGAACTGATGGGCGGCGACGTTCAGGATGTCGCGCGGGGCATCGGGCTGGACACACGAATCGGTCCGAAGTTTCTGCAGGCCGGCCCTGGCTTCGGTGGCTCCTGCTTTCCCAAGGACACCTCAGCCATGGCGGACATCGGACGGCGCTACGGCTACGAGCTGCAGATCATTGAGGCCGTCCTTCGAGTCAACGACACCATCAAGCAGCGCATGGTCCAGAAGGTCGTCGACGCAATGGGTGGCGAAGTCGCCGGGAAGACGGTGGCCATCCTGGGCCTGGCCTTCAAACCAGAGACCGACGACATGCGCGACTCGCCGACCATCCCTCTGATCAACGGCCTGCAGAAGGCGGGAGCGACCATCCGGGCCTACGATCCTCAGGCCGCCTCCAACGCGAAGAAGTTCTTTCACGACGTGACCTACTGCAGCGATGCCTACGAGACCGCCGAGGGAGCAGACGCTCTGGTCATCGCCACCGAGTGGAACGAATTCCGTGCGCTCAAGCTGGAGCGGATTCGCCACTCGCTGCGCGATCCTCTGATCGTCGATCTGCGGAACGTCTACGATCCGAGGCGCATGAAGGCGGAAGGCTTTCGTTACGTGTGCGTGGGCAGGGCGGGCGACACCCGGGCCAAGGGACCGGCCGCATCATGACCCGCGCCCTCATCACCGGCGGCGCTGGATTCCTTGGATCTCACCTGGCCGATCTGTTCCTGGCGCGCGGGCATGAAGTCATCTGCATGGACAACTTCATCACCGGCTCGCCGAAGAACATCGCGCACCTCTTCGGCCGCGACGGATTCAGCTTCATCAAGTACGACGTCACCAATCACATCCACATCGACGGGCCGCTCGACTACGTCCTGCACTTCGCCTCACCGGCCAGCCCCATCGACTACCTGGAGAAGCCGATCCAGACGCTGAAGGTCGGTTCCCTCGGAACGCACAAGACTCTCGGACTGGCCAAAGACAAGGGTGCCCGATACCTGCTGGCCTCGACCTCCGAGGTCTACGGCGATCCGCTGACGCATCCGCAGAAAGAAGACTACTGGGGCAACGTGAATCCGGTGGGACCGCGCGGCGTGTACGACGAGGCCAAGCGCTTCGCCGAGGCCATGACCATGGCCTATCAGCGCTTCCATGGGATGGAGACCCGCATCGTCCGGATCTTCA
>JBKJQB010000285.1:0-5754 GCA_046594105.1 Thermoanaerobaculia bacterium
CACGGGGAGAAGGTCCGCGAAGCGGGGATGAGGGGTCCTGCTTGGTCGTCTGAGCTCCCCTCATCCGCCTTCGGCACCTTCTCCCCGTGCGCGGGGAGAAGGACTCTCGATGGAAGAGCACGGCCCGTCGCCTTTCCAAAAAAAACAGGCCGGTCGTTCGCAAGAAGCGTAGGGCCCAAGGAGCGGAGCCTCCCCCTCGAGTGTCCTTCTCCCCCCACACGGGGAGAAGGTCCGCGAAGCGGGGATGAGGGGTCTTGTTTCGTCGAATGCGCGCCGCTCATCCGCCTTCGGCACCTTCTCCCCGCACACGGGGAGAAGGACTCTCGAGGGAAGAGCACGGCCTTCGACGTTTTCTTGCAAGCTGTTACACGGTGCGCCCAGCGAAACATCCCGACACGCAGCCCACCCTCCACTACCATCCCTCCTGATGCGCATCGCGCGCATCCGAAAAGAGGATCCCCCCCGATGAACATTCTCGTCCTCGGCGCCGGCCGCATGGGCCTCGGCGCCGTCCACAATCTCGTCGCCCAACATGACGTCGACCTCGTCACCATCGCCGACAGGTTCCCGGAGAAAGCACACCGGATCGCCGGGATGATCGGCAGCAGGAAGGTCGCTCCCGCCACGATCGACGTCAGCAACTACGATGACGTGGTCAGCCTGATGCGCGGCCACGCCTCAGTGATCAGCTGCGTCAATTACTGGCTCAATGAAGGTCTGGCCCGCGCTGCGATCCAGGCCGGCGCGAACTTCTGCGACCTGGGCGGGAACAACGAGGTGGTGGCCGCCGAGCTGGCGCTGCATGAAGAGGCAAGCAAGAGGGGAGTGAACATCATCCCCGACTGCGGCCTCGCTCCCGGCATGGTCGCCGTGCTCGTCGCGCATGGCGCAACGCGCTTCGAGAAGCTCGAGGAGATCCACATCCGCGTCGGCGGCCTCCCGCAGAACCCCAGGCCGCCGCTGGACTACCAGCTGGTCTTCTCCGTCGAGGGCCTCATCAACGAATACATCGAGCCGGCGCGCATCCTGCGTGACGGCAGGATCGCCGAGGTGAAGTCCATGACCGAGATCGAGTCGCTCTCGTTTCCGGCGCCCTTCGAAACGATGGAGGCCTTCCAGACGTCCGGCGGGACGTCGACGCTCCCCGATACGTTTCTGGGCAAGGTGCGCGACCTCGACTACAAGACCATCCGCTACCCCGGGCACTGCGCAAAATTCAAGACGATGATCGACCTCGGCCTCTGCAGTAGCGACGAGATGCAGGTCGACGGCGCGACCGTGAAACCGCGCCGGCTCTTCGGCGACCTTCTGGTGAGAAATCTCCCGGCCGACGAACCGGACGTCGTTCTGGTGCGCGTCGAATTCGTGGGCGATGGCAAGAGACTGCGTTACGACATCATCGACCGCCACGACCCCGAAACGGGCTTGAGCGCCATGATGCGCACCACCGCATTCCCCGCCTCCATCGTCGCCCTGATGATGGCGCGCAATCAGACGTTGCGGAAGGGTGCCCTGCCGCAGGAACGCTGCATCCCGCCGGACCTCTTCATGCAGGAACTGGCGAAGAGGAAGATCGTCGTGGGGCAGAGCTGGTCCTGATCGGTGTGGAGCGGCCGTCCCCGGCCGCGTTTCTCGGATCCCCGACCCGTGTGGAGCGGCCGTCCCCGGCCGCGTTTGTCCCCGCTCCGAGGGCGGCCGAGGACGGCCGCACCACACGAAAGGCTCCGAGCGCGGCCGAGGACGGCCGCAGCACACGGGTCGGGGTTCTACCTTTCGTGGAGACGATGCGCCGGCTTCGAGAGGAGATCGCGTCGGATCGGCAAGGATCTGCGGGCCGAGGTAGCGTCAGCATGTGAAGGTGCGGCTCGTGAGAATCCATCGCCGGTGCCTGCCCCATTGGCGCACTGATGGGGGTGCCTACTTCGTGACGGCCCGTTTGGCCGACTCGCTGCCGGCACACGCCCTCTCGTTGCTGAAGGAAAAGCGCTCCGCGGTGCGAGACCTGAAGGATCGGAGACGGGTATGGGCGCTGAGCGAGCGATTCCTCGACGCCGGACGAGGCTCGGTATTGCTGAAGAGAGCCGAGTGCGCCGGGATTGTCGAGCGTGTGCTTCGAGACGGCGACGGCACTCGTTATCGCCTCGGGACCTGGGTCATCATGCCGAATCACCTTCATACGATTGTGAAGCCGCTGGGAGCTTTCTCCCTGGATCGAATCATCGGTGACTGGAAGTCGGTCACAGCGCACCAGATCAACAGACTGATGGGACGCCGCGGCAGTTTGTGGCAAGGCGAGTCTTATGATTCATGGCTGCGCGACGAGCATGATCTCCACCGCGTCAGGAGATACGTTCTTCAGAATCCGATCAAGGCACACCTGATTGACTGGAAGTGGGTGGGCGATCCCGACCTCACAGGAATCCTCGACTGAAGTCGGGTGTGGTGCGGCCGTCCTCGGCCGCCCTCTCAACAACGAACTGTTTGCCGACTCCTACGCTGTGGGCCACAGAAGAGGCGGCCGAGGACGGCCGCGCCACACCGATGTTTTGGGGCAGCTTCGATCGCGCTTTCAGCCTCACGATTGAGGTTCGATGAATGGGGAGTGAGTGTTTCATCGCCGCGCCACTTCCTCGATTGCCTGGTGTGGCGCGGCCGTCCTCGGCCGCCATTGGAACGCCCGGCGAAAGATGTCGGTGGCCGCCGCAAATGGATCAGGGAGGCGGCCGGGACGGCCGCGCCACACCGACTCCAATGCGAAGGCCGAACTCTCCGCCACCGGAAAGACACCGACGCTCGGGCAGGAAACGCTTAGACTCAGGTTGCCGCTCGAACGGAGGATCCATGTCCTGGAAACGCGCAGTCGTTGTACTTGCCGCCGCGCAGATGCTGGCCGCAATGGCGGGGAGGGCGCAGGACGTGGTCGCCCCGCAGGGGAGTTTTGCCGAATTCGGCCGTGCGTCGGGCGGCGAGATCCAGGCGACGATCAAGCAGCCCAGCCGCTTTTCCGGCTCACTCGGGCTGACCACCGGCCGGACCTCATTCCTGGGCAGCGGAAAAACGTATGGAGCGAGTCTCGGCGGCACGCTCCTCAAGGACAAGGCCTGGTTCTTCGGCACGGCGGAGAGAAGCGCGGGGCTTGCATTCGATCCGGCACTCTCACAAAGCGTCGAACGAGGTCCAGCGACGCTTGGCTTTGGAATGATGAGCGCGCAACTCGGGGACCGCCAGAGTGTGGTGGCCTCCACCATTCGAGGGGGAAGTCTTTTGACGACGCTTCCTTCGTCCTTCCTCTCTCTGAACTACACGGGGATCGTGTCCAGCAACATGTTTTTCACGGCCCGGGTTTCGCGGCAGACCTCGAATCAGTCGCGGCCCGGCTTCCTGCCCGGTCCGACACCGTAGATCGCACTTCGAAACATCGCGGCGTTTCGGAAGGCGCGCGCAGGCGCGCCCGGCCATCCGCCCCGGGCTCTGCCCGGGGAAACGCGTGGCGACAGGAAAACGGCGGCTGCGAAGGCGGTCGCTACAGGTCGTGCCTCGAGTAGCGGCCGCCGTCGCGGCCGCACCTGGAACGCCAACGGGTTTCCCCTGGCAGAGCCGGGGGCTGGTCTGTGAAGCGCGCCTTCGCGCGCAGACTTGACAGCGTTTGGCGACACGGTATCCTGCCTTCGTTCAAACTAGACCAATCGGTCTACTGTCGCGATAAGGCAGTTAGAAGGAGGAAACGATCATGCGAGTGGCCAAAGACAGCGTGGACGTCAGGATGGAGATCCCCGGCGCGGTGATTCGTCAGCGAACGGATTTCGGCGACGTGAAGGGGTTCGACAAGATCAGCGGCGAGTACTTCAGCCTGTCGGCGGGTGTCGATACCACCCCGCTTTTCAAGGGACTGGAAGGCGACCTTTGCCAATGCCCGCACTGGGGCTTCGTTCTGCGCGGGCAGATTACGACGACCGATGCGAAGGGTGTGCGCGAGACGGTGCACGCGGATGATCTGTTCTACTGGCCGCCCGGCCACAACGTCAAAGTGGACGGGGACGCGGAGATCGTCATGTTCAGTCCCCAGCGTGAGCACAGTAAGGTCATCGATCACATGATCGAGAAGGTCAAGGAATAGCTGCTTCTCCGAGGAGGGACAGCCGCCACGCGCGACGCGGCAGGAATTCAGCCACGCGCGGCGGCTCACTCCGGAGTGGTGGTGTCCATTCACCATTGAAGATGACGCACGCGACCAAGCAGCGACTGCTCGATGTGGGGCTGCCCATGCTCCTGAAGCATGGCTACAACGATCTGGGCCTTCAGACGCTGCTTGCAGCCACCAGCACTCCGAAGGGTTCTTTCTACCATCACTTTCAGGACAAAGAGGACTTCGCGCTCCAGGTCA
Organism: Thermoanaerobaculia bacterium; assembly: GCA_046594105.1. GTDB lineage: Bacteria > Acidobacteriota > Thermoanaerobaculia > Gp7-AA8 > Gp7-AA8 > JBDSGC01. The sequence continues at coordinate 4,385 of JBKJQB010000285.1, forward strand.
TCGACCAGTACATGCAGCAGGTCCACGCGGCCCTCGACGCATGCCTCGGAGACCATGGCCGTTCACCTCTGGAACGGGTGCGCGGGTTCTTCGAGCTGGTGCAGCAGAGCTACCGGAAGGAGGGCTACATGGGCTGCCTGCTGGGAGGGCTGGGACAGGAACTGTCGGGCGTGAGCGAGGTGTTCCGGCGCAGGATCGAAGGATGCTTTTCCGAGATCGCCAAGCGCATCGCCGTCTGCCTGGAAGAGGCCCGCAAGCGGGGCGACATCCCTGTCGGTTCCGATCCACGGCGCATGGCCGGCCTGCTGATCGACTGCTGGGAAGGCGCGGCGCTTCGCAGCCGTCTGCGGGGGCATCCGGCGCCGCTGACCGCCATGCTCGACTTCTACTTCCAGTCGGCAGTCCACCGCTGACGGGCCGGCACGGCCGGCGGCGTTGGTTCGCAAAGCGTCGGCCACGATTTTCGCTCCAGCCGCGTCGCCGCGAGCGAAGACGTACGAGAAAGCTACTGGAATCGGTGCGCGGTTTCGCGGCGTGCTAGCCTCATCAGGCGTTCAACGAAACTTCCCTGCGGGGAGAAGCGAGAGGTCGATCGATGGCTCAGTCAGAAACGTCAGCGGGTCCAGCGCAGCAGCAGCCAGTCGAAGTGAGCACGACGAAGAAGAAACGCAAAAAGAGAAAAAAGAAGGCATCCGGTTCCGGGAAGCGATCGGATGTGAAACTCCCCAGCAGAAAGCTGAGCACGAAGAAATATGAGAAAGAGCTGGCCAGGCTGCATCTGGAGCTGATCAAGCTGCAGGAGTGGATCCGGGCGGAGAAGGTGAAGGTGGTCGTCGTCTTCGAGGGTCGCGACGCGGCCGGGAAAGGGGGAGCGATCAAGAGGATCGCCGACGCCATGAATCCCCGCATCTGCCGCGTCGTCGCGCTCACGGCGCCCTCGGAACGCCAGCGCACCCAGTGGTACTTCCAGCGTTATGTCGAGCAGCTGCCTGGTGCCGGCGAGATGGTGCTGTTCGATCGCAGCTGGTACAACCGTGCCGGGGTGGAGCGGGTCATGGGGTTCTGCTCCGCGGAGGAGTATCAGGAGTTCCTGCGCTCCTGCCCCGAGTTCGAACGGATGCTGATCCGCTCGGGGATCATCCTCATCAAGTACTGGTTCTCGGTCAGCGACGAGCAGCAGGAGAAGAGGTTCCAGCAGCGGCTGGAGCGGCCGACCAAGCGGTGGAAACTGAGTCCCATGGATCTGGAGTCCCGCGATCGCTGGGAAGACTTTTCCAAGGCGAAAGACGACATGTTCGCGGTGACCGACACCGACGACTCACCCTGGTATGTGGTCAATGCAGACAACAAGAAAGCGGCCCGGCTCAACT